>JBBRGI010000232.1:0-6019 GCA_038240855.1 Bacteroidales bacterium | reverse complement strand
TTTTTTACACTGAATTTTTACTTTGATACAGTAGCCTCACTCCAGCAGATTTAATTTAGAATGGGTCATAACTTTGGTACTAAATTTGTAACTTCCGTACCCGGTATTTATCGTAAAGTGTTTCAGTTATGCAAATTTCATTCCTTAGGCAAATTGTGTTGTATTTCATTGTACCTTTTTTCAGTTTGTGTTATGGATCCGATGCGTATGCCAAACCGTATTCCCCATACAGTGAGTTGTGGAAAAGAGTTGATTCGTTGTTACTGCTTCAGCAGCCTGAATCTGCGCTAAAGAACCTTGACGTAATCTATTCAAATGCAATTCAGGATGGCAACCAGATTCAGCAGATCAAGGCATTTGTTGGAATTCAGCACGTAAAATCTGAGACAGGTGATCAGGCCAATCCATCCCCTTTTAAAATCTGGGAGATGGAACTATCCGGTTTAAGTCCCGAAAATCAGTCGGTCCTTCTGGCTTACAAGGGTGAATTTATGATCTCGGTTCTCAACCGTGAGAGGAGCGAGGTTTTTAGACGCCCAAAAGGAACAGCCCGTCCTGATGATATCCTGACATGGGATATTAATTACTTTAAAGACAGGATTGACAGTTGTTTCCTAAGATCGCTTAATAATCATAAACTTCTTGCGAAAATTTCATCGCGCAACTATTCCGCGCTGCTCGATACTGTTGAACTGGCCTGGCAATATCGTCCAACGCTGCTGGATATTGTTGCTGCTGAAGCTCTTAAATTTTACAAGAATGACGGTTTCGATCTTTCACCGGTTCCTTTTGCATGGGCAGGAGATGCTTTGTCGTTTTCGTATCCATTTTCCCCAAAAAACACAAATAGCGGAAGATATGACAGCCGGGTATTCGAAATCTTCAGGCTACTTGAGGAATATCATAAGATAAACAATGAAAATGACGCTTTGCTTTATCTCCAACTCGAACGACTGGATTATATTCATCAACATTCATCGCAAGGCACAAAGGATGAACTTTATATAGATGCTTTAAAATCACTGGCGATTCAAATCGGAGATCATCCATTTAAGGCGAATGTGCTCGGGAAACAGGCCGATGTTCTTTCGGCTATGGCTTATCGTTATGATCCATCGATTCCGGCCTCTGAAATATTCAGGTTTAAAAACAGCGAAGCCGCCCGGATTTATGAGGCAGTCATTTCGCAATACCCCGGGTCACCGGCGGGAATAAGGAGTGCCAATAAACTTCGGCAGTTGCAGGCCCCTCATTTGCAGATGAATGTTGAAAATATTACACGGAGCGGATGCCCGTTTACTGTTTTGGCACAATACAGGAATCTGACAGTTATAAAAGCCCGGCTATCGCGCATCAATCACTCCGAATATCTGGCCTTATTAAAGTCAGGGAGCCAGTACATGCAAAATAACGATCATAACTATGAATCATCAACGCTGGTTTCTGAAACCGATTATAAATTAATCCCCGATGTTGATCTTCGGCAACATTCAACAGAATTAATTTTTTCAAAACTCACCTCAGGATTGTACTTCATCGAATTGCAGGGAATTACTGACCGCGATACCTGTTCCTCAGGCGCTTTGTTTACCGTATCCGGAATTACCTTTACTGAGCAGGACGGAATTTTTAATGTGATGAATATTGAAAACGGCATTCCTGTAAAGGCGGCTGAAATTGAAATATTTAAGCAAAATAATACCGGTTGGAGTACATCGAAATTCAAAACTTCTGCTGACGGCTTCATAAAATCTCCTGCCGTGAGTAATCTTGTGCAGATTTCATATCAAAAAGATACTATCACAACACGTTGGTATATAAATAAATACAGAGATTTCGAATCTGATGTGCCGGATCGGTTATACCTGTTTACGGATCGGAGTATTTACCGCCCGGGGCAAACCGTTTTATTCAAGGGAATCATGATAAATAAGGATGGTGATAAGGCTAAATCAATAGAAAACCGGTCCGTTGAGGTGATTTTGCAGAACAGCAATAACCAGAACATTGATACTCTTACACTCACCACCAATGGACATGGAACAATCTCGGGCCGATTCAATATTCCTTCGGGTGGGCTGCCGGGTGAATTCCGGCTAAGTTCCACACACGGTGAGCTGAAGTTTAGGGTAGAGGAGTACCGCAGACCCGGGTTTAAGATTGAGTATGATGATCTCAAAGGAGAGTACCGGCTAAATTCAAAGGTTGAGGTATCCGGAAATGTTGTTTCGTTTTCAGGCGTACCGCTTAAAAATGTGTCAGGAAAATACCGGGTATCGCGCAGCCTGGTATGGGTATGGCGCCCATGGGGTGAGCCGGAACAAATTGATGAAGGTACATTTACAACCGATGGCGATGGTAAATACCGGTTTAGTTTTTTAGCAAAACCAGATGAAAAATATACCCAATTGTTAAAGTTTCCTTCCAGATTTGATATACAAACAGAGATTACAGATATAACCGGCGAAACGCAGGTCGCATCTAAATCTGTACAAATCGCAAAGGAAGCATTAACTGCATCAATAAGCGGACCTGCGATTTTGGATATTGCCAGTGATTCAATTCAAAAAAATTTTAAAATCACTTTTCAAATACGAAATTCGGATAACCAGGAAATTAAATCAACGGGAAAAATTGAACTGATTCGTATTGAAAGTCCCGCTAAGCCATTACGAAAAAGATTATGGGCCAATCCTGACCGGCCGATCTATTCAAAAGCACAATGGGACCGGCTCTATCCCGGAAACCAGTACGGTGAAGAAATTCAGCCTGTTAATTATGCAGTGGATAAAATCATTCAGACAATAGATTTTGATAGCAACAGACAGCAGGTTACGCTGTTAAATGCATCCGGCCTGCAACAGGGGTATTACAAAGTCAGATTAACAACCGCCGATAAGTTTGGATCAGTTGTGCGTGCAGAACACCTGGTACGGGTATTCAATAGCTCGAAAAAGGATTTTTCGTTTCCTGAAAACTCGTGGGTAAATCTTTCCGGTAACAAGGTCCTGCCGGGTGAAAATATTGAACTACTGCTTGGGAATTTTGGAACACAGTTTTGGAAGGTTTTGGTTTATCACAGAGAGGATACTGTTAAAGTATTCAATAGTCTTATTGACAGGTCGATGTCCAATATTACAATTCCTGTATTGACAGCCCATCAGGGTGGTTTAACAATCAGAATATCATCCATTAGTCTTGGAAGGGTATATTTTGAGGTATTTAATGTTGAAGTTCCCTGGGTTCAGAAAACCCTTAAGGTATCGGTTGAAGAATTTCCTGAAATAGTTGTTCCCGGGAAAGAGGTCTCATGGAATGTTAAAGTAGTTGATGCAAACGGGAAGCCGGTGAAAGCCGAAATTGCAGGAGTGGTTTATGACGCCTCTCTCGATAAAATACTTCCGCACAATTGGCAGTTGAATATATGGGAAAATATCCATTACTATCCCAGGTTGCGCTTTCCGCAGGATATTGGCTACGGGATAGGCCAATGCACGCAGCCCGAATGGATCAATGAAAAACAGGAAATTCTGCCTGAATTTCATAAAATAATAGATTATCAGGTGATTATGAATCAGCGGCAGGAAACTTCATTTCTGATTAGAGGAGGATCGAAAAGGGGAACAAGTCCTGAATCATTGATGGCTTTTGGAACTATGAAAAAATCGTCCCTGGTCGGTAATGCAGCGATTGTCCAGGATGCTGTTACTCGCGAATCGGATACTAGCCTGGAGGATAAGCCAATTGAAATACGGAGTGATTTTCGCGAAACAGCGTGGTTTGATGCTCGTGTCGAAACGGATGAAAATGGCGGGGCCGAGGTGCGTTTTAATCTTCCCGGATCAGTAACGGAATGGAAGTTTATGGCCCTGGCTCATACTACCCAAGGGCATACAGGCACCATAACAGAAAAATTCATCACACGGAAACCGCTTATGGTAGAACCATTTCCTACCAGGTTCCTCACCGTTGGCGATCAGGTAACACTTCCGGTAAAGGTGACCAATCTTTCGGGAAAATCATTGGATCTTGATATGTTTATGCAGCTTACTAATGTTGAGACGGGGGAAAAAACAGAGGCTGCAACCCGTATGGAAAAACTTATCCTGGCAGACCGAAAAGCAGAGGCGGTAAGCTGGAAGTTGGTCGCACCCGCAACTCCGGGTCTTTATACAATCAAAATTACTGCGCGGGGAGGTGAATTTACAGACGGTTTTGAGTCAGTTCTTCCCGTTGAGCCTGACCGGACCTGGATAACTGAAGCAAAGGCATTCACGATCAAACCAGGGAATAGTTATCAGTTAAAATTTAGCCAGGTGGGTGGTGCCAATCAAATCAACGATGGAAAGTGGAACTTCGCCTTGATGACAAATCCGATTGGATTGATTCTCGATGCACTGCCTCAGTTGATGGGAGATGAATCGTACACAATTTCGGGTACTTCATCCCGCCTGACTGGTACACTGATCTTGCGGAAAATTCTTGCCGATCATCCTGAGATTGCCAAGGAACTGGAATTTCAGCGCCAAAAATTATTGACATCCCCCGACTCCTTCAAAACGCGCCTTGAAAAAGGGGAACAATTCACAAATCTGAAATTGAATGAAACACCCTGGCTCAGGGAATCAAATTATGAAAAGGAGAAACTGGCTAAATTTAATACCGATACAATCAAATCCACGATTAAGGAGGCAATTGAGCAGCTTAAAGTTGCGCAGTTGTCCGATGGCGGATTCGCTTGGTGCCCTGGAATGGAGTCCTCAGAATGGATCACATCCCGGATTTTAACCGATATTGCTCAAATGAGATCGAAAAACCTGTTGACAGGAACCGAAAAACAGGTAATATCGGCAATCGCCCTAAAAGCGGTGAAATACCTGGATCATAAAATCATGGTCTCCTTCCGTCAGTTGAAGGATAAAGACAAGATTAACTATCAACCATCAGGAAACATATTCGATTATTTGCATGCCCGCGGTACTTTTAAGGAGATTGAATTCGCTTCGGGTGTAGTGGAAGCGTACAATTTTTATCTTGAAAAGGCATCGAAAAACTGGAACAAGTCGGGAATCTGGCAACAGGTTCAGCTTGCCTTTGTTCTAAAACGGGAAAATTCAAACCCAAAATTGCTACGGACAATTATTCAGTCACTTCGGGAACGGGCGATTAAAAACGAAGAGACAGGGATGTACTGGAAACAACGGCGGGGTGTTTATTTCTATCGTGAGCCGGATATCGCGCTGCAAAGTATGATCATCGAATTATTTTATGAAATTAACGCTCCGGCTGCAGATATCGACGCCTTGAAGCTTTGGTTGCTGCAACAAAAGCGCACACATGCCTGGGAATCGACTTTTGCTACCGCCCAGGCGATCAATGCATTAAATTCCGGTCAGAATATAATTCCCGGAAATCAACCTTTGCCTGAACTGTTTCTTGATGGAAAAAAGATCTTGCCCGAAGGGAATACAGGTATTGACGGGTTTATTCAGTCATCAATTAAGCCAGGTGATTTAAACGCTGACAGTAAGCTTGAAATCAGAAATCCTGGAAAGAACATCATTTTTGGAGGACTTTATCATGGCTTTTTCAAACAGGTAAATGATACCACCGGAAGTGGAAGTTCTTTAAAGATAAAGAAAGAAATCTTTAAACTTGAAAAATCGGCCCATGGGGACTCACTGGTGAGCAATTTGTCAGAAAGCCTTCCGGGCGATTTGCTGATGATTCGTCTGGTTATTGATAATGACCGCGATCTTGGATTTATTACCCTCGATGATCAGCGACCTGCAGGAACTGAGCCCTTGAAACAACTTTCATCGTATGAATACAATGGTGGATTGTGGTACTATCGCGTCACTACCGATACAGGTACACGATTTTTTATTGGAAATTTACCTAAAGGAAGATTTGTGCTTGAATATCCCATTCGTGTAAGCCACAAGGGTACTTTTTCGGGGGGAAGAGCAACTATCCAAAGCAGCTTTGCACCTGAATTTGGGGCGAATCACTCACCGGG
>JBBRGI010000231.1:0-6021 GCA_038240855.1 Bacteroidales bacterium | reverse complement strand
CTGGAGACCCATCAATTTTATTTTTCTATACCTGATCGGGTTTTATATTGCACTCTTACTTTTTGGTGTGAGTCCCTGGCTGGCCATTGTGGGATCGCTGGCTTTCGCGTTCAGTTCCTATAATTTTATTATTCTGGCTGCCGGCCATGCTTCGAAGGCCATTGCAATAGGATATATGGCACCCATTATTGCCGGCTTTTATTATGCCTTAAAAAGGGATAAGTGGATAGGAGGGGCGGTTTTTGGAATCTTTCTGGCACTGGAGATCTATGCCAATCATCCCCAGATCGCTTACTATACTGTACTGATTTTGCTCGTTATGGGAATCACGGAGTTGGTAATTGCGATCAAAAATAAGGGGGTGCCTGAATTTCTGAAAAGATCTTTAATTATCGTTGCCTTTGGCTTGCTCGCTGTAGCCTCAAATACGAGCAGGCTTTGGACAACCTGGGAGTATGGTAATTATTCGATGAGGGGCAAATCTGAACTCACCCATGACCAGGCAAATCAGACTTCCGGGCTCGATCGTGACTATGCCACTGGCTGGAGTTATGGTCTTGGCGAAACATTTACACTGTTAATTCCTAATTTCAACGGAGGCTCTTCTTCGGTTGGTTTCAGCGAAAATTCCGAAACCGGTAAAGTTTTGAAAAGCAACAATGTCCCTAATGCAACCACGCTCGTAAAACAGCTTCCCGGATACTGGGGCTCACAACCAGGTACTTCAGGTCCGGTTTATTTCGGTGCAATTATTTGTTTCCTCTTTATTCTTGGACTTTTTCTTTTAAAGGGATCTGTCAGAATCTGGGTGGTTATCGCCACTCTCCTTTCGGTTGCTCTAGCCTGGGGCCATAATTTTATGCCTTTGACCGATTTTTTTCTCGACTACTTCCCCGGGTACAGCAAATTCAGAACTGTTACCATGATCCTGGTCATTGCAGGATTTACTTTCCCGCTTTACGCGATACTGGCGTTGCAAAAGCTTGTGAACGGCGAGGTTGACCGGAAGAACTGGCTTAAACCATTGGCATGGAGTGTCGGATTGACAGCCGGGAGCGCTCTTATTTTTGCCTTGATACCCGGATTGGCAGGTTCGTTTATCTCACCGGCGGACAGCCAGTTTCCCGACTGGCTTCAGCAAAGTTTAATTGCCGACCGGAAGTCTCTTCTGCAGGGCGATGCCATACGGTCCGTAATTTTTATTTTGCTTGCAGCCGGAGTAATCTGGGGAATGGTTGAGAAAAAGCTAAAAGTAAATACCACTCTCCTGATTTTGGGTGCTTTAATCCTGATCGATTTATGGGGCGTAGATAAACGCTATTTGAATGATGCCAGTTTCGTTTCAAACCGTGAAGCACTAAATCCCTACAAAGCCACAGCAGCCGATCTTGACATCCTGAAAGATAAATCTCCGGATTACAGGGTGTTAAATATGGCTGTCAGTACCTTTAACGATGCCAGTACTTCTTTTTATCATAAATCAATAGGTGGCTATCATGGAGCCAAAATGCGCCGTTACCAGGATTTGATCGATTTTCATATCAGCCAGGAAATGTCAGTACTGGGTCAGCGTCTCGAAAAAATAACTTCAGATTTATCAGTTGACTCACTGTTCCTTGGACTGAACGCCTTGAATATGCTCAATACGAAATATTGGATTTACAATCCGCAGGCTCCTGCCATATTAAACAAACGAGCGCTCGGAAGTGTATGGCTGGTTAACAGATTCAAATTGGTCGATAATGCAGATCAGGAAATTGCAGCCTTAAAACTGTTTGATCCTGCCAGCGAGATAGTGATTGACAAAAAATTCCAGAATGAGGTTTCCGGGATTACGCTGACAAATGACTCAAGTTCTCAAATATCGTTAACAGCCTACTCTCCCAATCAAATGACCTATCATTATCAGGGGAATGGAAATCAGTTCGCCGTTTTCTCTGCAATTTACTATCCGAAAGGATGGAATGCCTACATTGATGGTAAGATCGTTGAACATTTCCAGGTAAATTATGTATTAAGGAGTATGGTATTACCGAAAGGAAACTACGATATTGTATTCCGGTTTGAACCCACATCTTTCCTGACGGGACAAATAATCTCGTTCTGGAGTTCAGTAATACTGTTATTACTCATCGCGGGTCTTCTTTTTAACGGGTTTCTCCGTAAGAAGGAAAAGTAAGTCTGATTAATTGAAAAACGATATTCTGTTATGGTAAAAAATAAACCGGGAAAAGTCAGAAAGAGCTTGTTTAGTTCCTATCTGACAACTACACTCAGCATTTCATTGATACTTTTTCTCTTTGGATTATTGGGTTTATTAATAATCAATGCGCAGCGTCTATCCGATTATGTGATGGAAAACATCGGAATTACTCTTATCCTTAGCGATGATGCCCGGGAAGTGGATGTGATGAAACTTCAGAAAACCCTCGAGGCAACTGATTACATAAAATCAACCAGGTTTGTGGGTAAAGAGAGCGCGGCAACTGAACTAAAAAGCGAATTAGGTGAAGACTTTGTTGATTTCCTGGGGTTTAATCCTCTTCTTTCGTCGATCGATGTAACAGTCTACGCCGGGTATGCCAATCCCGACAGCCTGGCTATGCTGGAGACAAAGCTGCTCGTCCACCCCGAAATTCAGGAAGTCTATTACCAGCGAAACCTTGTCAAGCAATTAAATGCGAATGTTAAAAAAATAAGCATTATCCTGCTCACACTTTCGCTGGTGATGTTTATTATTTTCACGGCGTTAATTAACAATACCATTCGCCTGTCCATTTACTCTAAACGATTTCTCATCAATACAATGCAACTAGTGGGTGCCACACGGCCGTTTATTCGGCGGCCATTTATCGCCAAAAGTGTAGTGCATGGAATTTATGGAGCATTGATAGCCTGTTTCATGCTTTTGGCCATATTTTTTTCGTACCAGAATGAGCTAAAGTCATTCATCGATTTCCAAAATCCGACATCACTCGTTGCGCTTATTGCCGGGATATTTTTGGCGGGCATTCTTATTACGCTTATTTCTACCTACTTCGCTGTAAATAAATTTTTGCGAATGAGGTTTGATCAGCTGTTTTATTGAACTATCTTTGTAGGTTAGAATTAATATCTGTTTACATGGCCATAAAAATTGAAAATAAAGAGGATGAGGGATTTGCTCTCGGGAAAGAAAACCTGCGATTAATCACAATCGGGGTATTCATAATAGTTGCAGGATTTCTTTTAATGATTGGCGGGAGCAGTGCCAATCCTAACGTGTTCAACAAGGAAATTTTTAATTTTCAGAGAATTACACTTGCTCCGATTGTTGTCATGTTCGGGTTTGTTGTTGAGATTTATGCAATCATGAAAAAACCTTCATCCGATAAGTAAAGGTTTTATAATTCAATGATACAATCAGAAGTTCAGGAATTCGATTTTCAAAAGGGAGAAATACTGGTTTTTGATAAACCCATTGACTGGACCTCTTTTGATTTGGTGCATAAAGTCAGATATATTATCTGCAAAAAATTGAATATTAAAAAACTAAAAGTTGGACACGCGGGTACACTCGATCCCAAGGCAACCGGAATTTTAGTTTTATGCACCGGGAAAGCCACCTCAAAAATAGAATCCCTGCAGGCCGATGAAAAAGAGTATGTTGCCACGTTGAAATTCGGCGCAACAACACCATCATATGATCTTGAAAGTGAAGAAGACAGACAGTTTGAAACATCCCATATTACAAAAGATCTTTTAATTGATGTCTTAAAAAAGTTCATCGGGACTATAGAACAGGTCCCACCTGATTTTTCGGCAATTAAACTGGGTGGGAAACGCGCCTACGAATATGCAAGAAAGGGAATCGCTATTGAAATCAAATCAAAGACACTGGAAGTAAAAGAGATAGAAGTATTAAGTTTCTCTCTTCCCGAGGTTAAACTCAGAATCGTTTGTGGTAAAGGAACATATATCAGGTCGCTTGCCCGTGACATCGGAGAGGAACTCCGAAGCGGGGCTTACCTTACAGGATTACGTCGCACAAGAGTTGGAGATTACGACCTTAATCAGGCCATTAATCTGGCTGATTTTTTAAAAGCTCAGCCAAAAATCGCTGATATACAATTGGATCCAACGAAATAAATTAATATCTGCATAAATGTCATCATCTATGAAGCTTTCGAAATTCAAGTACAATCTGCCGGAGGAGCTTATTGCGCTCCATCCAACCTTAAACAGAGATGAATCTCGTTTAATGGTTTTACACCGTGATACCGGTGAAATAGAGCATAAAATATTTAAAGATGTGGTTAACTACTTTAATAACCACGATGTTATGGTGTTCAACAATACAAAGGTTTTTCCCGCTCGCCTTTATGGAAACAAAGAGAAGACGGGTGCGCAGATTGAAGTATTTTTACTGCGGGAACTCAACCGCGAACAGCGCCTGTGGGATGTATTGGTTGATCCGGCACGGAAGATTAGGATTGGCAACAAACTTTATTTCGGTGAAGATGACCTTCTTGTAGCTGAGGTAATTGATAATACAACATCCCGTGGCCGTACCTTACGCTTTCTTTTCGACGGATCGTATGAAGAGTTTAAAGACACCCTCTATAACCTGGGCGAAACGCCGCTTCCTAAGTTTATCAATCGTCCCGTTGAAGAAGATGATGCATTACGTTATCAGACTGTTTATGCTGAACATGAGGGTGCCGTTGCTGCTCCCACGGCCGGACTGCATTTCAGTCGCGAGCTTTTAAAACGACTTGAAATTAAAGGTGTTGAATTTGCAAACATCACCCTGCATGTAGGCTTGGGAAATTTTAGAAGTGTTGATGTAGAAGATCTTACCAAACACAAGATGGATTCCGAACAGATTTGGATCAGGCCCGAAGCAGTCGAAATAGTGAATAGTGCAAAAGTTAACAAGCACCAGATTTGTGCTGTAGGAACAACGGTGATGCGAACACTCGAAACATCGGTCTCAACCAACGGAATGTTGAAACCATATGAGGGCTGGACCAATAAGTTTATTTTTCCCCCTTATGACTTTACTGTCGCCGACAGTATGATCTCAAATTTCCATCTTCCGCTGTCAACCCTGCTTATGATGGTTGCTGCCTTTGCCGGATACGATAAACTCATGAATGCCTACAAAGTCGGTATTAAGGAGAAATACCGCTTTGGAACCTATGGTGATGCTATGCTGATTATATAACCAGTACAACGGTAGTATTCGAGTGAGGGGGTGACCCGTTCATGATTTGAACGAGTCACCCCCTTACTATGCTTCGGCCTTTGTTGTGTTGTGGAATGAGCACATTATTTTTTAACCCGCTCGTAATACGATTTATCGCGCGTGTCCACACGAATTACATCGCCCTGGTTGATGAAAAGCGGAACCATAATGATTGCTCCCGTTTCGACCGTCGCTTGCTTTAGAGCTGTGGAAGAGGCAGTATTGCCACGGTCTCCTGATTCGGTATAAGTTATTTCAACTTCAATGAAAGGAGGAAATTCAACAGTTAACGGTGTTTCAGTATCTGCATGATACATAATTTCAAGAGTCATCCCTTCCTTCATCAGATCCGCATTATCGACAAGTTCAGCTCCGATAGAGACTTGTTCGAAGGTCTCTGAATTCATAAAATTGAAACCCATTTCATCCTTGTAAAGGTATTGGTAGGGTCTGCGCTCGATACGGACAGTATTAATTTTTGTACCTACTGAAAAGGTATTGTCAATCACCTTCCCGGTTTTGAGATTTTTCAATTTTGTGCGGACAAAGGCAGGACCTTTACCCGGTTTTACATGTTGAAACGATACAACCTGGAACAGTTGATCGTTAAATTCAATACACAGCCCATTACGAATTTCTGCTGTAGTTGCCATTGTCTTTTGTATTTGTGATATTTATATACTCATTAAAACCCGGATGGGAAATTTTTTGCAAATTTAGACAAAACGATTTAAAGAATGAAACAATTATTGAATCAGTCTTTCGAAATCCTATTATATTCATCGTCATACCTT
>JBBRGI010000230.1:0-6039 GCA_038240855.1 Bacteroidales bacterium | reverse complement strand
GAGGATGTCACCGTAATGTTCGACAAGGACAGCACTGTCTTCTGAATTTTTTGAAAGTGCGATCTCCATGTAAAATTTAGCAAGTTGGTAATCTTTTTTCATAAAAAATACCCACGCATAAGTATCCAGGTAGGTTGCATTGTCAGGATTGGCCTGAACCACTTTTGCACTTAGGTTTTCAGCAGTTCCGAGCCGCTCACCTTTTAAGGAGAGATAGTAGGCATAATTATTCATGGCCATATAATTTTCGGGATCAAGTTCAACAACCTTTTCGAACACATCGAAGGCGTCGTTGAACCGTTTGAGGTTATAATATGCCTCAGCCTGGTAAGTATAGAGCTGTGAAAGGATCTTGGGATCATTTTTGGCATGTACAATACCCGAATCGATGACCGAAAGAAGTTCATCGTATTGCTTTAGCTGAAGCAGACCCACCGCTTTGAGGATATAGATTAACGGCTGTTCGGGAAAATATTTAAGTGCCTTGTTACTGTCGTCATTCATTGCCTGCCAGTCGAAAAGATCATTGTTAATCAGCAAAAGGCGTTCCCAGTACATGTAAGCATCTTTCTTTATATCCAGCACAAGTCTTAATTGTTCGCGGGCCTCGGCGAATTGCTTTTTACTCAGGTAATAATCCACCATTAATGCCCGGGGGCGTTCATCATCAATATGGGTATCAATTAACAGATGAATTAATTCAAGTTGTTTCGCATCAGATAATTTTGTAGGTCCGGGCTGAACCAGTAACATGTACATCTGGGCTTTCGTTTCAAGCTCAAGCGAAGAGTTTTTAAATGCCTGTTTCAGGTGTTCATAAGCCTTAACCGAATCATTGACCTCGAGGTAAAAACTGGCAATAGAGAGGTGAACAAATCCATCGTTTGGATCAATCCGGAGTATTTCAGTGTAATTTTCGAGGGCCTTCTCCCGGTTTTTATCAGCCAGGTACATATCAGCCAGCAATCCGTAATATTTTGAATCAGAGGGATTGACCTTAATGAGTTTCTCAATCTCCGCATATGCGGCAGGCTTGTTGTTCTGTTTGAGGTAGATTTGCTGTTTTCCCACGGCAATGGGCTCAGATAATCCCATTTTTTTTTCGAGCTGATTATAGATACCAAGCGCCTGTTCGTATTTACCGGCCAATGTCAGCAAGGCAGCCTGGTAAAACGGGTAATCGGGGTTATCAGGAAATAAACCCGAAAGGGTAGCATATTCTGAAGCAGCCTTCTCATATAACTTGTTTTGCTGATATACTTTAATCAGTAAAAGGCGGTAATACTGATTGTCCGGATTTAATGAAACAGCCTTTTCGAGTAAAAACATTGAACTTTGAAAATCACCTTTAGCGACATGAATATTGGCCATTTCGTAAAGTGTAGCCGAAGAACGTGAATCAATTTCAAGACAACGTGAAAATATTTTGATCGCCTCATCTAAATTATTCAGTGTTCTTTGTTTGAGTCCTTCAATAAACAGGTATTCAAACTCTTTACGTTCATCTTCGCTCAGTCTAATTTCGCTCGTGTCGGCTGTAAGAACGGTGGTGGCCGGTGCAGAAGTAGTTTTCTGAACTTTACACGATAATACAACGCTTGAACATACTGCGATCCACAAAATAGCTATCAGTCTCTCTTTACTTATCATTCTAAAAATTTTAAATTCTTAACAGGCAAGCATGTATCGGATCAGTGCTTGCCGGTATGACCAAACCCTCCTTCACCTCTCAGCGTATCTTCGAGTATTTCAACTTGCTCCCAATTTACCGTCTGATGCGCCGCCACCACCATTTGCGCAATGCGTTCACCATGTTGAATAACAAACTCCTCAGAAGAAAGATTAATCAGGATTACCATCACCTCACCACGATAATCGGCATCGATTGTTCCGGGAGAGTTAAGAACGGTAATTCCCTTTTTCAATGCAAGGCCGCTGCGTGGTCTTACCTGGGCCTCATAGCCGACAGGCAATTCAATAAATAATCCGGTCGGAATAAGTTTCCGCTCAAGCGATTTTAGGGTGACTGCCTCATTCAGATTTGCCCTCAGATCCATTCCTGCAGCATGCTCAGTACCATACTCCGGCAAGCTGTTGGTCGATTTATTAACAATTTTCACTTTCATTTGAATATTTTTCAATTTGCTAAGATAACAAACAATTCCAAACGTCGTTTCCTTTCATTTTCACTTCCTTCTGAAGTTAACCAATCCCTTCAGATCAGCTTTTTCCTTAACAGCAACGAACACGAAAAAAATCATCAGCAAAAACGTATTAAAACCAAGGTGAATGACATCGCTCTTCCAATGTATATTTCGTTCAACCAGATACAGGAAAACGGCCATCAAAAAATAGACACCTATTCTTTTTAAGTCATATTTTACCGGGAAATGTTTCTGACCGACAAAATAAGACAGTATAGTCATGACAAAAGAGGCAGTAAAAAAGGCATAGCCGCATGCCATAAAACCAAAAACAGGGATTAAAAGAACATTTATAAGAATGGTAATAATTGCCCCGATAATGGCAAATCTTGCCCCAAAATGAGTCTTGTCTGTGAGTTTATACCACAATGATTGCGTATAAAAGATTCCCAGGAACAGATTTCCCATCAACAGCCATGGAACAACTTTTAATCCCTGGTGATATCCCATTTCATCAGATCCGATAAAGTATTTTAGAATATCCATGTAGAACATGACGCTTAAAAAAATGATAAGACCGAGGATCACGAAATATTTCATAATAACTGCATACGCCTTCTTTGAATCCTCATTTTTAAAGTGGGAGAATAAAAAAGGTTCAAATGAAAAACGGAATGCCTGTATAAAAAGTGCCATAAGAATCGCGAGTTTACTGCTGGCAGAATAGATTCCCAATGTACTTGCAGGATCAACTTTTGTGAGCTCCGGCAACAAAATTTTATCAATTTGCAGATTAACCATACCCGCAATACCTATGATCAGTATAGGCCATCCATATTTTAACATTTCCCGCAGAACTGTAAAATCAAAGTCAGACATTTTTACTTTAAGATCAGGAATAAACAAGAGCAATGTCACCACAGAAGCGATCAGGTAAGATAGAAATGCATAACCTATACCTATATTTTCGTTGTAGATATACTGAACAAAAGAGTCGGGATTGCCTTGCAGAATTCGTGGACACAGAAAAATCCAGAATACATTCAGTAAAATACTCAGGGCAATATTTACAGATCTTAAAACTGCAAATTTAACAGGTCTTGACTGCAATCTCAGTTTTGCAAAAGGGATAGCACACAAAGCATCCGCCGCCACTGTTATTCCCATCCATATGATATAATTTTTATGTCCCTCATAGCTCATCCAGGAAGTAATATTTTCGGAAAAGCCAACAATTAATACAATAAAACTTAACGAAGTGATGCCTAATGAAACCAATGCCGTAGAATAAACCTTTTCGGGATTTTCACTTCTGCCAGCAAACCGGAAATACGCAGTCTCCATGCCATAGGTGAGAATTACCTGGAAAAAGGCAACAAATGCCAGAATGTTACTCAAAATCCCAAACTCAGCGGTTACGAAAGTATAGGTATAAAGAGGAGTAAGCCACAAATTTAGAAATCTTGCTACAATGCTGGGCACACCATAAATTACAGTCTCTCCGGCAAGTTTTTTTAATCCACTCAAAACAGGCTATTTATTAATGTTCGAAATGCAAAGATAATGCTTTAGATTGTTCGGGTTATATTAAATCACAATCAAATACAGGAAACGTTCCACGTGAAGCATTGTTAATAAAACACCCTAATTTTGTTAATAACAGACGATTTTTTTTATAATTTACCCCATTGAAATTTTTATCAGTAAATGATCTTTTGTAAATTGAATATGAGACCACTAACAGCATTTGTTTTTTTTATTTTTTTGACCTCCTTTGTATTAATGAACTGTGCACAATCTGCAAAACGGACCCGAAAACCCGTAACATCCATCCATATAAATCCTAAAAATAAAAAATATACTGTAGGAGATAAGTTAACTGTCAATTTCCAGACTAAAATAAAGGATGGAGAACTTGACAAAACTGAAGTATTTCTGGATGCAAAATTAGTGTTTACCAGTGACGTAACCGAAAATTCTTTTGATATTGAAACAGTTGATTTTAGTGTGGGTACACATTATCTGAAAACGATCGCTACAACCGGTGATGGCACGACGGGAGAGAATTATACAGATTTTCTGCTTCTTTCGGATATTGTTCCTGAAAAATTCGGTTATAGAGTAATTAAAACATATCCTCATATAAATGAAGGCTTTACCGAAGGATTTGAAATAAGAGACGGATATCTTTACGAAGGTACTGGCCAGGAAGGAAGTTCAGCAATTTATAAGACCGATCTTTCAACCTGGAAAATAGTACAGGAATTTAAGCTCGAAGATCAATATTTTGGTGAAGGAATAACGATTTTGAATGATAAATTATACCAGCTTACTTATAAAACAAAGATCGGATTTGTACGCGATCTTAAAAGTTTTGAACTGATCAAAACATGGAATTTTAAAAGCGAACAGGGCTGGGGCATGACCAATGATGGTCAGTCATTAATTATGAGTGATGGTACCGAATTCATAACTTATATTGATCCCGAAACCCTGAAAGAGACCAAAAGAATACAGGTGTGTAACCACAAGGAGGTCATCAAAAATATAAACGAACTGGAATACATTAAGGGTGAAATCTGGGCCAATATATGGACAAGTGACCTCCTTGTAAGAATCGATGCTAAAACAGGAAAAATTATTGCTGAAATCGATTTAAAAGGTCTTTTGTCTTCTGGTCTCAACTCCCGCAATACTCAGGTTGATGTTCTTAACGGTATTGCATGGGATGACAAAACAAATAAACTCTATGTGACAGGAAAACTTTGGCCTAAAATTTTCGAAATCGAACCAGTTAAAAATATAAAGTAGCCTAAAACAGCGTTTGTGTATTGTCTTTTCTCCAGATTTTGTTTAAATGATGGTATGCAAGTTCAGTAGCTTCCCTTCCACGAGGAGTACGTTTTAAAAATCCTTCCTTGATAAGGAAAGGTTCATAAACCTCTTCGATAGTTCCGGCATCTTCACTTACCGCCGTTGCAATGGTTGTTAAACCGATAGGACCCCCTTTAAATTTATCAATAATAGTAGTTAATATTCTGTTATCCATCTCATCCAGCCCATACTTGTCAATGTTTAATGCTTCGAGCGAATATTGGGTAATTTCAATATTAATCTCACCATTGCCCTTCACCATTGCAAAATCACGTACCCTTCTTAAAAGAGCATTCACTATTCGCGGGGTACCTCTGCTTCTGCGGGCAATTTCAACAGCAGCATTCTGGTATATTTTAACATCAAGAATTTTGGCAGAGCGTTTTACAATCGCGGTCAATACTTCAAGGTCATAGTATTCAAGATGGCAGTTTATCCCAAAACGGGCACGTAAAGGGGCAGTGAGTAAACCACTTCGTGTGGTGGCTCCTATTAAAGTAAAGTGATTCAGATCAAGCTGGATTGAACGCGCACTTGGACCCTTATCAATCATTATATCAATACGATAATCCTCCATTGCCGAATACAGGTATTCTTCAACAACAGCACTTAGCCGGTGAATTTCATCGATAAAGAGTACGTCATTGGTTTCAAGGTTTGTAAGTACACCAGCCAAATCACCGGGTTTGTCCAGTACAGGGCCGGAAGTCAGTTTTAGATTCACGCCCAATTCGTTGGCAATAATATTTGATAAAGTAGTTTTTCCCAAGCCAGGCGGCCCGTGGAGCAGCACATGATCGAGAGATTCGCCCCTCATAACAGCGGCCCGTACAAAAACCTGCAGGTTATCAACAATTTTATTTTGTCCGCTAAAGTCGCAGAACCGAAGTGGTCTTAGCTTAGTATCAAACTCTTTATCTAAATTATCAGTGCTATCTCCGCGTAAATCAATAAAATCATCCATACATTAATGAGGCTTAAGGGCGCAAAAGTACGCTTTGGAATTGTGAACTCAATCATT
>JBBRGI010000229.1:0-6089 GCA_038240855.1 Bacteroidales bacterium | reverse complement strand
TCAAAACCAAACTCAGCACACTGAAAAGAAATGTATGAAAAAGTATTTTGACCGTCATTATAAGCGATAAATTTGCCCCTGTTTTATCGCGCAAGATAAGAAAATGTTGACAGATTATGGGAATGATTGAGATGGAATCCTAAACATATATAATCGCCTGATAATCAAAAAGGGGAAAAGGCTATATCCCGGATGGTGATACAACCTTTTTCACACTAGGGTTGAAATAAACCGACTGATGTGATACTATTTTGGTATTCTCTCTGGCAATTTAAACGTTCGTTGATTTTTTTCCCAACACCGGAAGCAGTTGCTTTGAACTATAAGTGGTACTGCTCATCCTTAAATTGAGGATATCAATCGGGTAATCTTCACCACCAGTAGGAGGAAGTGGTGGATTAGTTCCGCCTTTCAGGTTCGTCATTTCGTCATTGTTAAGGCTCTTAAACTGTCCTTCGATACTATTGTTCTTCTGGGAAATAATGCTTTTGCTCATCATCTTAATTTAGTATTTTAGATTAATATACCCATTAGTAGGAAACACCTTTCAATTGTTACCTGAAAATCAAAAATATTTTTATTTTTTATTTGAAGCTGCCGACAGGGCTGCTTATTAATCCATATTTAAAGTACTTTTACGACTAATAAATTGAAACTTTAAATAATAATTTGGTCGGACGACCAAATTAAGTATATTTTCTGAACTTCTTTCTAATTTAAATTATCGGGTTATTTATGCGATTCCCTTTCTTCAAGCAACTTGATGCCATGGATTGCGGACCAACTTGCTTGAGAATGGTTGCCCGATACTATGGCCGCAGCTATTCATTGCAGCATGTGCGTAGTTTAACCTGGTCGACCCGGGAGGGTGTATCGATGCTTAGTCTGAGCGATGCTTCCGAGAACCTGGGATTTCGTTCCAGGGGAGTACGTCTCACGTGGGAACAATTGAGGGATGAGGTGCCGCTTCCATGCATTATCCATTGGAACCAGAACCATTTTGTAGTGGTCACCGCGATCTCCCGAAAGGGCCGGTTCAAATTTTTTTCAAAGCAGAAAGGCCAGGGTGATTATGTGCACGTTGCGGACCCGGCTCATGGGCTGTTAAAATATGAAAAATCGGAGTTTCTGAAATGTTGGACAGGCCGGGGAATTGAAGGGATGGCTTTGCTGCTCGAACCAACAACTGAGTTTTACAATGAAGAGCCCGAAATAAATAAAACCAACCGGTTCAGTTACTTGCTGAATTATTTGCGTCCCTATCGCAAATTTATTATTCAGCTACTCCTCGGAATGTTGACCGGAAGTTTTGTGAGCATGATTTTTCCGTTTCTGACCCAGTCCATTGTCGATTATGGAATTGGGAATAGTGATATCAATTTTATCGGAATGGTTTTGGTTGCACAGTTGGTTTTGACTTTAGGACAGACCGCCAACGAGATAATCCGAAATTGGATCATGTTGCATGTGACCACCAGGGTTAGTATTTCTCTCATCTCCGATTTCCTGATCAAACTGATGAGATTGCCTATATCCTTTTTTGATTCCCGGATGATCGGGGACATAATGCAACGAATGGAGGATCATAGCCGCATTCAGACTTTCCTCACTACCTCATTGATCAATATTTTGTTTGCCACCCTCACTTTGGTGATTTATACTATTATTATGGCCACCTATCACCCGGGTATTCTGCTGGTATTCTTTACAGGGAGCATTTTATATATTGGCTGGATTTTGCTTTTTCTTAAAAAAAGGAGGGAGTTGGATTATAAACGTTTTCAGCAGGCTTCAGCCAATCAGAGTAGTGTCGTTCAGTTGATTACGGGAATGCAGGAGATCAAGCTCAATAATTGTGAAAAGCAAAAACGGTGGGAATGGGAACGAATTCAGGCAAAATTGTATAAGGTAAATATTAAAGGCCTCCTGCTTAATCAAAATCAGCTTGTTGGCGCTACCTTTATTAACCAGACTAAAGATATTATGATCTCTTTCCTCACTGCCCGGGCAGTTGTTACCGGAGATATGACACTCGGAATGATGATGGCCGTTCAATACATTATTGGCCAGTTGAATTCCCCGATCCAGTTATTTATTGGCTTTATACAATCGGCACAGGATGCCAAGATCAGCCTCGAAAGACTAGGGGAAATCAATGACAAAGCAGATGAGGAGAGACCTGAGCAACGTAAAATAAACGAAATCCCGGCAGGGAAAGATATCGTATTAAAAGAGGTGTCCTTTCAGTACGAAGGCCCGAATTCACCCGTTGTGCTGAAAAAAATCAATCTCGAAATTCCCTCCAATAAGATCACCGCTATTGTAGGTACCAGCGGGAGCGGAAAAAGTACACTTGTAAAGCTGATTCTTGGTTTCTACCAACCGGTTAAAGGTGAGATCACCCTGAGTGGGGTTTCGATGGATAATTACAGTCAGCAGCAATGGCGCAGAAAGTGCGGAGTGGTTATGCAGGAGGGATTTATTTTCTCCGATACCATTTCCGGAAATATTGGAATCGGTGACGAATTTCCTGATTCTGGTAAAATCGAAAGGGCAGTTCAAACCGCAAATATCCAGTCATTTATCGAAACATTGCCATTAGGTTATGCTACACGGATCGGTGGAGAGGGCCATGGACTAAGTACCGGGCAGAAGCAACGAATCCTCATTGCAAGGGCTGTTTACAAAAATCCTGATTATATCTTTTTCGATGAGGCCACAAATGCACTTGATGCAAGAAATGAGCTGGTGATCATGGATAATCTAAACCAGTTTTTTAAAAACCGGACAGTGATTGTTGTGGCACATCGTCTGAGTACAGTTAAAAATGCCGACCAGATTGTTGTCCTTGAAGAGGGAGAAATCGTCGAAAAAGGAACTCATCATGAGCTGGTAGGAAAAAAAGGGGTTTATTTTAATCTTGTAAGAGATCAGCTAGAATTGGGAAATTGAGATTCAATGAACAAATATAAGTGCAAGCATGCCGGATAATTCTATTTTACAGCCACATAGTGACGAGGTTCAGGAAATCATGTCGAATATTCCAAATCGTGTAATCCGGTGGGGTCTGACAGTTATATTTGCCATATTTTCGATTTTGGTTATCGGAAGTTATTATTTTAAATCTCCTGAAATCATAAAGGCTCCCATGATCCTGACAACAAAAAATCCACCTGTGGCGCTTATCAGCAAATCGACAGGCAAAATTGACAGACTCTTTGCGGATGATGGTCAGACGGTAAACGACAAAGAAAATATAGCCTTGATTAATAATCCAACTGATTTTGCCCATTATCTGATACTTAAAAAAGAGTTGTCCGATTGCTTCAGGATTAGTGACTGGGATGAACAGGTATTTATGTGTGAATTGTCTGAACAACTAACGCTGGGAGAATTGCAGCAAAGTTACGGCCCTTTTTTGAAGAGCAGGAATAATTTCAAACATTATTTAATGCAGAATTTTCTTCCCCAAAAGATCGGGTTGGTGAATAAACAGATTGTGAAGCAGGAGGAGTATTACCACACCCTGATTCGTCAGCGGGAAATTCAGCAAAATGACCTGGTCTTGTCTCAAAAAAGTTTCATCCGTGATTCGTCTCTTTATGGGAAACGAACTACCAGTGAAGCTGAATACGACAAATCGAAGCAGCTTTACCTTTCAAAAAGGTCTGCTTTTATAGGCTTTGAAGCTATACTCAGGGAAACAGAGTCTTCAATTTTGCAAATGCAGTCGGGCAAGGTTGAATTACAGATGCAGCACGATCGGGAATTATCTGAATTCCGGCTTGCACTTGACGAATCGAAACAAAACCTTGAAAGCGCTATTCACCAATGGGAGGAAAAGTATCTTGTTTCAAGTCCCATAAAAGGAAAGCTGACCTTCACTTCAATATGGAGTGTAAACCAGGAGGTAAAAACCGGGGAACTGATCGCTACTGTAATT
Organism: Bacteroidales bacterium; assembly: GCA_038240855.1. Classification (GTDB taxonomy): domain Bacteria; phylum Bacteroidota; class Bacteroidia; order Bacteroidales; family Prolixibacteraceae; genus JAAFHB01. The sequence goes on along the minus strand of JBBRGI010000229.1, from coordinate 2,146 downwards.
CCGGAAGAAAAATCAGCAATCATTGCAAAAGCAGTTATTTTGCCCTCTGGTTTCGGAAAAGTAGAGGTGGGACAAAGAGTGAATTTAAAATTAAGCGGCTTTCCGTATATGGAATTCGGCATGTTAAAGGGTAGAATCCGCTCAGTATCGCTGGTTCCCGATGCTAAAGGTTATATTGCTGAAATAGAACTTGTTGGTGGAATGACTTCATCCTATCGCGAGAACCTGAAATTTATCCAGCAGATGGATGGAACAGCCGAGATTATAACAAAAGAGATGCGTCTTATCACAAGATTAATTAATCCTTTAAGGGCATTTATTGATAATGGAAAATGATCGGGCAGATGTATATTTAATCTTTATAGACCCTAAATTCAATAATGGGATAAAAAAACTGCATTTTTAATCTACTCTAAGATAGCTGATTGCGAAGCTAAGTCATTTGAATTTAATTTTTTTTCAAAAAAGTATCAAAATTCGGGTAACAATTAGGTGTCGTTTCCTATTAATACAGAATTGTGAAGTGACTTCGGGAAGTGTTGCTATTTAAATTGTCTGAAAAGTTTATAATATTAAGTATTTCCGAAAAGAAGGATATACAATTAATAAGGGATAATACGAAAGATTTTTTGCACCAAATCAATTGAAACAGGTTAGTGTAAAGGGGGAGCCTGCACAACTCCCCCTTTTTTATGCTCAAATATTAGTTAATCACCCCGAGTTCTTTTCCTATTTTTGTAAAAGCTGCAATCGCCTTTTCGAGGTGCGCCTGGCGGTGAGCCGCTGATAATTGTACTCTTATTCGTGCCTGTCCCTGAGGTACGACAGGATAATAAAATCCAATTACATAGATTCCTTCGTCAAGCAAACGCGACGCAAATTCCTGGGAGAGTTTGGCATCATAAAGCATTACGGCACATATGGCCGATTTGGTAGGCTTTATGTCAAATCCCGCTTCTCTGATTTTAGTCACGAAATATTCGGTATTCTCATGCAGACGATCCTGCAATTGGGTCGATTCGTCCATCATTTCAAACATTCTGATTCCTGCCCCGACAACTGCCGGGGGAATTGAATTTGAGAAAAGATATGGCCTTGATCGCTGGCGTAACATTTCAATGATTTCCTTTTTTCCGGTTGTAAATCCGCCTACCGCACCTCCAAAAGCTTTTCCCAGCGTTCCGGTAATAATGTCAACTTCGCCACGAACATTGAATTTTTCAGTAACACCACGCCCTGTTTCGCCAACAACACCTGCTGAGTGACACTCATCGACCATGACCAATGCATCATATTTTTTAGCCAGCAACACAATCTGATCCATAGGGGCTGTATTTCCGTCCATCGAAAACACCCCATCTGTAACGATAATCCGGAATCTTGCATCCTGCGCGTTTTGTAACTGTGCCTCCAGATCGGTCATATCGGCATTGTTATACCGTAACCGGCGCGCTTTACAGAGACGAACCCCGTCAATAATGGAAGCATGGTTTAATGCATCGGAAATGATGGCATCTTCTTCCGAAAACAACGGTTCAAATACACCACCGTTTGCATCGAAGCAGGCAGCATAAAGGATGGTGTCCTCTGTTCCGAAAAAAGCGGCAATCTTTTGCTCGAGCTTTTTATGCAAATCGGTAGTTCCGCAGATAAACCGTACGGACGACATGCCGTATCCATGGGTATCGAGGGCTGATTTTGCTGCAGAAATGAGTTCCGGATTATTCGAAAGACCGAGGTAATTGTTCGCACAAAAGTTAAGCACTTCCTTTCCGGATTCAAGTCTTATCACTGCATCCTGCGAGGTAACGATGATTCGTTCACTTTTGTAAAGTCCTGCTTCCCTGATTTGGGAGAGTTCATTCTGAAGGTGTTCCTTTATTTTTCCGTACATATATTTTGATTTTAAATTCATTACAAAGAGTGTAGATTGAGAGCGATGAAGGGACGGGAAGTGTCTTTCGGTTTATCCTGCCATCAGACGAGTGTCACTATAATCCCTTTTTCCCGAATGATTTGCACTGTACTGTGAGGTGCATTCTTGTCAGTAATGATTTGATGGATTTGATGAATATTACAAATTTTACCGAATCCCCGTTTCCCGAATTTGGACGAATCTGCCAGTACAATTACTTCCTGTGCAGCG
>JBBRGI010000228.1:0-6119 GCA_038240855.1 Bacteroidales bacterium | reverse complement strand
CATAACGGATCATCTGAAATCATAAAGCAAGCTGTGGGGGCTGGTGCTTCGATGTCGACACACCTGGGAAACGGATGTGCAAATATGATTAACCGCCATGATAATCCGCTCTGGCCACAATTGGCCGACGACCGTATTACCGCTACCATTATTGCCGATGGATATCACCTTAATGAAGATCAGCTAAAGTGTTTTTATAAAATGAAAGGACTTGAGCGCACCATCCTTGTTTCGGATGCTTTAGATCTGGCAGGACTTCCTCCCGGCGAATATACCAGGCTTGAAAGACTTGTTGTATTATCAGAAGTTGTGAGATATCCCGCTGAAAATGTACTCGCAGGGGCGGCAAGCCCCCTTAGCACCTGTGTTTCGAATATCATGAAATTTACTCACTGCAGCCTTGAAAATGCTGTCCGGATGGCCACTGCCAATCCTGCCGGGCAACTGGGATTAAATGAAATTGGTGAAATAAAACAGGGCAAACGGGCTGATTTAATCCTGTTTACTCTTGAGAACGGCAGGTTAATGATTCAGAAAACGATCCTTGCAGGTAAGGAAGTTTATGCAAAACACGGAGTATAAAATAAACTATACATACAAAAATTAAAAAATGTCAGCATTACCCCAAAAGATTGGTAATTACCGATTACGAATTCTTGCATCAAAAGACAAAATAAGCTCATAAATATATATTTATAATCATAAAAAACATGGAAATAATAATCTCGGAAACTAAACAGATTCTTGGAAAGCAAGCAGCCCAAATGGGTGCTGAAATCATACGTAAGGCGATTACCGATAGCGGGAAAGCCAATATCATCGTTGCTACAGGAGCATCACAATTCGAAATGCTGCAGGAACTTGTAAAAGAAGATATTGACTGGTCGGTAGTTACAGCCTTTCATTTGGACGAATACATTGGAATATCGGAAATGCATCCCGCTTCCTTTCGAAAATACCTCAAAGAACGGTTTGCTGATATTGTATCACCAAAGGAGTTTATTTATGTGAATGGCGACACAGACCCTTATGAAGAATGTATCCGTTTGGGGAAGTTAATCAGTAAAAATCCGATAGATGTTGCTTTTGTGGGCATTGGCGAAAACAGTCATTTAGCTTTTAATGATCCTCCGGCTGATATGGAAACGGAAGAAGCCTATCTTGTTGTGAAACTGAATGAAGACTGTCGCCGCCAGCAATTGGGAGAAGGTTGGTTCCCTGCTTTAAACGATGTTCCTGAACAAGCTATAAGTATGTCGATCAGGCAGATCATGAAATCGAAGGCAATTATCTGTTGCGTACCTGATTTGCGGAAGGCTGAGGCTGTTAAAAAAACTATCGAAGGTGAAATCTCACCCGAGATTCCTGCATCGGTCATGCGGCAACATGAGGCAATATCGCTTTACCTGGATTACGATTCTGCATCCAAACTTGCTGTCCTGACAAGTAGTGAGTCCTAAAGGCATGAAATTTGTTTAATTAATTCCAATTAATCAACGATGATGGAAAGCAAGGCAATATTGACTGAGTCAACTGTATCTGACCGTAGTTCGCAGGCCTATATTGTGGCTACAGCATTTTTATCTCTTTTTGCGATAGTAGGGATTGCCTATTACGGATTACCATTCTTTTATGATTTCATGATCAGGGAATACGGATGGTCGCGAACGGTGGTCACTTCGGGTAATGCAGTGGGGAAATTACTGGTTGGCCCCTTGTTTGGGTTTGTAGCCGGATGGATGATCGACCGGTACGGTCCACGAAGGTTAATGATGTCAGGAGCACTGATGATGGGTGTTGCACTGATCGGGTTAAGTTTTTCAAGCTCGTTGGGCATGTTTTATTTATTCTATGTATTTAATGCGCTTGGATATGTTTTCGGAGGTCCACTGCCTTGCCAGGTTTTAATATCCAGATGGTTTGATAAAAACAGGGGAAAAGCAATGGGAATTGCCTATCTGGGAATCGGAGCCGGTGGAGCATTCGTTCCATTACTCTCCGCCGGACTGGAAAAAGAATTTGGCTGGCATTTTGCTTTAGGTGCATTAGGCGTTCTGATTATCCTTATTGCATTTCCGATGTCTTATTTCCTGAGGGAGCCGTCTGCTAAAGCAGTTAAAAAAGAGAGCGCCGAACCAATGGTCCCGATAAAGAACATACTTAAAAATCCTAATTTTTACCTTCTGGCCTTTGGAAGCATGTGTTCAATTGGTGCAGTAGGCGGAATAGGACAGCATTTAAAGCTGTATTTACGGGACCTGGATTTTACTCAGACAGAAGCCGCCCATGTGATGTCGTTTGTACTGTTGTCAAGTCTTGCAGGGAGATTATTGATGGGCTGGCTGTCCGATCTGATCAACCGTAAGTATGTCATGATATTGATTTATTTGATGGTCGCATTAGCCATACCTATATTATTGATGCCTGACTTCTCAGGACGTATTTATATTTTTGCAGTGATTTTTGGTATTGGCCTTGGCGGAGATTACATGATCATCCCTTTAATGGCAGGTGATCTGTTTGGCGTCAGAGCCCTGGGACGCACGATGGGGATTATTCTGGTTGCTGATGGCCTTGCCGAATCATTTTTCCCTATGCTGGTAGGTGCTTTATATAATGAAACAACAAATAGCTATTCGGTTGGATTTATTGTGCTTATTGGTGTTGCGCTTACAGGGGCTGTCATTGCGTCATTTTTACCCAAAACTTCTGAAGTCAACGATAATAAGAATTAAAGTTATGTTAAAATATCCTGAAGTAATTGATAACGAAGAGCAACTGGAAGAATTGCTTTCGAAGCCTGTGATTGAGGTGGTTGAATTATTTAAAGCTCTTGAGGGAGATCTTATTTTTTTGGGTATTGCCGGAAAAATTGGTCCCTCGATTGCCCGGATGGCCAGAAGGGCCTGTGAGGAAGCAGGCATTTCCAAACGGATCATCGGAGTTTCACGTTTCAGCAATGAGCAGGAACAGCATCAACTTGAGGGTTTCGGCATCGAAACAATCAAGGGAGACCTGCTCGATCCGGATTTTGTCAAAAGCCTGCCTAAGGTGAAAAATGTAATCTTTCTGGCGGGGATGAAATTTGGTTCGGAAGATAACCTTTCCCTGACCTGGGCGATGAATACTTACATGCCTGCATTGGTGGCGGAGCATTATAAAGATTCCACGATTGTTGCCTTTTCCACGGGGTGTGTTTACCCGCTTGTCGCGATTGGGTCTGGTGGCTCACTCGAATCAGACCGTCCAGTTGCCATTGGAGAGTATGCCCAGTCATGCCTTGGAAGGGAACGGATGTTTGAATACGGGAGTAAGAAAAACGGGACGCTTGCTTCTCTGATCCGCCTCAACTATTCGGTGGAACTGCGTTATGGTGTTCTGGTCGACATTGCCACCAAAGTTAAAAATGAAGATCAGATAGATCTTTCGATGGGATATTTCAATATTATCTGGCAGGGAGATATGAATGTTATGGTCCTTAGGGCGTTGGCGCATTGCAGCACCCCTGCGGGAATAATCAACATAACAGGACCAGAAATTCTTTCAGTCAGGCAGGTCGCCCTTGAATTTGGTCAGCTTTTCGGAAAAACCCCAAAATTTACAGGGGAGGAAGCACCGACAGCTCTGTTGAGTAACGCCAGAATTTCGCATGGTTTATTCGGCAAACCAAAGGTATTGCCCGGACAAATGATCTCCTGGATTGCCAATTGGATCAGCCATGAAAACAAATTACTGAATAAACACACTCATTTCGAAGTCCGCGATGGAAAGTATTAACATGAATCGAGCCATGACGATCTACTCGTCACACAGAAGGATGATTATCATGGCGAGTTCCTTTCGGCAACTTAAAAGCCAATTATAAACAGATGAAACAGAATTTAATATGGATTACCCAAAACTAAAAATAGAAAAAGTCAATGCATTAAAGAATGGAATTGTAATACCGGCACTTCCATTGGCATTAAATAAAAACAGACAGATGGACGAACGCAGACAACGGGCGCTGATGCGTTATTACCTGGATGCCGGGGCCGGCGGGGTAGCGGTCGCAGTACATACGACCCAGTTTGAAATCCGTTTACCGCAAATCGGCTTGTTCAGGCCAATTCTGGAACTGGCAAAAGAAGAACATGACCGGTTTGTTACCAAAAACAATAAACCAATTGTCCTGATCTCCGGGGTGATAGGGCAAACCGATCAGGCCTTGCGCGAAGCACGGCTTGCGGCAGACCTTGGCTATGATGCCGTGTTATTAAGCCTTGGTGCTTTACGCGAGGCTTCCAATCAGACACTTCTTGAGCATTGCAAAGCTGTTGCAGAGGTTATTCCGGTCATCGGATTTTATCTGCAGCCGGCAGTGGGCGGTCGTAAACTGGATGTGAATTTCTGGCGTGAATTTGCCCGGATCAAAAATGTAGTTGCTATAAAAATGGCCCCTTTCAACCGTTACCAGACGTTGGATGTGGTCAGGGGTGTCATTGAATCAGGAAGAGCTGATCAGATTGTGCTTTATACGGGCAATGATGATAATATTATGGCTGACTTGTTAACCGAATACAGCCTGTCGGACGGAAAAGAAATAATAAAAAAACGGATTGCCGGAGGATTGCTCGGACATTGGGCAGTCTGGACAAAAAAAGCAGTTGATTTAATGGAAATGATCCATGGGCCGGAGTCAGCCCTTAATTACAGCAATTTACTGACAATGGGAACACATATTACCGACAGCAATGCGGCTTTTTTTGATTCAGCCAATAATTATGCCGGTTGCATCACCGGAATTCACGAAATACTCCGCAGGCAGGGATTGCTGGAAGGAATCTGGACGCTTAATGAGAAGGATACACTTTCGCCGGGACAAAAGGAAGAGATCGACCGGGTTTACCTGGCTTATCCGGAATTAAACGACGATGCGTTCGTAGCGGAAAACCTCGGCCGGTGGATGGTTTAAACATAAATTATATAACGTATCAGGAATTAAATCCAAACGAAGGACAGGCGCCGGTAATCATGGTAAGAGATTAGCGGTGCCTTTATTTTGTATATTACAGATAAGCGGTTGTTTCAATATTTGAACAAACCTTTCTGATGTGCAGGAGGGTTATTTCAGTCGAAATGGAATAAACGTTGTTAAAATTAAAAAGAAATGGACTGATCATTATGCATTCAATAAAAGAATTATACACAATAGGATGCGGGCCGAGCAGCAGTCATACCATGGGGCCCCGAAAAGCTGCAGATATATTTCTGGAGAAGATACCGGATGCCGCAACTTATAAAGTTACACTTTACGGGAGCCTGGCGGCTACAGGAAAAGGGCATTTAACGGATCAGGTAATCCATCTTGCTTTTAAAGATAAAAGTTATGAGCTAATATGGGAACCAAAAATATTTTTGCCGCGCCATGCAAATGCGATAAAATTTGAAGCATACAACAAGGAAAATCAACCAGTAAAAGAATGGACAGCCTATAGTATTGGAGGTGGAGCGATTGTAGATGATAATTACTGTCCTGAAACAGGGTCCGTTTATCCGCTAACTACGATGGACGAAATATTGAAGTGGTGCAGTGAAAATGGCAAACAGCTTTGGGAATATGTGGAAGAATATGAAGGGAATGGGATTTGGGATTTTTTGGCAGAAATATGGAAAGCGATGATAAGTTCGGTGGAAAACGGATTGGAGAAAGAAGGTCCATTGCCTGGTGTATTAAAACTCCCAAGAAAGGCCAGTTCTTATAGGGCCAAGGCAAAAAATTTTAGCGACGATTTAAGAGATCGGGCTTTACTTTTCGCATTTACATTGGCCGTTAGTGAAGAAAATGCTTCCGGAGGTGAGATTGTAACAGCACCAACCTGTGGTTCTTGCGGGGTAATGCCCGGCGTGCTGTATTTTTTAAGGCACAAGCATGGTTTTTCCTTAAATCAGCTATTAAAAGCTTTGGCCACTGCCGGATTGATTGGGAACCTGGTAAAGTGGAATGCTTCAATTTCCGGCGCAGAGGTAGGATGTCAGGGCGAAGTCGGAACTGCATGCTCTATGGCCTCCGGCGCTGTTACCCAACTATTCGGAGGGAGTATCTATCAGGTGGAATATGCTGCCGAAATGGGAATGGA
>JBBRGI010000227.1:0-6119 GCA_038240855.1 Bacteroidales bacterium | reverse complement strand
ACCGGGATCAATATTAAAGCTTTCGACCAGTCCAAAGGTTTTTTTATTTCCGACCAGCGTAATTTCGGGGTACCGGCTCCTGATTGCTTTTAATGCACCCGAATGGTCAGGTTCCATATGATTGATTATCAGGTAATCGATAGTTCTTTCGCCGATAATAGCCTGAATTTTGTCAAGATAATCTTCGATAAACTGTCTTTCGACAGTATCGACTAACGCGATATTTTCGTCGTCAATCAGGTATGAATTGTATGAAATCCCGTTGGGAATAGGCCAGATGTTCTCAAAAAGCTGTGTCCTGCGATCATTAAATCCAAGAAAGTATATATTATCGGCAAGTTTGATCTGATGCATACTGATAGTTGTATTGTTTAATAAATATTTTCAGGTCACAAAAGTACAAAATATTCGCACTTAAGGTGAACCCGATTTTATCCGGAAGTAGACTTACTTCTGACTTTGAGGCCAATTTTGTATTTTTGCAGTGTTTTAATTGTAAAGGATAATTGTCAATAAAACCGAGAGGCCGATGAGTTTAATCATAAAAAACAGGTTAATGGTGGTTCCCAAACCGGGTAAGTTGATCGTAGTGGGTATTTGTCTGGTGGCAATAATGGCTGGCATTTGGGGATATCGGCTTTATAACGACATCTATAAGAACAATGTTAAGAAAACAGGGATGTTGTATATTCCGACTGGTGCCGATTTTCAACAGGTAGTTGATTTGCTGAAAGAAGGCGATTTCCTAAATAAGATTTCTTCATTTCAATGGGTAGCAAATAAAAAGAGTTATCCGCAAAAGATCCGTTCTGGCGCATACCTGGTTAAAGAAGGATGGAGTAATAACAAGTTGATTGATCTTTTGAGGCAAGGAATTCAGATGCCCGTAAAGGTTACCTTTAATAATATCCGTTTCAAAGAAGAACTTGCTGCCCGGCTGGCCTATTACCTTGAGCCTGACTCTGCAGCTTTTCTGAGCGCGTTAAATAATGATAAGATCGCTTCCGATATGGGATTTACCCGCGAATCGTTTCCGATGATATTCATCCCAAATACCTATGAAATCTATTGGGATATTTCGCCGGCAAAGTTTATCATGAAGATGAAATGGGAATATGATCAGTTTTGGACCGAATCTCGTAAAAAAAAGGCAGCAGACATGGGCTTATCATCGTTACAGGTCGTTACCATCGCCTCGATCGTCCACGAAGAGACTAACAAGAATGATGAAAAATCGCGAATGGCAGGAGTTTACATAAACCGGTATAAAAGGGGATGGCTGCTTCAGGCCGATCCAACCATTAAATATGCGCTGGGTAATTTCCAGTTAAAAAGGATATTAACGGAGGATTTAACAATCGATTCTCCTTACAATACATACAAATATGCGGGACTTCCTCCGGGTCCGATTAACTTTCCGGATATTGCCAGTGTGGATGCCGTTTTAAATGCGGAACAGCATGATTTTATGTATTTCTGCGCGAAAGAAGATTTCTCAGGTTACCATAACTTTGCCCGGTCGCTCGCTGAACATAACCGCAATGCTGCGCGATACCAGAGGGAACTGAATAAAAGTAAGATATGGAGATGATTTAAACTTTAAAGAAAATCTTCACGGATAGGAGAGAAGCTGTCGATTAATCGCGCAACGGGTGAGAGCACACGGATTGTATGCTTTTTTCCGGACGGGATATAGAATAAATCACCTTCATTAAGCACCTGATCGGGCTCCCCTTCGCAAGAAAGGATAATTTCACCCTTTCCGATATAGCAGGTTTGCTCATGCGGGTGAGAATGATAAGGATCTGCTTCGATCCACGGGCCATTTCTAAACTCAATCATCACAGTCATAATTTGTTCAAGATAAACCATTTTACGGAATACTCCTTCCCTGATCTCTTCCCAGGTATTTTCAGAATATTTAAGTACTGCCATTGATGAATTGTTTTTGTAAATGTTGAATTGTTTTAAAACGTTAAGTAACTAAAAATTTTTCTTTTGCCGGTAGTAAATGAATGATTTCGTCGGAAAATTTGGTTATTTTGCAGTCAATTTGATTGTTTAACCCTAATAATAAGAAACATTTGATGGGAAAAGTTTTGATCATTGGTGCCGGTGGTGTTGGAACCGTCGTTGCACACAAGATGGCAGGTCTTCCTGATGTTTTCACGGAGATTATGCTCGCTAGTCGTACCAAATCGAAATGTGATGCGATTGCTGCCCTGATTGGCGGAAACAGAATTCAGACTGCTCAGGTCGATGCTGACCAGGTTCCGCAACTGGTTGCACTGATCCGGTCTTTTAAACCTGATCTGGTGGTAAATGTGGCACTGCCTTACCAGGATCTCACGATCATGGATGCATGTCTCGAAACGGGCGTTTCATATCTCGATACCGCCAATTATGAACCCAAAGAAGAGGCCAAATTCGAGTACAAATGGCAATGGGATTATCAGGAAAGGTTTAAAGCCGCAGGATTAACTGCAATACTTGGATGTGGATTTGATCCGGGAGTTACAAACATCTTCACTGCCTGGGCCGCAAAATATGTCTTTGATGAGATTCAGACCCTTGATATTGTTGATTGTAACGCGGGGGATCATGGAAAACCGTTTGCTACGAATTTCAATCCTGAAATAAACATCCGCGAGGTAACTCAAAGGGGGAAATACTGGGAAAATGGCCAATGGGTCGTAACCGAGCCGCACGAAATCCATAAACCATTAACTTACCCTCGTATTGGTGAACGTGAATCATATGTTATCTACCACGAAGAACTCGAGTCGCTGGTGAAAAATTTTCCAACTCTTAAAAAAGCCCGATTCTGGATGACCTTTGGACTGGAATACCTGACTCACCTGCGTGTGATTCAAAACATCGGCATGGCAGGAATAAAACCTATTCTTTACGAAGGAAAGGAAATAGTTCCAATCCAGTTTTTAAAGGCTGTGCTACCTGCTCCCGAAGAGCTTGGCGCCAATTATAAAGGTGAGACTTCTATTGGCTGCCGGATAAAAGGGATAAAGGATAAGAAGAAAAAGACGTACTACATTTATAATAATTGCAGTCACGAAGCAGCATATGCCGAAACCGGCATGCAGGCTATCAGTTATACAACCGGAGTACCTGCAATGATCGGGGCTATGATGTTCCTTAACGGGGAGTGGAAACGACCGGGTGTCTTCAATGTTGAGGAGTTCAATCCTGATCCGTTTATGGAGCAGTTGAATCTGCATGGTCTCCCGTGGCGGGAACTTCACGATGTGCCGCTCGAGACAGTATAAATATGAATAATAAATGCCCGTTTCTGTCGGGCATTTATTTTAACAGAAAGGTAAAAGCTGAATTTTCCGGCTCTGAGGAATTCCTGGCGGCTGGTGGTACTGGTCTCCGAAAAATTATCAGAATTATTTTCGCTTTCCGGAATCCTCAGGACAGATCGTATGGTAAATCTCACCCCATCCGGGCAATCCTCCGATATTCCGGTCATCAATATACAGATCAGCATTGATTTTTCTGCTAATGCTCTCATTGAACTGTTCTTCGGGATAGTTTTTATTTACCGCGTAAAATTCAACACCCCTCTTCTGACAAAAATTTACCGCTTCCTCCAACTCTTTGCCTGATCTGTAGGTCCAGAGAATGATCTGATGATGTTTTCTCTGAAGCGCTTTAATGGTTTCCGTCGCAAATGGCAGTTCCTTTCCGATTGCCGGGTAACGATGTTCAACGATTGTTCCGTCAAAATCAACTGCAATTATCATAGATCGGTTTTAAATTTAAAGATTGATTATTTTAGCAACTGGGGAAATCAATTTTATCCAATACATTGATATAATCTAATTTAAAGACGTGCATTCACCAGTTCGCGGGGAAGAATACCTTTCAGATCGTAAATAATTGCACCTCGTGATTTAAACGTCTTGAGATCGAGCGTTAAAAACTTCTGATGAGCGACGGCCAGGATCACCGCATCATAATTGGCCGATTCATTTAATTGTCCCAGGATAGAGATTCCGTATTCATGTTTTACTTCTTCGGGTGAAGCCCACGGATCGTAAACATCTACATTAATACCGTAACTGATTAATTCATGGTAGATATCCGTTGCCTTCGTATTCCTGATATCAGGACAATTTTCCTTAAAAGTAATCCCGAGCATCAGTATTTTTGCGTTTTTAACCGGAACCTCATTTCTAATCATTAGTTTGACCACCTCGGCGGCCACATATTTTCCCATGCTGTCGTTCATTCGCCGTCCGGCAAGGATAATTTCGGGATGATACCCGGCTTCCTGTGATTTTTGTGCAAGATAATAGGGATCAACCCCAATACAATGCCCCCCGACAAGCCCGGGTTTAAACGGAAGGAAATTCCATTTTGTTGCGGCGGCCTCCAATACATCCTGCGTGTCTATCTTCATCGCATTGAATATTTTGGCAAGTTCATTTACAAAAGCGATATTGATGTCGCGCTGACTGTTTTCAATTACTTTGGCGGCTTCAGCCACCCTGATTGATGAAGCTTTATGGGTCCCTGACTGAATTACGGAACGGTAGGTGAGATCAACGATCTCAGCAATTTCGGGTGTTGAACCGGAAGTTACTTTTTTAATCTTTTCAACTGTGTGTTCCTTATCCCCCGGATTGATTCTTTCAGGACTATATCCGGCAAAGAAATCGATGTTGTATCTGAGACCTGACACTTTTTCGACTACAGGAATACAATCCTCCTCAGTGGCACCCGGATAAACAGTCGATTCGTAAACAACGATATCTCCTTTGGATACTGCACGACCAACGGTTTCTGAGGCTTTAATCAGCGGTGTGAGGTCTGGGCGGTTGTTTTTATCCACGGGAGTAGGAACCGTCACGACATAAAAATTACAGGTTTTGATATCTTCAGGGTTAAATGAGCAAAACAGTCCGTTTGTTCCCAGGGTTGCAGGATTTTCAGTGACTAGTGCTGCACGAAGTACCTCTTTATCCACCTCGAGGGTCCGATCGATCCCCTGGTTGATTTCATTAACGCGTTGCTGATTAATATCAAACCCGATCACCGGGTATTTTGTGGCAAAAAGCCGTGCAAGAGGCAGGCCCACGTAGCCGAGGCCAATAACTGCGATACGAATAGAAGGCATATTATAGAATTTATGGTTGAATTATTCCAAGTTTTACGACACGAATTATTAATGGTTTCGTTATGGTTCAAACAAAAAAATCATCAAACAGAAGACTAACTTAATATTTTTAGTTAAAAATCATCTTTATGCTCAGAGCTTCGCTACAGTGAGCCACATTGCCCGAATAAAGAATGTTCATCTGTCAAATTGCAAAAACCTTCGGCCATATTAAAATAACGGTAAATTTAAGCTTTTAAATTGATAAAGACGTTCAGCATATTTCGATTCTCATTACAAAAAAATACTCACCATTTGCTTCGGAAAATCGTTGTTTGATCATTCAAAAGCTATGTTTGATCAAAATAAACCAGGTTTGGAATTTTTTTTTGCGTTTGCTGCAATTTAAATTGCACAAAAGATTATGACGAGATCACATTGTTATATTGATAATTACGATTTCGCTATTTAGAATCAATTGAAATAAATCAGCTGAAAAATGAAGAGATAATTAGCAGAGTATTGTTTTTTAAATGTGTACCTGATATCTTTGATGCATTGTTTGATAATTGAAAACCTTTATTTGATCAAATTATTAATAAATCCTATTATGACACAAATTCAATTTCAGAATTCACTGACAGGCCTTCACAATAAATTATACTACTTTGCATTAAGTTTAACGAGCGATTCGGATAAAGCCCGTGATCTTGTCCAGGAGACCTATTTGAAGGCACTAACTTATCGTGATAAATTTTCGGCCGACACAAATCTTATGGCCTGGGTTTACACGATCATGAAAAATACATTTATTAATGAGTACCGGAGAAATGTGAAAGCCAAAACGACGCTCGAAAGTTCTTCACATAAGCTTCAGATTTCGTTTTCGAAAGATGATTACTCTCCGGCGGCTGATTCGATTCATGCGGAGAAGGAGATTTACAAAAAGATTGATCTTCTTGAAGATGAATTCAGAGAACCTTTCCAGCTTTTTCTAAGT
>JBBRGI010000226.1:0-6119 GCA_038240855.1 Bacteroidales bacterium | reverse complement strand
TGTTGGATGATTACTCCCGGAATGAAGTTCATTTTTTAATATTCGGGGAGATACCAAAGCGGCCAACTGGGGCAGACTGTAAATCTGCTGGCGTACGCCTTCGTAGGTTCGAATCCTGCTCTCCCCACATTTTCAACCGTTGAAACAAGTAATAAAAGCGGGAGTAGCTCAGTTGATAGAGCATTAGCCTTCCAAGCTGAGGGTCGCGGGTTTGAGTCCCGTCTCCCGCTCTAATTTCTTATTTCACGTTTACCGCACGATTTATTACCCCTCCCACTATTTGATTCGGTTTCACTTTAAAGTGTTTTAAACCCATCGGCATCATACATTAATAGTCTATAAATTCAGGATGAGCACACAAAGCAAACAGGAGTTCCTTACATTATACGAAGTAATCAGGATCGTGGAAACAATTCCCGTATTTCTGGAAGACCACCTTGATCGTTTATATCATTCCGCTAAACTTACAGGAACGGATCACCTGATGCCCGATTTCTCCCCGATGAAAGGGATAATTAAAAATTACATTTCAACCCAAAACAAGAATACCGGCAACATTAAGCTTAGCTTTTCGTTTAACAGTACCTCTGACACTCCCCATTCCGAACTCACTTTCATCCCACATTACTACCCTACTCAATCGGAATATTCCGAGGGAGTAAAGGTTGGTTTACTAAATGCTGATCGTCCGGTACCTCATGCCAAAATCAGGCACAGTGATATCAGGGAGCGGGCAGATGATTCGATAAAAAATGAAGGCCTTTCCGAGGTACTGCTTGTCGATTCTGAAGGGAATATTACCGAGGGAAGCAGGTCGAATGTGTTTTTCATTAAGAATGATATCCTTTATTCGGCTCCCGAAGAGAAGGTACTTCAGGGAATAACCCGGATTAAAGTCGTACAGCTATGTCATGAGGCCGGAATCCGGATAACCGAAACGACAATACCTGCCACCAACCTGAATCAATACGAAGCGGCATTCCTTACGGGAACGTCAATCAAAGTACTTCCTATCCGCTCGGTTGGCGCACAGATTTTCAGGACTGATCTCCCCTTACTTGTTACATTGCAGTATCTTTACAACCTTGCAATTGATAATTATCTCCGGGAAAATTTACAATGAGAAAAAAAAGAGGCCATCTCAATTTTACTTTTGAGACAGCCTCTTGTGTTTATTTTTGGATCAGATTATACCACAGGAACCTGCCAATCCATTGAAGCCATTCTCTGGTAAGAACGATATCTCCATTTTGCATTTTCTTCGGCAGCCTTAAACAATTCGTCTGCTTCGGCAGGGAATGCTTTTTTGAGGGCTGTATAGCGCACTTCACCATTGAGATATTCCTGGAATTTACTCCAATCAGGCTCTTTGGAGTCGAGCTGGAACGGATTTTTGCCTTCGAGTTCCAACTGAGGATTAAAGCGATACATGTGCCAGTAACCACAGGCTACGGCCAGTTTCTCTTCTTCCTGAGTACGACCCATTGAACGTAAACCATGGGCAATACATGGAGAGTAGGCAATGATCAGCGATGGGCCGGGATAAGCCTCAGCTTCACGTATGGTCTTAAGGTATTGTGCCTGGTTGGCACCCATAGCTACCTGCGCAACATATACATAACCATAAGTCATGGAGATTGCGCCAAGGTCTTTTTTACGGATCCTCTTTCCGGAAGCTGCGAATTTAGCCACTGCACCCATTGGTGTTGATTTTGATGCCTGACCACCGGTATTTGAGTAAACCTCGGTATCCAGAACAAGTACGTTAATATCCTTACCCGAAGCCAGTACATGATCAAGACCGCCATAACCGATATCATAAGCCCAGCCGTCACCACCAAATATCCAGACAGACTTTTTAACCAGGAACTGACTCATTGACAGAAGTAACTGTGCATAAGATGCATTATTCCCTTTCAAGACTTCGAGCACTTTTTTCGTTGCTGCTTCAGAAGCAGCAGCATTATCGCGTCCTTCGATCCATTCGGTGAAAGCAGCTTTTTCAGCCTCGGATATACCCGTTTCAATTGCCGAAGTCATGACAGATTTAATCCTGTCGCGGCTTGCGGCTACTCCTTCAGCCATCCCAAAACCATATTCGGCGTTGTCTTCGAACAAGGAATTTGCCCATGCAGGACCATTACCCGATTCGTCGTTGGTACAATAGGGTGTGGCAGGAGCTGAACCGCCGTAAATGGACGAACACCCAGTTGCATTTGCAACCATCATCCGTTCACCGAAAAGCTGTGTAATGAGTTTAATGTAAGGTGTTTCACCACATCCGGCACAAGCACCCGAGAACTCAAACAAAGGCTGGGCAAACTGTGAATTTTTAATTGTTTTGTCTTTTTCGACCAGCTTATCCTTGTAGGTAACATTGGCAGCAAAATGATCCCAACGTTCGATTTCGGCATGTTGCGATTCAATTGGTTTCATCACCAGCGCTTTTTCCTTTGAAGGACAAACATCAGCACAGTTGCCGCAACCTGTACAGTCGAGCGGTGCAACCTGTATTTTAAATTTAAGTCCGTCAAACTGTTTGCCATTGGCTTTTATCGTGGCTGTACCATCGGGAAGCAAGGCACTTTCCTGTTCACTGATCAGGAACGGACGAATAGCAGCGTGAGGGCAGACATACGAGCACTGGTTACACTGAATACAATTTTCGGCAATCCATTCCGGAACATCAACCGCTATACCGCGCTTTTCGAAAGCGGTGGTACCAGACATAAAAGTACCATCCTCGATTCCGTTAAAAGTTGAAACAGGAAGATAATCACCTTTCTGTGCGTTGATAACGTCGACAATATTTTTAATAAATGCAGGACGTTTCGAACCTTCTTCACCATCAACGGTGATATTGGCCCACTCTGCGGGAACTTCAATCTTCTCTACATTGTTTCCGCCGGCATCAACTGCAGCAAAGTTCATATTAACAATTGATTCGCCTTTCATTCCGTATGACTTGACAATCGCTTTTTTCATTTGCTCCTGTGCCAGTTCGTAAGGAATGACGTTGGTAATGCGGAAGAATGCCGACTGCATGATGGTATTCGAGCGATTCCCCAAACCAAGATCTACAGCGAGTTTGGTGCCATTGATGATATAGAAATTAATCTCATTCTGTGCCAGTGTCTTTTTCATTCCATCAGGCAACCTGAGTTTTACTTCACTCTCTTCCCATATCGTATTCAAAAGGAATGAACCACCTTTTTTCAGGCCTTTCAATACATCGTAAAGGTGAACATAGGCCTGAACATGGCAAGCCACAAAATCGGGAGTGGTAATAAGGTAAGTGGAACGTATCTGGCTATCGCCGAACCGAAGGTGTGAGGCTGTAAATCCACCTGATTTCTTTGAGTCGTATGCGAAATAAGCCTGGCAATATTTCTGGGTAGCAGCACCAATTATCTTGATTGAATTTTTGTTTGCCCCTACCGTTCCATCTGAGCCCAATCCGTAGAATTTGGCTTCATAGATATCGGGAGCCGAAACTTTTATCTCCTGGATGAATGGCAACGAGTGGAAGGTTACGTCGTCTTCAATACCGATTGTAAAATTATTCTTCGGTTCGTTCATATCCAGATTCTGGTAAACCGCGATAATCTGCGAAGGAGTTACATCTTTTGATCCAAGACCATAACGTCCGCCAACAATGACCGGCGCATTTTCTTTACCATAAAAAGCGTCACGTATATCAAGATACAGTGGTTCGCCATTTGCACCCGGTTCTTTGGTTCTGTCGAGTACAGCAATCCTTTTAACTGTAGACGGCATAATACGGAACAGGTATTTCAACGAGAAAGGGCGATACAAATGCACACTGATAAGACCCAGTTTTTTACCCTTGGCATTCAGATAATCAATAGTTTCACGGATGGTTTCAGTTACCGAACCCATTGCAATAATGATATTCTCAGCCTCTTTGTCACCATAATAGGTAAACGGATGGTATTCTCTGCCCGTGATTTTGGTAATCTCTTTCATATAATCCTCCACCATATCGGGAACAGCATCATAGAATTTGTTGCACGCTTCCCTTGCCTGGAAGAAAATATCTGGATTCTGGGCGGTACCTCTTGTTACGGGATGCTCAGGATTTAATGCGCGGTTACGAAATTCTGTAAGTGCCTCCTGGTCGAGTAATACAGCCAGGTCATCCTGCTTAATTGCTTCAATTTTCTGGATTTCATGTGATGTGCGAAATCCATCAAAGAAGTTCATAAATGGCACGCGGCTCTTGATCGCGGTGAGGTGGGATACGCCGCTAAGGTCCATCACTTCCTGAACTGAACCCGAAGCGAGCATTGCAAAACCGGTTTGGCGGCAGGCATAAACATCACTATGATCACCGAATATCGATAGTGCATGGCTGGCCAGGGCACGTGCAGTTACATGAAAAACAGTCGGTAACAACTCACCGGCTATCTTGTACATGTTTGGAATCATTAACAATAATCCCTGTGATGCGGTATAGGTCGTTGTCAAAGCGCCAGATTGCAATGCACCATGTACGGCACCCGCTGCACCGCCTTCACTTTGCATCTCTGCAAGGCGAACCGGTTGACCAAATATATTTTTGCGGCCATTTGCTGCCCATTCATCAACCACTTCTGCCATTGTGGAGGAGGGAGTTATGGGATAAATACAGGCAACTTCGCTAAACATGTAACTTATGTAGGAGGCAGCATAGTTACCATCGCACGTAATAAATTTTTTTTCTTTAGCCATTTTCATTTTACTTTTATTGTTGTTCTATATAAAATATTGATATCACAAATCAGGTGATGTTTAATAAAGAAATCCCAAAAGCCAGAGAGGAATCACCTTTGTCTCTCCTATTTCAATCATATCGGCAGCTGCAAACTGATTTTCGCCTTCAGCCCGGGTATACTTCCCACCGACGCAAAACTCATAATTGTCATCCACTTTAAAATCAAATCCCGCTGAACTGGTAACCTTGTGCTGATATCCGACCTGGTTGTAAAAAAAGGTCATTCTCATATTCCGGTTATTGATATTATCAGGGGCCACAATATGCAACAGATTGGTATTGTGCAGAAAAACCTGATCGGGTTTTTGAAGCTGCCCGTTAGTCCCATTCTGGAAAAGCAGGTTAATCAACCGTGCATTTTTCAGGTATCGCAGGTAATTTAATACCGTTGCCCGCGATATTTCGATCTCCGCACTTATTTTACTCACATTTGGTGAAAATGGCATCTGTCCGCCGATCAGTTGAAGCAATTTTCTTAATTTAGGAAGATATTTTAAGTCAATCTGGTTGAGGTACGTTACATCAATTTCAAGTGCAAGGTTTACATGACGAAGCAGTGTCTCGGTATAAAATTCGGGATTTTTAATAAAATAGGGATAGAATCCGCTTTTAAGATACTCGGGAAAATAGGCCAGCGGTCGTACTTTATTAATGATATCGGGTACAATTTCGCGGTGATGGCTTAAGATATCGGTCAGGGAGAGTTTCGGAAATTCCTCACCAGTTTTGAAATTAAGAAATTCTCTGAATGACAGACCTTCGAGATGATACATTTTTGCAATGTCCTTCAGGTCATTGTTCCCTTCAATAATCCGGAGAACAGGTGAGCTGCTGAAAACGATCTTAAGGCCAGGCAGTTCGTCGTAACATTGCCGTAAATCCTTCGACCATTCCTCATATTTGTGGATCTGATCGAGTACCAGGACCTTTCCTCCGCGTTTATAAAATTCATCGGCAAAAGAGAAAATTCGTCTTTTTGCAAAATAAAAATCGTTTAGATTGACATATAAACAATCACGCGTATTGCTGAAATTCTTACGGATAAAACTCAGCAGAAAGGTGGTTTTTCCCACTCCTCTGAATCCCTTGATCCCGATCAGACGGTGCGACCAGTCAATTTCATCATACAACTCCCTGTTTATCAAATCGGAAGATGCATCTACCAAAATTTTATGTGAGTCGAAAAAGTATTCCACTGCAACTTATTAATCAGACAAAATTAATCAATTAGTCCGTCAATTTGCTATCTGGAGTTTACATTTTGTGTCGTTTGTGCAATTTATATTTAATAAAAATAATAAATTCCGTCATTGACGAGTAACAATATGTCACAAAAAAAGGAACC
>JBBRGI010000225.1:0-6136 GCA_038240855.1 Bacteroidales bacterium | reverse complement strand
GACAATCAGAGAGTGTGTTACTGTGAACAGAGGCACTTCTGCCAAAGGGAAAACAGTAATTGGCAGTAACTGCCTTATCATGGCTTACGTCCACGTAGCCCATGACTGTGTGGTTGGTGACAGTGTCATTCTGGTAAACTCCGTTGCACTGGCCGGTGAAGTTGTTGTGGATGATTTCGCAATTATTGGCGGACAAACCGGAATACACCAGTTTTGCCATATCGGAAAACATGTTATGCTTTCAGGTGGATCATTGGTACGCAAGGATGTTCCTCCCTATATTAAGGCGGGTCGTGAGCCGTTATCATATGCAGGAGTCAATTCAATAGGTTTGCGTCGCAGAGGATTCTCCAACGAGGTAATCTGCCAGATTCAGGATATCTACCGGATCATTTATCAGAAAGGATATAATAACAGTCAGGCACTCGAGGTAATTGAGGCAGAGTTGCAGGCATCACGCGAACGCGATGAAATCCTTTTATTTCTCAAAGACTCAAAAAGAGGAATTATTAAAGGATATTTTCCTGATTGATACAGAGAGTTTCGTTATGTCCAGGTGAAGGCTTGGCTATTCCGACAAAGTGAGAGCTTGACTATATGGCAAAGTGAGAGCTTGACTATTCTGGTAAAGTGAGAGCTTGACTATTCAGTACATGAACAGTCAAGCTCTCACTCTTTGCATAAACCCTCACTTCAGTTAATAAAACAAAAACGCAATAACCATGGTTGCCACATAAATCCATGTTAGTATTTCCTTCCAGATCGTTTTCTCGTCTGAAAGCAGAAAGTGGGCGATGAAAAACGAGATAGGAATTGACAGAAACACAATAATTTCGATCCCAATAGTAACCAGACTTAACCCAGCCACCAGCATCAGACCAAGCATCCAGAAAAGTATTATAAAGTATTTACGTGCGCTCACTTTCAACATGTGATAGAAGGAAAATATTGATATCCCCCCCAGAATTGCAATAAAAGTTACTACCGCTGTGAGTGCCAGGAATAAAGGATGAATAAGATAGTCATTATGACTGGTCCAAAGCATCCGGACAATATCCTGCCTCATTGAATCGTCCGAATCTTTCAAAAAGGTATATGCCCACATAAACAGCCATGGGACTCCAAAACCCAGGAAGGGAACAACCAGCAACCGCGCATTATCGCTTTTCTGCAAAACAAAAATAGCAATCCAGACTAATGGAAACAGCATTAAAGCAGGAAGATAAAACAATGAAGCCAATGCAAGGAAAAAAGAAGCATTAAAGGTGAAGGCAATCTCAATGGGTTTGTGGTAGGTATCAAAGATAAAATAAAGGGAAAGTAATACACACAGCGTTGCAATATGAACCGGGAGAAATGCATGCAATTCCTGTAATGATGAAATGGTGAGTATATAGAGTATACCAGGCAGATATGACCGCTTTTTTATAAAAATAAACGTAGAGCCAAGCTGCGCCACGAAAAATGAGTTAAGTATAACGAGACTGAAGGAGATAAAAATCTGCCAGAAAGCCTGTTTTGTTAACAGATTAAATATCAAATGATAAAGCGGCATTGCTCCATTGGCAAATTGAATATCCAACA
This sequence comes from Bacteroidales bacterium, assembly GCA_038240855.1. Taxonomy (GTDB): domain Bacteria; phylum Bacteroidota; class Bacteroidia; order Bacteroidales; family Prolixibacteraceae; genus JAAFHB01. Next base: position 4,552 of record JBBRGI010000225.1, on the reverse strand, counting down.
GCGTTGGAGCATTAAAATTATACATCCACAAAAGACCTCCGGACAAAGGGATCAACAATGAACTAAGCCATGTATTACTCTTTAAAATGCGCAGTAACATAAATTGTAATTAAAGATCAAAACCCAGATCTTTTCGGTAATATTTATCTTTATACTGAATCTTTGAGGCATTTTGGTAGGCTAATTTTAGAGCATCCCTAAAATCCTTCCCCTTTGAACATACCGCAAGCACCCTTCCACCGCTGGTAACCACATCGCCTTCTAAAAGACTGGTTCCTGAATGAAACAGTATGCTGTCGGTAACTTTATCCATATCTGAAATCTTATTCCCTTTTTCATATACTCCCGGATAACCGCCTGCAACGAGCATTACGGCCACCGCCGAATCTTCATCAATATCCAATTCGCAATCGGCCAGGTTACCATTGGCAACACCCTCAAAGAGTTCAACAAGATCAGATTTTATTCTCAGGATTACTGCCTCTGTTTCAGGATCACCCATTCGTACATTATATTCGATTACATAGGGTTGTGTATTTACACTGATTAACCCAAAAAAGATAAATCCCTTATACGCAATTCCATCGCGTTGTAACCCATTTACGGTTGGGACTATAATTTGTTCTTCAACCTTTTTCATAAAAAGTTCATCCGCGAAAGGAACGGGTGAGATAGCTCCCATTCCTCCGGTATTCAGGCCGGTATCGTTAATCCCGATTCGTTTATAATCCTTTGCAACCGGCAGAATTTTATAATTTTTCCCGTCCGTGATGGCAAACACTGAACATTCAATACCTGTAAGAAATTCTTCGATTACCACCGTTTCACTGGCATGCCCGAACATTCCTGCAAGCATCTCGCGCAATGACTTTTCGGCTTCAGCAATGTTTTCGATAATTAAAACGCCCTTGCCTGCTGCAAGACCATCAGCTTTAAGGACATACGGTGCTTTTAAGCTTCGGAGAAAACCAATTCCCTGTTCAAGATTATCTTTGGTTACAGAATAGTAGGCAGCAGTTGGTATATGATGACGGTTCATAAATTCCTTCGCAAAATCCTTACTTCCTTCGAGCCGGGCCCCGTGTCTTGTCGGCCCGATCACAGGAATCAATTTAAGTTGTTCATCGGCAAGAAAGAAATCATGAATCCCTTCAACAAGTGGTACTTCAGGACCAACGACGATCATATCAATTTTATTATCCAGTACAGCTTTACGGATTGCCACAAAATCAGTAACGCCGATTTCGAGGTTGGTTCCAAATTCCCGGGTGCCGGCATTTCCGGGGGCAATGAAAAGATGATCGATTTTCGGACTCTGTCTGATTTTCCAGGCAAAGGCATGTTCTCTTCCGCCTGAGCCAATGATAAGAATATTCATATTTTCAGTTTAATTTTCAAAATGGGCATGTTATAAAATAGTTTAACCGAAATCTTGCGCCGAAATGAGTATTTGTACCGATAATCGGTAGCCGTTTCATAATAAATAAGCCTGGGAAGCATCAATTTTATCTCTGCATGAGTATAATTTATCATCCTCTTACTTTTCACGATGCAAAATAAACAAAGTTTTAGGATAATGTCTATCTTCACGCCCTCAGACTAATCACATAATACGTAATCATGGAGAAAAAATTATCTAGACGCAATTTTATTCAGAAAAGCATCATTGCCGGTGTCGGACTTGCAGCATTCAATCCGATCGAGGCCTGGGCAGAAGCAGAAAAATCTGGGTTGAAGCTTGGCCTGGTAACTTACCAGTGGGCCAAAGACTGGGATTTGCCAACATTGATTGCCAATTGTACAAAGACCGGAGTACTCGGGGTTGAACTGCGAACCGAACATGCGCACGGTGTGGAGGCGAAATTAACTGCTGCACAACGGAGCGAAGTGAAAAAGATGTTTGCCGATAGTCCGGTAACCTGTTTGGGATATGGCGCCAATTTTGAGTACCATAGTCCTGATCCGGCAAAACTACGGACAAATATCGAACAGACTAAAGAATACATCAAACTTTGCAAGGATATTGGTGCCACCGGGATAAAGGTAAAACCAAATGATTTACCGGCTGGCGTTGAAAAGGAGAAAACCATTGCTCAGATTGCCGCTTCGTTAAATGAGGTCGGGAAATTTGCACGCGATTATGGTCAGCTTGTAAGGGTTGAAGTACATGGTAATAAAACACAGGAGATTCCTGTTATGAAAGCTATTTTCGAACAGGTAACAGAGAAAAATGTGAAGATGTGCTGGAACTGCAACGATCAGGATCTGCTGCCTCCCGGACTCGAAGAAAACTTTAACAGTGTTAAAAAGTGGTTTGGTGATACTGTTCATATCCGTGAATTAAATGTGGGGAATTACCCTTACCAGCAATTATTTGATCTGTTTACAGGTATGAAATATAGCGGGTGGATTCTGCTTGAAGCGCGCACTGAACCTACGGATAAAGTTGCAGCTTTAAAGGAGCAACTGGTACTTTTTAATCAAATGATTGCCAATTCCAAAAAAGGATAAAGGAATCCGTTAAAAATAAAAGAGGCTGTCTGTAATATTTTTAAACAGACAGCCTTTTTTATGTGCCGGAAAATCCGGTATCTAATTTTCCATCTTCAGTACATAAAGGTTCCGAAGTTCCGACAAATATTCGATCGACAGATCCTTCGAATAGATCCTAACCATCTCCTTTAATTTACCCCGGATAAAAAAACAACCCGTAGCAGCATCAAATCCGGTTGATTCCCAATTGTACTTCACCTTTAAAGTCATCTTGTCAAATGCTTCCTGAGAGAGTTTATAGGGGAGAGTTAAGTATGCATGATAATCTTCACTGATATCGAGGTAAATTCCTTTAGCAAGTTTTTGAATATAAAATAATTTTAACAACTGGATATAACCCACTTCGTTTTTTATATTCACACCCGAATTCATCTTCAACCCGATTCCCGCCTTAATAAACTCCTTTTGAATGGGGATAAGCTGATCAAAACTATCGAGATGGCGTAACCGGACCACATCAAAATGTTTGTCATAAATTTCAATCTTTCCCTTTGCCGCCTCAAATCGCCAATCATACGTCTTTTTTACGGCTAATTTCGCGCTTTCAATGTCAAAAACACTATACTCACGATCGAGTGCAACGTACAGGTAAACTGGCTTTGAATCACTCTCCTGCTGATCGTAATAACCTGGAAATGGCGCTAATGATTCAAACACGAGTGATCCGGCTAATGATTTACCATGGATAACAAACAATGACTCTCTTTTCCCCAGGTTTCCATACACTTCGTCTTTCCTATTTTCTCCCATAGCAATTTAGTTTTAAAGAAGTTAAAAGATGAATTCAGCGGTCGGTCCATACAAGTTTTACAAAGTAACCGTTGCATTCAAAATACGCAGTTAAAATAATAATATTTCGGGAGTAATTCAATCTTGCCGGTAAAAAATATATTGGGCGAATTGTGTGATCGGTTTATCGGAATGGTCTCCCAAAAAATAAAGACTTTATAGAAAATATCGTGTAGGTTAAGGTATTTTTGCAGCAATGAACATTAAACAGATAAATATTGAGGGAATCGGTTCTGTTATCATATGCAAAACCCGTCGGGCAACTCGTTTTAAAATCACGGTCCGGCCTGACGGTTCCATCAGGGTTTCAATCCCCTGGCATGCCTCTTTCCTAAACGGGGAGAAATTTCTCACTGAACATCTCCAATGGATTGCTCAAACCCGGGAAAAACTGGCTCAAAAACCCAGGGCTCCAAAGCTGATTCAACCTGGTCATTTGTTTACGACCCGAAATTTCCGATACGAGATTTGTCCGGCTGATGTAACCGGACTGAAGATCAGGTACGCGGTGAATGAGAAATGTATTTTTTTTGAATACCCTATGAATCAAGTTATTGAATCTGAAGAATTTCAAATTAAACTAAAACATACCATCGGTAATGTGCTCCGGTTTGATGCAAAAAAATACCTGCCGCAACGAATTGCAGAACTGGCATTAAGCCTGGGTTATACCTACCAGAAAGTGACCATTAAAAACAATAAAACCAACTGGGGAAGTTGTTCAAACCGCAGGAATATCAATCTTAATCTTCATCTCATGAGACTGAGTGACAAGCTGATCGATTATATCATTGTTCATGAGCTGGTACATACCATAATTCCCAATCATGGTCCCACATTTAAGGCTACAATGAAGAATCATTTTGAAGATATTACCCTGATGGATGATGAGCTGAAGAAAATCAGAACCGAGCTTTAATTTGGATTAAAAATTTAACAACCCGGCATGATCGGCAAGCATGGTGAGAAAATAAGACAGGAGAAATGCAATCAATGGGGCAATAAGCCAAATAAGCCAAAGTCTCTTTACCACCTTATTCGAAAAAGTCTCTTTCCATCCTTTCTTCGATACACTAAGTGCCAGAATTGCAAAGGTGTTCAACTGTACAAGTGAAGAGGGAATTCCCCTGCTCACTGACGCAGTAAGAAGAAGTGTCGCTGTAATCACAGAGATAATTGAGGCTTCCACTTTACCGATTTCAACTATTTC
>JBBRGI010000224.1:0-6144 GCA_038240855.1 Bacteroidales bacterium | reverse complement strand
GCATCCAGTACGTGACGCGTACCATTCACATTCACCTCATAATAAAGGGAAATCGGCGAAACATCATCACGATGCTCAGCCGCCAGCAAAACTACTGTATCTGTATTGATTGAGAATACATGTTCCAGATTCTTCTCTCTGATATCCTGAATTGTGGAAATATCGTTGTATTTTTCACTTGGTTTTTTGTCAATATTGTAACAGTTTTCTTTTCCAATAAGGTCGATTAGTCGTGTTCCAATAAATCCGCTTGCACCTATTAAGGCTATATGTCTCATCTATGAAGAAATTTATACACTAATTTTAATCCCCAGAGTGGAAATAATCGGGGAACGGCACGAAGGAATATATTCCGCATATACTCCCATTGGTTCAAAAACTCCATCCGTTGCAACTTCTTCTGAAGTTTTAACTCTTGTCTGAAAAAACGAAATCCATGTCTTCTGTCGAACATTTTGTTTCCAACTCTGGCAAAAACCAGATCTTCCGGAATATTCGCAATCACACAGCCATTACGTAGCATTCGGATCCAAAGATAGTAATCTTCGTAACCAAAAAATGGGTGATAATTTCCTGCACCAACCACTGCAGACTTCTTAAAAAGAACGGTCATATGGTTTAACGGGTTTCGCTTTTTTGCAAAACTTTTTATTTCCGGAAATTGTGAGGGTAACCGGCGATAGGAACAAATTTTATCTCCCTGGTGGTGAAATTCTGCAATATTTGTTCCCGAAATATCCAGTTCCGGATGGGCCGTCATAAGATTGATCTGTTTTTGGAACCGATCGGGACAGGATATATCGTCACTATCCATCCGGGCAACCAGCTCGTAGGAACAAAAATTTAACCCTTTTGCCAGGGCATACCCCAAACCCAGGTTCGAGTCCAGCGTGCAGATTTTTAAGGGAGCATATGATCTGAATTGCTCAATCACCTCATCAAGTTCAGGTGTCAGGATACCGTCTTTAACGAGGACAATCTCCGATGGACGCAAAGTTTGTTTGTCCCAGATACTTTCCAATGCCGTTTTCAGGAATTCAGGCTTTTCTTTATCGTAGACAGAAATAAGGACTGAAAAGTTCATACGCTGATTCTTCTGATGAGTTGGATCAATTGTGAATGAAACGTTTTTCCGCTTACTGCGTACAAGAACTTATGAAGGAGCTGTTTCAAATGATATCTGCCGGTTTTGTTTACCCAACTTCCATCGAAATGGTGTATAGCTACAGTATTTGAAGTCCTTTTTATTTTTGGAAAATAAATATTTTTTGGAGAAAAGTAGTCACAGGGATATATGGCAAAATTTCCATTGTTTATTAATTGCATTTTCCCGTTTGATTTGAATCTGAACTGACTTTTAGCAATTTGATTAAAAATTGTCGGTAATGGCGTGGTATCCAACGATCCGTTAATTTTTAAAAAAGATCTGTTCTGATAATAACCCATAAGATCATTGAGAAAGGAATGACCCGCAACAGCTCCAAAAATAGCTGGTTCCAGGTCATTATTATATTCGAATCCAATGAAAAAATCGTGGTTCATAAACGGGTCAAGTGTGGTAATCAGTTCAACGTCTGCATCCAGATAAACTCCTCCATAATGTGAGATGGCATAAATCCGGATGAAGTCAGCAGCAAATGCATATTTTTTTGCGGCAATGGTTTGATTTAACCATTCGCTGCTGATTGTATCAGCTCTTTTTCTATCCCACAGCACGAATTGATAATCGGGTAGATGCATCCCCCATGAATAAATGCATTTGTCAATCAGTTCAGGATAAGGGTCCCCGCTGAGCCAGCAATAGTGTATGATCTTCGGGATCAATGGAGTTGATTAAAAAGTGTTTCCCATTTTTCAAAAACCTGCACGGGAAAGAATTTTCTTACATTTGTGCGGGCATTCATACCAAATTCTTGTCTTTTAGGAAGGTCTGAACACAATTCGAGCAACTTTGTCACCATTTCGTCAATATTGTAATTGTCTATTAAATATCCGTCTTCTCCGTTGGTGATGATATCTGCCGGACCAGTTTCACAATTGAAGGAAAGGATTGGTAATCCACAAGCCTGAGCTTCGAGCATTACCATTGGAAGCCCTTCAGTTCGTGAAGTCATCAGATACACGGAGGCATCAAGGTATTCCTGCTCAATTCTGCGTGAAGAAGGGATAATAACAACTCTGTTAGTAAGATTTTTGACGCTGATAAATCTACTAATGCTTTCTTTGAGCGGACCATCTCCTATAATCCGTAGCTTCCAGTCTTTGTTGACCACACAAAAACGGCTGAATACTTCCAGCAAAAGATCATACCCTTTGGGAAAATCGATCCTGCCAATAGCGAGAATAGTTTTATTCAGCAATTCCGCCGGTTTATCCGGAAAAAACGAAACGCTGTTTGGGATGACGTAAATATTTTTATTAAGCCCCCGAAGCTTTGTAACATCATAAGTGGTGAGTGAAACCACCGCAGTCAATCTTCGAAAGACAAGCCGCCGCATGATGTGCCATATATGTTTAACGGAGGAATAAGAGCCATGCTGACATCCGATTTTTATTATTTGATCATTATACGGAAGTAATGCGGCCAGCAAAGTAGGATAGGTTCCGATTCCGAGCAGAAAAGTCCGATTTTTAGTTTTCCTGAAATAGCTTCTCACTGCTAAAAAGGACTCAATTTTTCGAATAATATTTAACCCACTATGCTGATCGCTATTTAGATAGTCAATGTTAACCCGAGTATCGATTTGAAAAATATTTCCCGTTTTTTGAGTTGAAACAGAAACAATTGAAACCCGATCACCGTTTACCGCAAAATGGTTGGCCATATTTGCTGTAACCCGTTCGCCGCCGCCACCGAAATGGATATCATGAACTAAAAATATGATGTGACGATTTGCCAATGAGATGATGGGATGATGTTATCTGTTTTACCGTCCGGTTTTTTAAACGCGGGTACTTAGTTGCTGAATAAGACTTTTTGGAGTGGACTCAACTTTTACCTTTTACCTTTTGTCTTTATCCTTCGGCTACGCTTTCCTTCTCCTTGCTCGTTTCATGCACAATATAGAGCATAAATATAATAAACAGCATTTCAAAACTTGGCACCAACAGAAACCTGACCCATAGAATCAGTGTATAAAACAGAACCGGGACCAGGTATTCGATATTACCGAACGAGGTTACCTTATTAAAAACGGGCAGAGAAATAAAAGAGAAGAAGATTACTGTGATAATTCCGAACTGAACGATCGCGTCGAACAATTCGTTATGTGGCATGATCAATGATCCTTTGGTTGCATTGATAAAATTTTCGACTGGTCCGAATCCAAACAAAACCTTGCTATCCAACGGAGCAGCATATATAGTTCCAATCACCAGGGTATTGGCGACAAAGCGTAATTCATTTGACCCGTCATTTAAGTTCGCAAGTCTGTTGAGACTGGTGTCGTATGAAATTTGCGATTTTATATTTGCGACATACCATAACGAGAAGAAAGTAACAAAAATGTAACTGGCAATTGCCAAACGGGTTACATTCTGTTTCTGTAACCACCACTGAAAATATTTTTTTGTAAACCTTACCAGGTAAAACAATATAATACTGAAAATAAGCAGTCTGCTAAGTGTGAATAACGATAGTGCAATGACCAGCAATTTCCCGTGTTTGCTCTTTAGGACATCGGAACAGAGAAAAAAAAGAAAAAGATAAGCGGCAGATAAATTGATCTCGTAGGCGAGTTTTGGTCTTCCGTCGGCAGATGAGAATATAAGAAACTGAATTATTATTGAAACGATGGCTAGAACATGAATGTAAATAAGATTGCTCTTGCGCATTGGTGTCAGACTGAAAAACAGGTGGGGCATACAAAGCAAGCCAAACAAACATAGATAAGCGTTAATGAACGAGGTCTGTAGTGTCCCGCGTAAAAACATTAAAACTACAAAAAAACCACCTGTAAGTACCAGCCATAGCGTCTTCCGATCGATCTCCTTCTTAATTAACAGGGCAAAATAGATGATTACAAAAGCTAAGCCGATCAGGATTCTGAATGGCTTTTGAAGCCCTTCGGGATCGGGTAAAACAAAAAACACAACCATCATACTTACAAAAATCCAAAATCCCACATAACCGGATCTGATCATTTTATCCTCATTTGAATTTTGTAATCACATTAATCACTTTAAATATTTCTTTATAAAACTTTGGAGCCCTACCAAAGTAATTCTTAAAAATCCTTCAGTTTTTGAAATTAAGTGATGTTTAACTCTTACTTTGTACATCTCCTTTTCGGCTCGTACAGTTGATGAAATGCCTCCCAGTCTGAAATTTACGATGGGTTTTTCGATAAAACAAAATTTAATTCCCTGATCCACATATCTTAATATCAAATCGTAATCGGCTGAATATTTGTATTTTAAATCGTAAGTTCCGTATGTCTTGTAAAGCTTTAGAGGAATAAAACAGGTGGGATGCTGAATCATATCATATCGAAGCCTTCGTATTGAATTTCCTACCATCGAATAGAATTCTTCATCCAGAAAATTTCGGATTATACCATGTACGACCTGCTGGGATCCTGTTGCCTGAAAATCTTTGGCTATGGTAGTGAAGATGTTCTCTGCGTACCAGTCGCCGGAATTGATTATCCCGATCAGTTCTCCAGTTGCCCGGTCTATGCCCTTGTTCATCGCATCATAAAGGCCATTGTCAGGCCCGCTGATCCAATAAGACAGGTGCGATTCATATTTTTTGATGATATCAACCGTTCCATCTGTACTTCCACCATCAATGATAATATATTCCTTGTGTGGATAAGGTTGCCCGATTACACTTTGAATGGTTTGCTCAATGTTTCCTGCACCATTATATACTACTGTTATTATACTGATTAAGGGCAGTAGATCGTCCGGTGTCTTTTGAGGGAAATCATGAGAAATAGTGGTCATTTGGTCATCCTTCGGGTTAGAAACAGGCAAAAACGATCAGTGTTTTGAACTTGATGGTTTTATTGATATTCCGTTTTGTTTTCAGAAAAAACTTTCAAAATTGATCATTTATTTAATCTGCCCCCTCCATTTGTTTCTTGTTTGAATCATAAAATCTTTTCCTAATACCAGGACTGTGCCGGCGATCAGACCAATAAACGCTGCGATAGCCAGAATTAGTGGTCTGTTGGGGGTTGATTTTTCGATTGGTACGGATACCGGATTTATTATTGTAAATACGGGAGTTTCCTCCTTAACCGTAATCTTGGCCTGTTCGAGTTTTTTTGCCAGTTCGGAATAGACCCCTGTTACCAATGTGTATTCACCATAGAGGCGTTCTTCTTCCGATTTTGCAACCGCAGTGGACATGAACTTGTTACGATCACGAAAGGAGGCAAGTTCCTGCTGAGCAGCCTGGTAATTATTTTTTGCTTCATCGTATCTTTGCTGAATAAATTCCTGATCGATTTTTGCTTTTTCGATCTTAAACTCGGTGATATAACGCTGCAGCAGATGCTGAGCATTTTGAGTGAGTTGGGCAGCAGCATATGCCTCGGGCAATGAGCAACTAAGTGAAACCTGGACATCCTTGTCGTTAACAAATATCCCGACCTGTTTTTCAATAATCTTTTGTACGTCGATCTGCTTTTCTGTGAGCACGTATAACGGGTTCTCTTGGGAAGTACTAAATCTGATTTTCTTCTCCCCTTTGATCGCCTTTATAATTAACGAAGGGAGGCCCACGGTGTATTTTGAAAAAGGGTTTCCGAATTTTATTTTGGTATAATAATCATACAGCGTAACCTGACTGTCGAGTTTTTCGAAATTGAGCGGCGTTTTCATCAGCTCAAGTTGAAAGGGTACACTAGAGATAATACTTGAATAAGTTTTGGGTGATAAATCAGATCCGGTTGTTGTACTCAGATTGACACCTGCCATCGCGGCTAATCCTGAAAGTCCCGACAAACCTCCCGAAAGACTTGCTAATTTAGATTTTGGATCCGAAATTTGAGGTACCATTGTTGAGGAGGCGGTGAACACATTTGGAGTCAGTATGGCTACGAAGAAACCAACAAAAATACCAAGCAGGATAAACTTGCCAATCACGATTCTGCCTTCCCAGAAGGTTCTTGCGAGGTTGATAAAATCAATCTCTGT
>JBBRGI010000223.1:0-6148 GCA_038240855.1 Bacteroidales bacterium | reverse complement strand
ACCGGCTTGCCTGTCACTGATCCTGCATCGGGCTATAATCCGCTTGATCCATATGCAAACCGTGATCCGAGGCTGGCACTTTCTATACTTTACAATGGTAATAAATTCAAGAATATAGTCGTCGAAACCTATGCTGCAGATCCCAATGGATTGATGGGAAAAGATGGTATTGGCGTAAATGTAAACGCAACACGTACAGGCTACTATATGGCTAAATTCTTAAGTCCAAATGTGGTTTGGAATACTGGCTCAAACGTAAACAGACGGCGTGCCCCCATTCTGATGCGTTATGCGGAGGTGTTGCTGAACTATGCCGAGGCGTTGAACGAGGCTCAAGGTCCGGTGGCTGATGTCTATAAGTATATGAATAAGGTTCGTAATCGGGCACAAATGCCAACACTGCCTGCCAACTTAACCAAAGAGCAGATGCGTGCCCGCATCATGAACGAGCGTCGCGTTGAGTTTTGTTTCGAAGAGATGCGTTTCTTTGATGTTCGTCGCTGGAAATTAGGCACCACCTATTTCAATAAACCAATTACCGGTGTCAAAATCACAGTGGACGCAACCAAAAAACCGATCAGTTTTGAGAAATTCGAGGTTGAAAATCGCCAGTGGGATGAAAAAATGAATCTTTATCCGATCAATCAAAACGAGCGGTACAGGGCTTCGAACCTGGTTCAAAATCCAGGTTGGCCTGATTGATCAATAGATTTTTTGTTGAAAAAATTATTAATTATTTAAAACCATGGGCAAGTCCTTTTTTGGAAAACTCATGGTTTTTTAATCAGATGTATTGCAGAATCCACCTAATAAAATGTCATTTCATGATTATGCATAAAATTATTCTATTGTAGTTATGCTGCTGTTTTCGGCAATCTTGACGCTGCCGACCCAGTTTATACCCGCATTAATTCACTTGTCAGAAATAAAATTAAAGTCCTTGATTTGAATAATGATGGTATCTCCATTATCCTAAATTGCTGGCTTGAATAGTTAAAATGGTCATATTCAAATTATTAACGTAAAAAAACAAATCCGCAATGAAGAAATTTTTACTCCTTATAGTACTTGTTTTTTGTTTAATGACAATTTCTGTTCAAAAGAAGGCCGTAGGACAACCGAAGAACGATCAGCTAAATCAGATTGACCCGGCACAGGTAAAGGTAGGTGGTGAGTTTGGACGACGCATGGAAATAACTGTTTACAACAACATTTTCAAAATTGATGCTGATCATGACTTTCTTGCCTCTTTCCAGAAAAGGGAGGATAAGAATAACTACATCGGTTTGGGGAAACTGATAGATACAGTTGTAAAAATGGCTGTGAACACAGGCGATGAGAAGGTCATTGCCATGAAGAATCATTTGATTGATGAAGTGATCAAAGCCCAGGAACCTGACGGTTATATAGGTAATATGACCCATGAAAAACGTATTGTGCAGCTTTGGGATGTGCACGAAATAGGTTATATAATATTTGGACTCACCAGTGACTACAATTCTTTCAAATCAGAAAAGTCGCTTAATGCTGCACGGAAAGCAGCCGATTACTTGATATCGCACTGGAAGATGATTCCGGGCGACTGGGAAAAAACAACCAATGTGGCTACACATGTGGGAATAACAGGTATAGGCCGAACTATGCTATCCCTTTACAAGTCCACCGGAGATAAGCGCTACCTGGATTTCTGTTTGAAGCAGGATGACCTGGTGAGCTGGAATCCTCAAATCGTGATCGGGCGCAGGGATCTGATCGAAGGTCATATTTACAGCTATGTATCAACAGCACTCGCACAGATGGAACTCTACAGGCTGAAGGAAGACAGGGCCCTTTTGGCGCCAACCATAAAAGCAATGAATTTTATTACTGCCCAAAACGGTATGACTATTACCGGGGGAATTGGACAACAGGAGATATGGACTGATGACCAGGATGGAAGGGGCGACCTTGGGGAAACTTGTGCAACTGCCTATCAAATACGTTTGTATGACAACCTGCTTCGGTTCAACGGAGATTCCAGGTATGGCGATATGATGGAACGTGCCATTTACAACGCTTTGTTTGGAGCGCAATCGCCCGATGGAAGGCAAATCCGTTATTTTACACCTTTCGAAGGACCAAGGGCTTACCACAATACAGATACTTACTGTTGTCCATGCAATTACCGAAGAGTTATTGCTGAACTCCCATCTTTTATATATTACAGGGATGGGAAAGGCCTGACAGTTAATTTATACACCACATCGAAAGCAGAAATTCAAATGGGTGATTATTCTGTTGCCATAAGCCAGGAAACCGAATACCCCGGCTCGGGGCACGTCGTTTTGCACGTTGATCCTTCCAAACCTGCTGCTTTTACTGTAAGGTTGAGAATTCCACTCTGGTGCAAAAATGCCGGCCTGTCTTTAAACGGTAAGCCATTGAAGACCCGCTGCGAACCCGGGCAATTCGCCGTTGTAGAAAATAATTGGAAAGCCGGTGACCAGGTCACCCTTGAGATGCCGATGGACTGGAGACTGGTAAAAGGTCGTCAGCGTCAGGCCGGCAGGGTTGCAGTCATGCGTGGACCATTGGTTTTCTGTCTGAGAACGGAAAAAAATTCAACGCTGGAAGGGAAGGATGCGGCTGATCTGGGCAAAATGATCATTGACCTGGCGAATATTGAAAAGTCCCCTTTTCCTGAAAAATCCGTCAGGCCTGATGGGATTGGGTGCCGTTTGAAAGCAGGATCTAAAATCTGGGCGATGGGAAATTCCGCTGATATTACGCTAACCCTCAGCGAATTTGCAGATCCGGACGGAATGTGTACTTATTTCAGAACTCCTGACCTGTCAAAAGCAGTTGACGATGAACTAACCGGAGCATGGCAAAAATGGTAGAATGAAGAAATATTATTGTTCAGGGATAAGCAATGCAGAGCGGACAAAAGCAATTACTGAAATAACATTTTTGCTGGGAGGTTTGTATGGTTTCGGAGGAATGTCATTCAGTAATCTTAGGATTTCTAACATTAATTACCTCCTTCTGTATCACTAGCTATGGTAGTTACGTTGGAGAACAAATAATTAGCGGACATTAAATAATAAGAAGAACATGCAACGTCGAAATTTTCTTCAAACTCTTGCATATAGCTCACTTGCCTCAGGAGCGATTTCCCTGGCGCCAACGATGACATATACTGAAACTGCATCCCCGGATCCCCGGAATGTGAAGCTTCGTCGCTTTGGTGACGGTCGTGACTGGTTTTTCGAAAAACGGTTTGGTATGTTTGTCCACTGGGGTTTATACGCTATTCCCGGATGGCATGAGCAGCATCAATATCGTTATCGGGTTGAACGCAGCGAATATGTGAAATTAAAAGAGCAATGGAATCCCCAGCAATTCGATACGAATAAATGGCTGGATTTGATGGAAGAGGCGGGGATGAAATACCTTACCGTTACAGCAAAACATTGCGACGGGTTTTGTTTGTGGGATACCAAACAAACGTCATACAACACCATGAACACCCCATACAAAAAAGATATTATCCGGATGATTGCTGATGCCTGCCATCGAAGGAAAGTACCACTCTGTTTGTATTATTCTATTGTTGATTGGAACAATCCGAATTACCCGAACCAGGGCCGTGCACACGAATTGCAGCCGCAACCGCATGATTCGCCAAATCAGGCCAGATATGTTGAATTTGTAAGGGGCCAAGTGAGAGAACTTTGTACCAATTATGGTGAGATTCACGGTTTTTGGTGGGATGCCAATAGATTAGGTGTTGTGGATCCTTCCATCAATACTATGATTCGCAAACTTCAGCCTAAAGCTGTCATAAACAATCGTGGTTTCGACGACGGCGATTTTAGTACCCCGGAGCGAGATTACGAAAAAGACGACAAAATAAATTTTGACCATCCTGTTGAAGCATGTCAGGCAGTTGGAATGGAGAGTTGGGGATACAAAAATGATGAAGATTATTATTCCGATCGTCACCTGAACAGTAGCATTGACCGTTATATGGCACGAAATGCCAACTATTTACTGAATGTGGGTCCTACGAGTGAAGGAATAATACCGAGTAAAGCAGCTGAACTCCTAAGCAGGATTGGTAAATGGAAAAATTCAGTCGATGAATCGTTCCAAAAGGTACAGCCCGATACTGATTTGATTAATGTACCAGGTGTTTTGGTTACTAAGCGCGACCGAACCCTCTATATCCATTTGAATAAAATGCCGGTTGGGGATGGACTGAAATTGAAGCCTATTCATATTTTACCATCAAAAGCGACTTTGTTAAATACCGGAAAAGCAATTGAATGCGTGGTAAATTTATGCCCCAGTGATCATACCACGCAACTTCCTTATCTTCGTTTGAGGAACCTTCCGGTGAATGAGTTTGCCAATACAGTACTAGTTGCGAAACTTGAATTCGAACAGCCATTGGAGAATTTAATCCGCGCAATAAATCCTGAAACAAACCTTGAATTAATCAAATGACAAAGTAATTATAAAAAGAAATTAATACTTACAATCATGACGAAACAAAAAATACTTCTATTGCTATTGTGTCTGTTTTATGTAGTAACGCTGAGAGCGGGAGATGGACAAGTAATTTATGTATCCCCCGCAGGGTCAGATTTAAATGCGGGTACGCGCAACCGTCCGTTTAAAAGCATCGAAAAAGCACGCGACGTAATACGAAAACTTAAAAAAGAAAATAATCAGCAGTCATTCAGGGTGCTGATTATTGGCGGAAAATACTTTGTGGACAAACCGATTGTATTCACTGACGAAGATAGTGGAACAGATAAATCTGCTATTGTTTTTGAAGCAATGAAAGGGGAGCCCGTCCGTTTAATCGGGGGGATAGAAGTGCTTCCTACTGCTTTCAGCAAGCTTGACGAAAAAGATCCTGTTTATCGGCGCATTAACCCATCGGTGAGAAATAAAATCAAAGTCCTTGATTTGGATAAAGCAGGAATTACCGATCTCGGGAAATTCAGGAGGCGTGGGTATAGTTACAGAAATGAGCCGTCGCCAATGGAGTTGTCCATCAACAGCAAAAACATGCAACTTGCACGGTGGCCCAACCACGGGTATGCCAAGTCCGGTGAAGCCGTCGGAAGTACAGGATTTTTCTATACCACTAACATTCCCGACAAATGGGCAGAAGAAAAAGATGCCTGGACTTTAGGTTATTGGCGCGTAGGTTGGGCAGAAATTTATAGCCCGGTTGAATCTATTGATACCCTGAACAATACAATTAAAATTACAAATCAATCAAACAGCAAAAATAGTTCACTGACTGAAATCAAAAATCACCGGAATTGGTGTGGTATCAATATTTTGGCCGAATTGGACATTCCGGGGGAATATTACATTGACCGGGAACATAAACGTTTGTATGTCTATCCACAGGATGAGGTTGATTTTCAATCTTCCGAAATTATGCTTTCCATGCTTGGCGAAAATGGCGGGTCCATTATCGAAGCTTCTGGTTTAAAGAATGTGACGTTCAAAAATATTATTCTGGAGAAAAGCCGCTTTGGGGCTTTTACTGCCAACGATTGCGAAAATATTATTATTGATGGCTGTGGGTTTAAGAACACCGGCAACACGTCGGTGGTAATTTCAGGCAAGAATATTAAACTGCTCAATTCGGAAATAGTTGATTCGGGCGCCGGGGGTTTAAGTGTGAGAGGTGGCGACCGGAATAAACTGGTTAGTGGCAACAACGTTGTTGAAAATTGCCATATCCATCATTTTGGAATATGGAACCGAACTTATACCCCGGGAATCCAAATTTCAGGCGTAGGGACTACCGTGCGGAATTGCAAAATTAATGATGCGCCCCATTCCGCAATCCTGTTTGGAGGAAACAATCATCTGATTGAGCTAACAGAAATTCATAACACCTGCTTTGAAACAGACGATTCAGGAGCTATTTATGCGGGCAGAGATTGGGCTCTGTATGGTAATGTTGTGCGGTTCAATTATATTCACGACATCAAAAGTGGCACCATAACCGATGAGTCTGAAGCCCACCAATTAGGCGTTCATGCCATCTATTTGGATGACTGTGCCAGTGGATTGACTGTTTACGGAAATATTTTCAATAACATTTCAGGCAGGGCAGTTATGAGTGGTGGTGGTCGTT
>JBBRGI010000222.1:0-6150 GCA_038240855.1 Bacteroidales bacterium | reverse complement strand
ATGGCATGAAAAAAATATTTATTGATGGCGAAGCCGGCACCACCGGCCTGCAAATCCGCGAACGTCTGCAGACGATGGCCGGCGTGGAACTCATCAGCATTGACCCCCACCTTTATCTTTGCAACATAGATCTCCTCAACGTAAGTTTCGGATACCAGCACCGACAAGTTAGGTAAGGTGGCAATCACAGGATTTTGCATACTCACGTTTGAGCCTATGGTTAGCTTTCGGCTTCCCCCGCGCCCGTGTGTGCGCCCATAAATCAACATTCCGTCCTGCGGGGCAGTTATACGTGCAGCTTCGAATGCTTCCTGGTATTTCTTGTCCTTTTCAACAAGCTTTTCCATGTAGTTTTCATCCCTGGTTATACGGATTTTAAGTGACTTTTGCGTCAACTGGTAAGCCCGTTTCCTATATTCAAGCTGACGTAATGATCTTTCGTAAGACATTTGCGTTTTGCGCAGAAAGGCCGGTGATTCAAAGGCCGCCTGCTCAAGTTCTATCTGTTTGTACTTCAGATCAAAATTAAACTGTTCAAGTCCGTCTCTGAGTTCCACAAGGTCAACGGCACTATCTATCTTGGCATCGCTAATATTGAAAAGAATTTTTTTCAGCGCTTCTTCATTGTTCGTTTTTAGCTGCTTGATTCTTCCCTGGTCAAGAAGTGCAACATAGTCACCTTTTTTGACAATAGCACCTTCGGGAATAAGATCCTTGATCTGGGTGTCGTAGATCTCAAGCGAGCGTTCACCAAAAATATCAGGAATGTTAATCAGTACAGCCTTTTCACTTTGAATCTCTCCCTTGCAGGAGATCAGCGCCTCGAAATTATCCCGCTTTACCTTGTACACAGTTGAAGCAGGCTTTATCCCCAAATAATAGACTCCTGCAATCGTCAGTAGGATGATTGCGGTAGTAACAAGGATTCCTTTTTTATGTTTGATATATATATGCTTCATTGGTTTATTATTTTATCGAAATCAGCGCTTAAATTGATACCTTTCTCAAAATCAAACAAGGTAACCTGCCTGATCTGGTAATAGGAGGTCCAATATTTCCGTAATGAATTAATGTAGGCCCTCCTGGCATTCTCGAGATCGTTCCGGGCCAGGTTTAGTTTTGTAACATCAAGTTTACCGATTTTAAACCGGCGAATGGTTACATCGAAACCCATTTGAGCAATGGTATCGGCACGAGCGGAGTTTAAGACCTGGTTCGACTGAAGATTGAATTCCAATACACTCATCAGCACCGACTGCTCAAAATCTATACGTTCTTGCTTTACAGTATTCACAACAACATCGCGGCTCGATTTCGCCATCAAAAGCTGTCCTTTGCGTCTTCCCCAGTCAAGAATTGGAACTGACAGACCCACAAGGGCAAGATTGCGAAACTGATTGGGATCCTGGTATGCTTCCGAAAGAACCGGCGCTCTTCGGGTCAAACCCAACGAGGCACTCACATCAGCACTTAATCCATTCTGCGCTTTCGTCTGCCTCACGATATTGTCCTGTTCGAGCAGTCGCTGATCCTGTAAAAGGACATCGGGATTGTTCTGCATCGATTTGTTTATGGCTTCTTCTACATTTACCTGTAAAGCCGAGGTAATCGTGTTTGGGATGACACACTCGATGATTGAATTTTTATCGAGGCCCAAATAGGAATTTAAATCTGCACGTGCCCTTAAAAGACCTTGATTTGCCCTTGTAAGCGCAAGCCTGGAATTCATTAAATTCAACTCGAAGTTTAAGAGTTCATCCTGGGTAACTGTCCCCACCTGGTAACGACCCTTCCCGATCTGATACAAGGTGTCAGAATTGGCAAGATTGGTTGTTGCAATATTAATCTCAATCTGGGCATCAACCAGTTCAAAAAATTTGCTTGTGGCTTTTACAGCTATATCTTCCTTCGATTGAATTAAGTTTTTCTTTGCCACTTCAAATTTAAGCGGTTCAATCTTCGATCTCCATCTTAATGTATTGTATCCATTGAGCCTCTGCCGGTAACCCACCCGAATCTGATCTGCAGAAAACTCTGTTTTATCTTCGTCCCCAAAATTTTTAGTCATACCCAGATCCGAACTAACCGAAATGTTTCCCCCGGTTAATCCGACATTTTGGTTGAGTCGTAATGATGCATCAGAAGAGTAACTTTCCTGTGGAGAGTATTCCCAAATTTTAGTCGTTGTGTTAAACACACGAATATTGGAATTACTATACGAAAACGGATCGGCACCTACTGATAAAGAGGGTAATTTATCAGCTCTGTAATATTTAAAAGCCCAATAACTTGAACGATACATGTTCTGTTGTTTGAAAGCATCGATCGACTGTTTTGAAGCCAGTTCTATTACTTCGGGAAGCGTAAGTTTCAGTACATTTTCCTGGGCAAGGGTAACCTTACAAAATACGATGAGCGTGATTAGTATTAAAATGCGGGTCATAAATAAAAGTTTATTGTCTTAATGATTCTACAGGATCTTTTTCTGCGGCCTTTTTGGCAGGGAGATATCCGAAGATGATTCCGATAAAGACCGAAACGCCAAAGGAGATAAATATTGAAAAGATTGAGATGATTGTTTTAATATCAAACATCGATTGGATAATTTTCGACAGTACCACCCCCAGGATAATTCCGATCAGCCCTCCTACAACGCTGATCAGGGTTGACTCGGATAAAAACTGAAAAACAATGTCTTTGCGCGATGCACCGATTGCCTGCCGTGTTCCGATCTCACGTATCCGTTCCATCACCGAGGCCAGCATGATATTCATAATTCCAATACCACCGACAATCAGTGAAATACCAGCAATAGCCCCGAGTACGATGTTGAAAATATTTTTGGTCTTTTGCTGTTGTTTTAATAAAAGTTCAGGAATACTGACATCAAAGTCGCGGATATCATTATGTTTACGCATCAGCATATTTCCAACCACTTTTGCAGTGGAGGTGAGTTGATCAGTCTCTTTGACACGAATGATGATTTTGTCAAGCTGATTGATATCCTCATTTTTTGATGACGTGGTTTCTCTTCCCGATCCTGCAAGTTTCACCTGGTCGCCTCTGATCAGGGATCTGTTCCGAAACCGCAGCAACATTGTTTTTACAGGTATAATGATGCTGTTGTCGGTACTGCTGATCGCCATCGTTCCACTTCCGGTGCCAACAAAACTCCGTTTTTCGATCACCCCGATTACCTGAAGCCAGATCTGACCACATTTAATATATTTTCCCAAAGGTTCATCCTGGTGAAAAAACACATTTTTTATATTGTTTCCGATAATACAAACAGGAAACCCTTCCTTAATGTGCTGGAGATGAAACAAAGTGCCGCTTTCAAGCTTAATATCGAAGAGATTAAAGTAGGTATTATCAGTGCCGTCAAGCTTTATCGGACTACTGATATCGTGGAGTATCGCCGTATAATTGAAGGTAATAATCGGGCAAACATCCTCGATTGTGGGTATAATCTCCTTGATTGATTCGACATCGAGCAGTGAAAGTCCTTTGGAAAATTTCTTTTTACTCCCGGTTAACTGGTTACTTTCGGTGGCAGCACTGGTATTCTGATCATTTGCACTTGCCTGATCATTTTGTAAGATCGGGGTTACAATAATATTATTCACTCCAACCATCTTGATCTGTTCAAGAATCTCCTGTTCGGCACCATTTCCAATAGCAAGCATGCTGATCACGGCAGCAACACCGAAAATGATACCCAATCCTGTCAAAAGTGATTTAACCTTATTGGCCACAATCGCTTCAACTGCAATGATAACATTGTAGGAATAGCGGTTATAATAAGCTCTTATATTCACACGTTTAAATTTTTGTAAGTTATTAATATTCAATGCGTATCAGCAGCATCACTTTTTCGGCATTCTTAGTCCCGCATGTGCGGAATCGAACACGCATGAAAATTTTCATATCCTATTTAGGAATTCATACGATCCTGCAGGTGAAACCATATATCTAACTCCTGTTTCTTTTCCCTTTTCGTTCAAGCTTAACAGAATCCTTGGACTCAGTTACTACAGGCTCCTTTAGAACCGGTTCATCTTCGGGTTGTTTATTCTCCTTAAGTTTCTGAATCTGTTCCTCATATATTTCCCAGCCTACTGTCACAATTTCTTCCAGTTTCTCGGGTTCACTCAACAGCAAAACTTCACCTTCCTGAACGCCTTTATTAACGATTACATAATCCTCGTTTTCATCGCCCAGGTCAACAATTTGGCGGACTACGTCTTTCTTTTTGACATAGACATATTTTGTAGAATCGGTTTCAAAAACTGCTTCAGAAGGGATATAAGTTTTGTCGGTGTATGCTCCAGTCTGAATAACATTTCCTGTAGTCATTGCAGGTTTTAAATCGGGGTCACTGCCAAAAACACGAATATTTACCTCGAAGACTTTTGAATCGCTTTTGGGCATTGGCTGTCCGATATTGGCGACCGAAATTACCTCACCTTTCAACTCCTTGTCCGGAAAAGCGTCTATACTTAAAGTTACTGTCTGTTTTACTTTGATTTTAGCAATATCTATCTCGTTAATATAAGTTTCGGAGATCATACGCGTCATGTCGGGTAAGGTGGCGATAATCGGACTCCAGGGAGTTAATATAGACCCAACCTGAATTTTTATCCCAAACCGGTCTTTTGCATATATTACCATACCAGGTTTTGTAGACTTGATTATTAAGGCATCGTAAAGTTTCAACAAATCCGATACCCTTTGCTCTTTAAGCCTGAAATCGATATTACGTCTTTCCATCTGCGAACCCAACTGTCGTTGTCTCATTGCAAGTCCTTTGATATCCTGATCAAGTTTTCGTACTGCTTTTCCCAGGTCCATTTCGGCCTTTTTAATCACTGAGGGTGATTCGTATACCGATTCAGCCAAAACAATTTTACGTTCTTCAACATCTGATCTTGAATTTACAATCAGGTCGCGATAATTGCTTAGGTTAAGATTGGAGTCCAGTTTGGCATCTTCGATTTGGGCCGTTGCATTTTCCAGATCCAGCCGTGCGGATGTCAATACCTCTTCTATTACTTTATGGTCAAGGGTAGCAATGTATTGTCCTGAATCTACAACAGTTCCCTCTTCGATAAGATCCGTAATCTTGATTTCATATATCCGTACATTCTGACTCGAAAGTACAGCAGGCAGAATAATATTTTCAGAATTTTCGGATTCAAGTTGTCCGGATGTATGGATTTTTACTTCCACAGGTCCTTTCATAACCTTACAGGTGATTTCCACCTCCTCTGACGTCTTGCTCCAGTTGAAAAAAATAATCAATAACAGCGTTACCGACAAACCCACGATAACCAATACTCTTTTTTTGTTCATAGTAATCGGATTAATCCCCCTAATTCGACGAGATAAAATTTTAAAAAATTAAAATACAATGCGTTACAACCTATAAAAAGCTGGCGTTAGACTATAAAAACAGGACGTAAAGATAAGAATACTATTGATATTAGAAACATCTTGTACGTTAACGGAAGAAAAAAGCAATCAAAAACGATGAATGAAATTTTCTTTTTGTAACCCTTTCCGAAATAAAAGAATTCCAATTTCAAACAGATCGAGAGACACCCGCACACGATCATAGTCAATAGCTTTTTTCCAAATTGCCTCCATATCACCTGATTCATGTATGCCTCTGACTATCAAAATATCATCCTCACCATTCGACCCCAAAAATTCTTCAATGCTACTCCACGACCGTACCGGATTGTCAGGATAGTTGACCATGACAAATTCAGGAACCGTAGTGATCTGATCTTCGCTGTAATAAATATTCGGAATACCAGCCTCTTTAAGCAATTTTGTACATACCGGCTGGTAAGAAACATTATTAATTACCTGATAAACAGAACTGTTTTTTTTAGCCAGGGCCATTAAGGCGAGATTGATCCCAAAGGCCGGACCGTAATTAGCAATACAGGATGGATTAAATTCGCGAATCAGCCTGAATATTACTTTTCCATACTTCAGGGGCAATTCCACCTTTTTGAAAAGTTTTTTCGTTTTAGATGGTGACAGGTTAAACTGATGGTAAAGAGACGTAAGCGAAGGATCAGAATTTTTGTACAATATTTTCAACGCTTCTTTCCTAAGCTTCTTCACTAACTCATATTCCGG
>JBBRGI010000221.1:0-6163 GCA_038240855.1 Bacteroidales bacterium | reverse complement strand
TCTCTTTAAAATTCTAAATCCATGAACCGGGAGAAACTGGATAAATTCTTTGTGCTCTTTAGCTTATACATTGCCCAATCAGTGCCAATGAGTTTCTTTTCAACCGTTGTCCCCGTTATTATGCGACAGGAGCATTATTCGCTTCAATCAATCGGGTTGTTGCAACTGATTAAGCTACCCTGGATTTTTAAGTTTCTCTGGGCGCCGTTGATCGATCGCAATGCGGGAAATCTGAATCAGTACCGGAAATGGATTATTGGATCTGAACTATTTTATGCGGCCGTTATCATTGGCATCGGGGTGCTCAATCTTCAATTCGATTTCAAACTGATTGTTGTGCTTATGGTCATTGCGTTCATTGCTTCAGCCACGCAGGATATTGCCACCGACGCCTATGCCATCCTGATTATGAAAAAAGAGGAGCGAAGTTTCGGAAACAGTATGCAATCGGCCGGCAGTTTTATCGGAGCCCTGGCTGGTAGTGGACTCTTACTGATTGTCTACCATTTTTTTGGCTGGACGATTTTACTTCACTGCCTGGCCCTTTTTGCTTTAATTGCCCTTATCCCCTTGATGCTCTACAAAAAAAGACAACCCGTGGTAGAGAAAATGGGAACCCCAATAAAGATGAAAGATCTTTACCTGTTTTTTACCTATCCCGGGATGACAAAACGGGTTGTTCTACTTGTTTTTTACTATTCAGGAATCATAGGAATACTGACTATGTTGAAACCTTACCTGGTCGATCTTGGTTATACAATAAAGGAGATCGGATTTATGTCCGGAGTTGGGGGCACCTCCGTTGCAGCTTTGTCTGCATTGCTGTCCGGTTTCCTGATTCATAAATTTGGACGGCGTAATTCGCTGATCGCATTTTCATTTACCAGCATTCTGGCAACATCTTATATCTGGCTGATATCAATGTTTTCGCCAACTACGCCTTTTATTTATGGAGCAATCTTTCTCATCTGGGGTACGTATGGATTACTTACCGTAGCGATTTACACCATTTCGATGGATATGGTGAGGCCCGGCAGAGAGGGGACAGATTTTACAATCCAGATTGTAATCACCCACCTGAGCAGCCTGATCATTGCCGTTTCGAGCGGAAAAATTGCCGATTCACTATCTTATAGCGGTTTATTCCTGATCGAAGTGTTTTTGTGTATTGCGACATTTATTGCCGTGTTTTATCTTTATCCTAAAAAGAAAGTGTCATGATTATTCCGGAAAAATTACTTGAAAAATACAATTCACCCGTTCCACGTTATACGAGCTATCCGCCCGCCAATTACTTTATGGATACCTTGAAGGAAGATGAATACATTGAGGTGGTCAAAGATTCGAATAATTGTAACCCACGAAATATCTCGATCTATCTTCATATTCCGTTCTGTAAAAAACTTTGTTATTATTGCGGATGCAATACCTCGCCATTGGGAACTGAAGATGAACGATGCAAATATGTAGCGGCACTGAAGCAGGAGATCAGGATGGTGGCCGCATTAATTGACAAGGACCGAAAAGTTTCACAAATACATTATGGTGGGGGCACACCAAATGCAATACCGGCCGAATGGCTCGCAGAAATCAACGAATTGATCTATTCGCTGTTCACATTAACCGAACATGCCGAAATCGCGATAGAGTGCAATCCAGCCCACCTCGATTTCGATTATATCGATATCCTGAAGAAATCGGGTTTTAATCGTTTTAGTCTGGGAATACAGGACTTCGACAACGAAATTCTGAAAACTGTCAACCGCGATCCCTCGGTACTTCCCGTGGGTGATATTATTCAAAGACTTAAAGCAGGATCAGACAATATTACGGTGAATCTGGATTTTATATATGGATTGCCGGGGCAGACTGTTGAGAGTTTTCTTGATTCTATCCACAAGGCTGTTACCATCCGGCCTGACCGGCTTGTCACCTTCTCGTATGCTCATGTTCCATGGGTGAAGAAAGCCCAGAAGATACTGGATAAGAAAGGTTTGCCGGACGGGGAGTTGAAGATGAAAATGTTTTCGGAGTCGCACGACCTTTTACTGGCCAGTGGTTACCAGTCAATAGGTATGGATCATTACGTTCTCGAAAGCGATGAACTTTTTCTGGCCGTAAGTTCGAAGAGCCTGCACAGGAATTTCCAGGGATATTGCACACGGCAGACAACGGGACAGGTGTATGCATTCGGCGTTTCATCGATCAGTCAGCTCGAAAAAGGTTATGCCCAGAATACAAAATCGGTAAAAAAATATATTGAAACGATAGGTTCAGGTCATTTACCCATTGAAAAAGGCTATTTGCTAACCGAACGGGAGATAATTATTCGTGAGGTAATCAACCAACTCATGTGCAACATGTTAATCAACTGGAAAGAATTGGCTGATCATTTGAATATTTCAGAATCAGTCCTCCGGGATGCAATTGTCTATGACGATATCGCGTTAAAACAATTCGAAGAGGACGGGATATTACTTCTGACCAAGGAGGGACTTGAAGTGACCGAAAATGGCGCCCTCTTTGTCCGCAACATTGCAGCCTCCTTTGATCCGCTCACACGCACAAACTCCAAACAGTTTTCTAAACCAGTGTAAACATGGAATCTAACCTTCAGACAAAAGTTGTAATTTTCGGTGCAGGGCTCACGGGATTGGTCACTGCGCACTACCTGGTAAAAAACGGTATTGATGTAAAAATCATTGAAAAAAACAATCGTCCGGGAGGTGTAATAAATACAATTAAAGAAGAAGGATTTACCATCGAAGCGGGTCCGAATACGGGGGTGAATTCAACACCTGAGATAATGGAGCTTTATGACGATCTCCACCCGGATTGTGCGATCGAATTTGCCAATCCGAAGGCAAAAAAACGATTGATCCGGAAAGATGGAAAGTGGGAGCCTTTGCCAGCCGGGCTAATACAAGCTGTTACCACACCGCTTTTCTCATGGTATGATAAATTCAGAATCCTGGGCGAGCCCTTTCGGAAAAAAGGTGCCAATCCTAATGAAAGCATTGCTGATCTTGTACTTCGCCGCATGGGGAGAAGTTATCTCGACTATGCTGTTGATCCTTTTATATCAGGCATTTATGCGGGCGATCCGGCACAGTTGATTACCCGGTTTGCCTTGCCAAAACTTTACCAGCTCGAACAGGAGTATGGCAGTTTCATTCGTGGTGCGATGAAAAAAGGTGCTCAACCAAAGGATGAACGGACAAAAAGGGCAACCAAGGAAGTATTTTCGGTAAAAGGCGGCCTTCAAAATATGATCGATGCGCTGGTAAAAAGCGTCGGTAAAGAGAACATCCTGCTCAATTGCCATGAAATCAGAACTACACCAGATCAGCAGACATTTAACATAGTGTTTCTAAGTGACGGGCACCCGTTCAAAATAAGCACAGAGAAAGTAATTTCGACGGTTGCAGGAACTGAGGTCGGTTCTTTATTTCCTTTTGTCGGACAGGAGCATCTACAGGTAATTGCTCAGCTTGAATATGCCAAAATTGTGCAGGTGGCATTGGGATATAATCAGTGGAAAGGGATCGATATCAATGCATTTGGCGGTTTGATTCCATCGAAGGAGAGACGCAGGATATTGGGAGTCTTATTCCCATCCTCATTCTTTGAAGGTCGTGCTCCCGAAGGAGGCGCATTACTCTCAGTCTTCCTGGGCGGAATTAAACATGGAGAAATGTATTCACTCAGCGACGAACAAATTCAGACCCTGGTAGAGGATGAGATCGGGGAGATGCTCCGGGTCAAAGGGATCAAAGCCGATTTAATGAAGATTTTCAGATACAGGCAGGCGATACCTCAGTATACCCAAACAACAGAACAGCGATTACTCGCGATAAACGCCATCCGGTTAAGCTACCCGGGGTTAATTCTTGCCGGGAATATCCGTGATGGAATTGGAATGGCCGACCGTATTAAACAGGGACGAAGCATTGCCGAAGAAATTATTAACGCCTGACAAATGGACCAGACCGCTGTAATTCTTGTAAATGTCGGTACCCCCGATTCACCATCTGTCACTGATGTAAGAAAGTATTTATCGCAGTTTCTGAACGACAGGCGCGTGATTGACCTGCCGTGGCTGCTGCAAAAAATGCTGGTCAACCTTGTAATCGTTCCTTTCAGGGCGCCCAAATCCGCTAAACTCTACCGGCAGTTATGGAACGAAAATGGTTCACCGCTTTTATATCATTCTCAAAGCGTGGCAGCTAAATTACAACTGCGAATGGGGGAGACCTGGCAGGTATTTAATGCCATGCGCTATGGTCGGCCTGAGCTGAAAAATGTATTGGAACAAATTAAAAATAAGCCTTTTAAGACGGTAATTGTACTGCCGCTCTTTCCCCAGTATGCCTCTGCAACCACCGGCACTGTAGTTGAGTATATTTTGTCAGAAATCAGCCGATGGAACACAATTCCTGAGCTTCGGCTGATTAACCATTTTCATGATCACCCGGCATTTATTGATGCTTTTGTACAACAAGCCGCAAAGTATACGCAGAACAGTTGGGATCATGTGCTTTTCTCATTTCACGGCTTGCCGTTGCGGCAAATCAAAAAGATTCATTCCGGGAACGACTGCAGCAATTGCCGTTGTAAAACCGAATTCATTGAGGAAGGTCACCTGTGTTACCAGGCTGCCTGTTACGAAACCGCACGGTTGATTTCACTAAAGGCGGGCTATCCGAACGATCGCTTTTCAGTCTCTTTTCAGTCGCGGCTGACCAAAGACTGGATGTCACCCTTTACAGACCAGGTATTGATCAAAAAGGCAAAGGAGGGCGTAAAAAACATCCTTGTTTTCGCCCCTTCATTTGTTGCCGATTGCCTTGAGACAAAGATTGAGATTGAAAAGGAATACCAGCTTCTTTTCAGGGAACACGGAGGCGAAAATTTGCAGCTTGTCGAAAGTCTGAACGATCACGATTGCTGGATTGAAGGTCTGGAACAGATTCTCAAATCTTAAAATATTTTGTAGAGAAAAGGCATTGCGCTTTTCTCCATTTATATGGATGAATCTGGAGATATGAATAAAATGGCTGACATAATCAAAAAAGCTTCTCTGCTCAGATGACCATCATATTTTTAATTCTCATTATAAAAATCAAAAAACATCCTATCGCTATAAGTATCATTTGTCCCAATCCAGGTTTCGTATCCTGTTCCAATGCATTGATGTATGGAAAAAATGAGAAATATTTTACCATCGCTTTTGATTTTCCATCTGCTTTCAGATAGATAGAATCACCGATTCTTTTGGTGAACCCATTCACAATTTTGCCATTGGGTAGCGTAAATGTGTAGCTAATATTGTATGTATACCGTCCACGTATCGCTTCATTACGTTCTCCGCCTTCACGCCTGATATCGGTGATCAGAGCAGATTCTTTTTGCCCAAAAAACCCAAGCATTATTGAAGAAATTCCCCAAACGATAAATGCAACACCCAGCACTGTAATGAATATGCGGGTCAACAACTTAGAGAATTTCAATTTTACCATAGGTATTATCCTGTAAAAAAAAGGTTTGAATTATTTTTAATCAATCTTTGTTTTGAGGCTTGGCTACGTTTTTTTTGTAATAACGATAATCGTCTCTTTCAGTCTGGATCGGATAAGAGATTCTACCTTGGCATAGTTTTCCGGAGTGCAAAATATGGCAATATTTTCTGCAAAACCGGCTCTAATCATAACCATTTGATTTTCAGGAAGAAATCTCACCTCTCTGATTGAACTCCATTTTACCAAGACACTCTGTCTCGATTGTGCAAGCATTCCGGCTCCGGAAATAGCTGGTTTGCCCGAAAACAGACCTAAAAACACTGTCGTGATATTAATGATGAAATTTTTCTTTGCCTGATTTTTTAGTGTAAAGTTATGGATGCCGACTTTGTTTAATTCGAAGCCAACATCGTATTTACCACCCCAAACGACAAAGATAAACAGATACATACAGAGGAACAAGGCTGCAATAACACCTAATGCATAGATGGCTTTTACAATGATCAGAAAGAGAATAAGTATGCCAAATGGAATTCCTATCGCTATTCCCAACTGCCTCAGGATAATTGGATTGCGGAATATAGGAACTCGAATGCTCCACTCTATAGTTTCAGAAATTTCGGGCATAACTGACTGGTAATTAT
>JBBRGI010000220.1:0-6173 GCA_038240855.1 Bacteroidales bacterium | reverse complement strand
GATAACGGCTATTACTTTCCTGTCCTTTTCTCCCTTCAGCTCAGAAGCAACCGCGAAACCAAGGGCAGCCGATATTGATGTGGAGGAATGACCGACTCCGAATGCATCATATTCACTTTCAGCCATTTTGGGAAATCCACTAATCCCTTTGTATAGACGGTTGGTTCCGAATGCCTTGCGGCGGCCAGTGAGAATTTTATGACTGTAAGCCTGGTGCCCCACATCCCAGATAAGTTGATCGTAAGGTGTATTATAGGCATAATGAAGCGCCACGGTCAGATCAACCACCCCGAGGTTTGCCCCAAGATGACCCGGATTTGAAGCGGCTTCACGGATGATGAACTCCCGCAATTCGGCACATACCTGTGGCAGTTGGTCCTCCTTAAGTTTCCGAAGATCAACGGGATAATCGATATTATCAAGTAAATTTCTTTTTAATTCAGCCATTTAAGGAGATACAAAAATTACTAACTATTGTGCTGCAAATGTATGGATAAAAAATTAATCATGTAATTTCGCTACTTGTCCGGACGAAAGAAGTCATTGGGAAATGATCTCCCACAACGATCGTTACACCAGCAAATTCAACAGAACTTACCTTCAAATGTTTACATCTGTACGAGTACGATTGTTGAATCTGGCTATTTTAGTATAACCAACTTGCCTGAGGATTGTTCGGGCATCATTAAAATACCGTCCGATCTGCTCTTTAATATGCGAGTCTGATCCAATTGTAACCGGAACACCGCCATTACAAAATGCCGTTAACAGTTCTGTGCCCGGGAAAAATTCTGCGCAGGGGCGATCTCTCCCACTCGTGTTAATTTCGAATGCAACACCTGATTTTGCAAAAACGGAGGCTGTTTCTTCAAATAAATCTTTTTTTGATGTATCCGGCCAGATTCCGAATTTTTTGATCAGATCGGGATGGCCCATGTAGTCGAAAAGTCCAGATGCTGCGGCTTTCTGAAGCTCACTGAAGTACCATTCATAAATAAAATCGTTACTGAACTCCGCATACCTGCTTTTATCCATATCGTAATTCCATCCGTCAAGGAAGTGAATGGAACCTATAATATAGTCAAACCTGAATTTTTGTAGCGTTGATCTGATTTCTTCTTCCATGTCGTTGAAATAGTCGACCTCAATACCAAAAAGAATATTGATCCGGTGACTGTATTTTTCCTTTATTTCAGCGACTTTCTCTTCCAGTTGAGCAATTCCGTCAATTCCTACAGCCCATTTGCAAGGTTGTTTTATACAAAAATGATCAGAAAAGCCTATCTCTTCAAATCCTTTTGCGATTGCTTCCAAAACCATCTCTTCGTGGGTATTCTGCCCATCGGAAAGGGTCGTGTGTATATGGTAATCGAAATTCATAGTAAATCAGTATATTTTTTTCTAATTCTCTTCATTTATCTTTCCACGCTGATTTTAATTCATAGACCTCAATTTCTTTCACATACAATTCGCCACCCTGGGTCCACAGCGTTAAATCCTTATCACCCTCGGCCGGGGTGAAACAACTGCTCAGTACTACCTCCCCGTCATTTGCAAAGATTTCAATCGAAGACCGGTCGATAAGGATTTCAAGTTGTATAATGCCTTCCTTTGGTTCAACAATAGCCTGCCCGCCCATGCAATCAAGCATTTTTTTTCCTGAATCGTACCTGATCTCGGTACCTGTTTCTTTTTTGCCGTTTCGGACCAGGAATCCAAAGCCGTCTGAATTTTTCGGATTCAACCGGGCTTTGATATGGATTGCGTCGCCTGATATCCCGCCGATTAAGTTCCCCTTAATTCCGGGAATAATATTTTTATCCTTTTTTATTAGTTCCTTATCATGAAGCGTTGCAATTGCTTCTATCGGTTTCCGGCAAAGTGTGGGTCCCGATTTTGTAGTCCTTAATGAAAGTTCGCAGGGGAAAGTCATCTGGCCGTTAAATGGCATTTCAGGAAATTCGCCGCCTCTCATCCAGGCAATCTGTACCAGTTTACCATCAGGATGGTTCGACCATGTTTGAGTCGCATAAAAATTCTTCCCGTAATCGAGAACATTCGCAGGAGTCTCGGGACTAAATTTATTGCCGTCGAAATTTCCGACCGAATAGGCACCATCGCCACCCAACAATACCCATTTTGTTTTTTGCTTGTCACCATCGAGCGGGAGTTCAAAAAGATCTGGACACTCAAAGAACCCGATAACATGACTTTTCAATGTCCAGCTAATCAAATCCCGGGATGTAAATATCGAAATCCCTTGCTTCGATTCATCGCCTCCGGGCCTTCTGTAAAGTACCATCACCCAGTTACCTGAAGGCTGATGGAAAAATACTTTAGGATCGCGTGCATCATCTTTTTCGAATGGAATCAGCGGATTTTTATCGTATTTTTTCCAGGTGCGACCTTTATCGTTACTATATGCCAGACGTTGCCCATTTTCAAAACTGGTGTAATAAATGAGGATGGTCTTTTCTCCGCCCTGCTGCAATCCTGCCGCATTTTTTTCATCGACAATTGCACAACCCGAATAGGCAGTTGCGTGAGATTTATCCTTTGAATCGTTATCCGGTGTAATTGCCACCGGCAGATGTTCCCAGCGGATCAGGTCTTTACTTACTGCGTGACCCCAATGCATATATCCCCATTCTTTTCCATTTGGATTGTACTGATAGAACAAATGATACTCACCGACATAATAGACAAGCCAATTCGGATCGTTCATCCAGTTTTTTTCAGGCGAAAAGTGATATTGCGGACGGTATTTTTCGTTGTAATAGTTTTTATCTGTTTTATCAGGAACAATTGTAAAAGAAAAGCTCAATGCCATTAATATTAGCAGTATGTATTTCATATTTAATTGGTTATATTATTGTATAGATTTTTTCCCACGAAGGTCAAATATACATTAACTATTTTGTTTACCGAATAAAAGTTGGAATATTATACCTTTGTCCTGATTTATAGAAGTTATGAAAAGAGAAGATGTTGAAATAATGGCTCCTGTCGGATCGTTCGAGTCACTAATGGCGGCTATACAAGCTGGTGCAGGATCGGTTTATTTTGGGATCGAACATTTGAATATGAGGGCCCGTTCAGCCAATAATTTTGCCCTTGAAGATATTCACGAAATTGCCCGCAGAAGTAAAAAGGCGGGTGTGAAAACGTACCTGACTGTAAATGTTGAGATTTTTGATGAAGAGTTTTCAACCCTCTCCACAGTTCTTATTGCTGCACGTGATGCGGGTATATCTGCCGTGATTGCTGCTGATATGTCAGTGATTCAGCAGTGTCGCGAATTGGGAATAGAGGTCCACATCTCGACCCAGGTGAATATCACGAATTACGAAGCGGTAAAATTCTATGCGCAATTTGCTGATGTGATGGTGCTTGCGCGTGAAATGAACCTGGGCAGGGTATGTAATATAGCACAGAAAATAAAAGATAACGATCTTCGGGGTCCGTCCGGAAATCAGGTAAGGCTCGAAATGTTTGTGCATGGCGCTTTGTGTATGGCAATATCAGGTAAATGTTACCTTTCACTGCACGAAACACATTCCTCTGCCAACAGGGGAGCATGTATGCAGGCATGCCGGCGGGCCTACGTTATCACCGATAAGGAAACCGGCAGGGAACTTGAGGTTGATAACGAGTATATAATGTCGCCAAAAGATCTTAAAACCATCCATTTCCTGAACAAGATTCTTGATTCCGGGGTTACCATACTTAAAATTGAAGGCAGGGCCAGAAGTCCTGAATATGTAAAAATGGTCGTCGGATGCTATCATGAGGCTGTTGATGCTTACTTTGACGGAACTTATGATGAAGATAAAATAGCCGTCTGGGATGAAAAACTGGCATCAGTTTTCAACAGGGGATTTTGGGACGGATATTACCTGGGACAAAAGCTTGGTGAATGGAGCAGCAACTATGGTTCCATGGCTACCAAAAGAAAAATATATACGGGCAAGCTGACCAATTACTTTTCGAATATTGGGGTAGCTGAAATTAAGCTTGAGACCGGGGGTCTGAAAATAGGGGATGAAATCATCATCAGTGGACCTGGAACCGGATTGATACAACTAAAAGTGGAAGAGATCAGGGTTGGTTTATTATCGGTGACTGAAGCCACGAAAGGGGAATCCTGCTCTATCCCTGTTGCCTTCAAGGTACGGCGTTCCGATAAATTATACAGACTTGTTGATGCCGCCGAAGTTAAATTGCAATAATTGCGGAAAAATTTGTGTCCTTGATTGCTGTAAAATGATTAATTATTCTTTTCTTGACCTTTTGGTTTTGATGTTTAAACCTATATTTACAGTTATGTCCGAAATCAAATGTATCGCCATTTAATGGGTAAAAATTTTTTGATCGTTATTACTATAGTGCTGATCACCGGATTGTTAACGGGATGGTACTTTTTCTCCCGTGAAGCAAAATATTTCGGGACATCGGCCTTTCGTGCTGTTCCTGAAAATGTATCCGTCATTGTCCGGATTCATGATCTGGGGGATTATGCAGCCCAATCACTGAATAATCCTCTTTGGAAAACCTATTCCGGGTTCCCGGGTGTGGCCGCTCTATATCGACAGTTAGTTTTCGCCGATTCTCTGTTAATGAGTTATCCTGAAGTCAAAAACTCATTGATTAACAAAGATATAACAGTAATGTTTGACGCAGCAAACGAACATTCCGGAAATCTTTGTGTACTCGAATTGGCAAGTCTGACCGAAAAAAGAGCATTGTCAGCACTTGTTGATGATTTTTTTTCCCGCAAGGGGGCTGTTGTTGAAAAACTAAAGGCAGGACGTACAGAACTTTCTTCTTATTCCTGGAATGAAAAAGGACTTCCCCTGAATTATATCATTACTTTTTATCGTGGTCTGTTCCTGGGCGCGAATGACAGGCAGATGATTATACAAGCAGTCAACAAGCTAGCTACTGGCACAGATCCGGGGAATTCATTCCTGGAGAAGGCCAATAAGACGGCCACAGATAATGTCGATCTAAATATCTATTTAAACCATAGCAGATTACCTCAATTTTCACATCCTGTTTTTTCAGACACTTTTTGGAAACGGCTTGAAGGATCCTCTCCCCTTGCTGCATGGTCAGAGCTTGATCTGATCCAGAAAA
This sequence comes from Bacteroidales bacterium, assembly GCA_038240855.1. Classification (GTDB taxonomy): domain Bacteria; phylum Bacteroidota; class Bacteroidia; order Bacteroidales; family Prolixibacteraceae; genus JAAFHB01. The sequence continues at coordinate 1,037 of JBBRGI010000220.1, read as the reverse complement.
ACAATGAATTGCTCGTTAACGGATTCAGTTTCACCAGCGATTCACTGAACCATTATCTTGGAATTTTTCTTCACCAACAACCAGGTAGCTTTAACCTGGCTGATTTATTTCCGGCCGAGACTTCCTTTTTTATGTGCTTTGTGATAAATAACAATGTACAATTCTTTGAAGATTACGAAAATCTTCTGGCCAGAAACAATCAGCGGGATAATTACAGGAAAGCCCTGAAAGAAACAGACTCCCTGTATCATATTGATATACAAAAAGTTGTTATCGATCATATTGATGGTGCGGCAGCCATGGTTTTTACGCATCCCGATCCCCTTATACCGGATGAGAATAGATTTCTCTTGCTCAGGTTACGAAGTGGAAGTGCGATGGAACAGGCAATGATTCCGTTAACAACGGAGCCTGTAAAAGGCAAGCCTGGTCTAACTGAAAATCCCGGCTTGTATCGAATTGATAAAGAGACCGTTTTCAAAATATATAAAACTCCGGTTAACGATTTTGGGAAAAGGGTTTTCGGACAGATTTTTTCGGATGTAACGTCAAATTACTTCACCTTTTATGACAACTGCCTGATTATGGGTAATTCGTACGAATCACTGAGCAGGTTTCTCCGGTCAAATGTCTTGCAGGAGACAATGGGAAACAATGAGTCGTATCAGGAATTCATTGCGGGATTGTCAGGAACAATGAATTTTCTTCTTTGGTGTTCCCCGGGTCGATCGCTACCTTTTTTCAAAGAGATATTAAACCCTGCGATCTATCAACATATTGAGCGAGAGATTAAAGATTTTCGGAAGATCGGGTCGGTTGCCTGGCAGATTGGCACAGAAAACGGGATAGTTTACAATATGGCGGGATTGAAATTCAATCCCGAAGAGGTACAAGAGCGCCTGGAATTGGTTGCCTGGAAAAGTCACCTGGGAAACCGTGTGATTAATCAACCTCAGTTTGTGATAAATCCATCTGACAAAGGGCATCGTGAGATTGTTCTGCAGGATAGTGAATATAATTTTGTCCGGATGAGTAAC
>JBBRGI010000219.1:0-6211 GCA_038240855.1 Bacteroidales bacterium | reverse complement strand
TCAAAGGTCGTGCTCCGGAATTGTTAATAACGGTGGATTAAAATATCGTTACAAACGACAGGCAACGTACCCCTCCCCTAAAAATCGGGGCAGGCAGTTGCAAACGAGGGGTAGGAATCGAATTAATATGATTCGAGCCTACGGCTCTCAGGACAAAGTGCGAGTCGTCGTTTTGACTGGACTGAAGTCCAGCCTTACAACATGACCCGAGCCTACGGCTCTATCTAATCCAAGCGGGATTGAGAACAAAGGAAAAATGAATTTCACGAATCGAAGATCAAGATGGTGAGAAGTTAAGAGAGTCAGGTGTGTAGCACCGAGAATATTTATAGAAATAATCATATCTGGAAATTCCTTAGGTGCAGCGCATCGGTAATATGATCTGTGGGCCAGCTTATTAGATTGACCTTAAAAAATCCGGAATATTGCATTAAATCCATTTTGAAAGCAGTGGCAAATTTTAAGATCAATCATGTTCTGGGAGGAATGCTGGTGTTGCCGGGGAATAAAAATTGCCCTGTCGATAATTTAGGATTTTCATTCAGAAATGTGTGTTTTGGAAAACCAACTTTTTATTTTAGCTCCCCAACGATTTAAAAATTTAGTTCCGTTCTCCTTTTCTTCAACATTCTGCTCACCGATTAATAGTGCAATAGGCTGAAGTTGAATATAGTGCTCACATACAACTCTTAACATCGCAGCAAATGGCAAAAACAGAATCATACCGGCAATACCCCATACCGAAGCGCCAACGATGATGCTCAGAATGGCGGTTAAGGCATTAACTTTTAAATTACCACCTACAATCCTGGGTGTAAGGAAATTACTTTCGATAATCTGAACAATCCAAAACATTATAGCAACCGACACTGCCATCCATGGAGAATCGTACGATACGAAAGCATAAAGCACAGGTATAGCCGCTCCAAGAAAAGTTCCGACATAAGGAATAATGGCCAGAACCGCTGCCATAAAACCAAAAAGGAATGGATTATCCAGTCCGACAATCATGAGTCCAATGCTGTTGATGAAGCCCAGGATAAACATGATCATCAGCATACCGAACAAATATTGCTTGCCCACCCGCTGAACCGATTTAAACATATGGAGTGCCTGTTCTCTCTTGTCTTCAGGGAAAAACCGGCAAAAAGCAGAAATTATTCCCTCCCTGTAAATCAGGATCAGAAAAGTATAGACAATTGCCAACAGCAGCCCAGCGGTAATTGAGGTAGTACTGTTAAAAGTCTGTTTTAACAATAAACCAGCCGACACATTAAACCAGTTCTTGATCCGGTCAAATAATTCACCTTTTTCCAAATGGTGAACAAAATTGATATTGTTATTGGTGTATAAAGTAATGTCCGCAAAAATCGAAAGAATCCGATCCTGAATATCAGAAAATTCCTTTGAAAGACTGATGATCTGGGTTGAGAATAAATAAAGGGCTCCAAAAATGATGATAATAATTGTCAGAATAGAAAGAAAAGCTGCAAATAAAATGTTTGCTCCCCATAACTCATACCTTCGGGCCAGGGGATACAGTATAAAGGATACCAGCAAAGCAAAACCAAGGGGAATAAGGATGGTTTTAGCCAGAATTAAAATCGCAAAAATCGCACATACGGTAGCAATTGCGAAAAACAGCTTTTGAAAAGAGAGATTCATTTCGATAAATTTTGTATTTCCTCAACAAGAACAAAACATCCGGGTGTTTGGTTGAATGTAATTGCGGACAGAAGGTTCCTGAAGCGATAATCCGGTATACGATTCAAACAGTTTTCCAAAAATACCATATTTAATTAAATGATTTTCCGAAATTTTCTGACCCCGGGTGACTTTAGTGTTATTCATCCTCTTTTATCAATTTTATTTCCATAAATTCTTCCCATCCGTCCCCATCGGCCGATTGTTCCCAAATACCTGAGAACTGAAGGTCATTGTTACTGAAACCACCTTTAAATCGTAATGATCCGCCTACAAAAGTCCAGGTGTCCTTATCCACGGCAGCCACCATAAAGCCTGAGTCACCATAATTGTCGTAGTATTGCATGGTATATTGAGCCAGAAATTTATCAAACCCGATAATTTCCAGGGTGTAATTCTTCTCGTCTCCCACCAGCACATCGGCAATATGGAGCAGAAAAAAGTTTCCCGGCAACCACTCGTAGGTGTCAGTTCCTCTGATTTTAATTTCAGGTGTAAGTTCCGTTTGAAAAATACTTCCCACAGTCTTCCAACGACCGGCAAATCTGTTTAAATTCATGTATTCCACGCCCTGATTTTCCATAAGAATTACATTTTTTAGTTCTCAAAAATCAAAAATACAGTGTGTGTATCCCAGTTATAGCATTGGTTTATAATACATCCCGAATAACAACAAATTAGTTTATGGTTTGTTTGAAGAAAAGTATATTGATTTGGCGAATGTTTTATTTCTTTAGTCAATAATTCCCGGTCAGAAATTCATGACCTTCACTCCAAAAGCTAAATTCTGCACTTTGTTCCCATTTTCAATGCCACTTCGCAACTCTTCCCACCGACCATTTTTAAACAAATTTTTACGTAACGATAAATGTTCGTTTTGCCAATGTGTTAAGAGAACACCTACAAAGGCGTTCTTTGAATGTGGAGTGCTGTCAACGTGGGAATCATTAAAACCGATCCATTCCAATCCAACAAACATCCCATCTGCAGGCATCACAATTTTTAAAGCAGATACATCGTAAGATACAGCATGGGAGTTATGATTTCCGTTTACATAAAAAACAGAATTTGAAGTGATCAATTCCCGGCCAGGTGTTTTTCTGTCTGTTCCTGCAGCATATAAATGGACACGAAAAATTGTCTTTTGCCTCGTTTCCTGCCTGATTTTATATAACAGCTTAGTAATTAGCATATCCCTCTGGGCTGTATTTTCGACGAATACTGCAAGTACATTATTTTTATAATCCCCGTAAGCCCGCCAGGAACTGTTTTTAGCATATCCCATTTCTATCATCCGGTTCATTTTATTTTTAGGGTACACCGTTATTTCCGGAATTAAAATATTGACAGGTTCAAGACTGATTGTATCGGCTAAAAATTCCCCGAGGAATAGGTTCCTGGAATGATACCCCACACATGTGATCACCAATTGATCAGTTTGTTCGGGGACTGACAAAATAACGATTCCTGTGGAGTCAGTATAAACGCCACCATTTAAAACTTTTGCCTGGTAAAATACTACAGCAGCATACGATATTCCTTCATGGGTACGGGCATCACAAACAGTGATCCTTTGTTTGGTTTGGCTGAAGCAGGCCAGCATTGTAAAAACGCAAATAATTGTGAGAAAGGCAGGTTTCATATTCAGAGTTTAGGTGATCTTTAAGGCCTATGCTGGTATTGCATTTCTGGATTTTTGGGCGGACATTGATTTGCATTGATCAATTCTGATCCGAAATATTTTGCTTCAACGCTCTGAGTTTAATGAAATCATATGGTGCTTCGTATGGAAAGCCCTCCTTTTTCCAAAATTCTTCGGAATATTTTGACTTCGGTTTATTCACAAACCCGAATATGTTGTTTATGATCCATTTGCCGGATCGCTTCTTCAGCTTTTCGGAACTATGAGCATAGTTGTTCAGATTAAAGGTGAACTTATTGGCATACTTATTATTGTCCTTGATCCCATACAAATTAAGCTCTGAATAAATCCTGGAAATATAACCCAATCCGTTTTCGAAGGAAATTTGGTAAAAAAAGGCATTATCCGATTTTTCAGGTTTATTTTCCAGTTTTTTTGATGGATTGGAAGTAGATGGATATGTTGCCATAGCAAACCCAACCAGACAGGTATCCAGCTTTGAAATAGTTAACTCAAATACAGGGCGGTAAAGAGGAGCCTCTTTTTTTGGAATTAAACTAACCCTGATAAATTGTGAATCGGTTGAAATACAAAATACACAATCATCATTCATTGCCTTCTCGTTATCCTTTTCTTCTTTAATCACAGGCAATCCTTTTAATGGGAACAAATAAGACCCTAAAACCTGTTCCGGAAATGGATCCATGTCGTGATTTAATTGTTGGCAGTACCGTTGAATTTCGATAAACCGGTTGTTGATTAATCCGTTGCCTGTTTTGTTTCGTTCAAAATCCAGATCCGTAAAAATCTGGTCCAACGTATCCTTATTCAATGTCCTCACAGCGTTGCAATACATTCTGTCCCTGGGTTCATGCTGCATCCGGGAAATTGCTTTTTCACCACTTCTAACAGCAAGCCAACCTGCATAAAGCTTTGAAACGGTAATTTCTTTTATCTCGTTAAGATTGCGATCAAGCTTGTACTGGTCCAGGTTTTTTCCCAGTCCGAAATTACCTGTTTTATAACTCAGGTGCTGCACCCTGATTGAATCGGAAAATGAAGCAATAAGATTAAAAAACCCCACTGAATCGGTGATGCATCCCGTTTGGGAGCTTAAATTAAAAACAGTGGCATAATTTACCGGAATTCCATCACTGCCAATTACCTGCCCTGAAATCTGGGCATCTGACGAAGCAGGATAGCTAAAAAGAAAAATTATGAATGAAATTATTAATATCTGTAAAACTCCAATATGCCTAAAAACAGACGCCATACTCCTAACTATAAACTGTTTATAAAATTATCCATTAACGAATACTTAAACGAAGATATGTCAAAATTAGAAATTAATGTTATTATATATCACTCTAAAGCTTTTAATCCAGAATTAACGAAACCTGGAGATTACCCGGGTGTCGTAATTTATTTATCATATCCTTTGAAAAGGCCTCAGAAAAATCTGTTCGCCATAAGTAGTTGGGATCGAGAAGTGTTCTGTTATAGGTAAGTGGCAGATCCTCGTCAAATGTCAGACCAAAGCCGATGCAATCACCTGAATAGGGCAAATAAGTCACTGCTCCCTGAATGGCTTCTATTCCCACGAAAAGCACACGCTCATTCAGAACGAGATTAAGATAAGAGAGATCAATTTCATAATTTTTTCCGATTCTTTTATTAATTATGATGTCTTCATTCAGCAATTCTTTTCCAGGCAATCCTTCCGGATTTTGATTGTAAATGTGGAGTCGTGCCAAAGATCTTGCTTTAGTATTTCGGGCATTCAGTTTAACACCCCTGATACGATAGGCAGACATTGACCCGGGAATCGAAATTTTGAGTACAAGTTCATAGTTTCTGTTTCCACGAAACCAATACTTGAAATCTGTTTTGGACTTGAAGTATCCGATTGACTGTTCTTTATCTTTTTTTGCGTTGACCCTGACTTCTCCCAGGTTAATAACGACGGGTTTGAGAAGGATTGTTTCGGGCAGAGGGAACACGATTATCGACTCATAACCGACACAGGTTATTAGCAAAGAATCTTTTTCTGAAATCCGCACATCGAACTTCCCCGCTTCATTCGCGTATGTTCCACCTTCCTTATGCAGAATCTTTACGGTGGCATACGGAACGGGTTTAAGGGTGACTGCATCACGGATGACTACCTGGTGTGATACCTGCGTAAAACCTGAAAAAAACAGAAGAACCAAAAGCAATAAAAGGAAGGGTGATTTCATGGGAAACATATTTTAACCGTAAATAATTATTGCCGATTATATCTCAGATAAATTATGATGTTGTTAAGCCTATAAATGGTTGCTTTGGATAGAAAAAAAATAGGATTCCTGCAAAGGAAATTCAACGCTGACAAGTCCTTTGGACGCTGACAGGTTAAACTGCTAACCAGACCTTTCAGCGTCGATAGACCTGAAAGCGTCAAAACAACAAGCACTATTTTTATAGTGTGGAATCTTCCGGTGCACAGAGCGTATGATTTTCAATGTTGCAGGGTAGTTGCACAGGTTTCTCATTCCTTCATTAACCCCGGGTGGCTCCGTCAACTGACGGATTACCCGGGGTTATTCAAATTTTGCCCTTTCGGGGCAACCTTAAAACAATATCGGAATCTAATTTATTGATTCGTTGATGTTATCCTTCAGTCGATAGATCAAATTTCCCCAAACAAAAAAGGAGCCCGATGAGCTCCTTTTTTTATCTGAAAATTTATTTCGCCTAATTTTTCAAATTACTTTACCTTATTAACAATGGCGCTGAATGCAGCGGGATTGTTCATCGCCAGATCGGCAAGAACCTTACGGTTGATTTCGATATCGGCAGTTTTCAATTTGCCCATGAATTGAGAAT
>JBBRGI010000218.1:0-6238 GCA_038240855.1 Bacteroidales bacterium | reverse complement strand
TTTAAAATGATACTTAAGCCCGGATGCAAAGATGAGTATCAGAAACGTCATGATGAGATCTGGCCTGAACTTGTGGAAATCATCCGTTCTACGGGCGTGTGTGATTATTCAATATTCCTGGACGAGGAAACCAACACGCTTTTTGCGGTTCAGAAACAAGGCGGCGAAGGATCTTCGCAGGATCTTGGAAATAACCCGGTTGTTCAAAGATGGTGGGCGTACATGGCCGATATCATGGAGACAAATCCTGATCATTCACCCGTGACCATTCCGCTTGAAGAAGTCTTTTACCTGGAATAATGACAATATTATTGGAATATAAAAATAGGTAGTTAATGTATTGAAAAAGTCTGTTTTCTAAGATTACAATTGTTTTTGCCAGTCCGGTTCTCTAATATTGAGGGCCGGACTTTTTAGTGAAAGTTAAAATGACAAAGGTGAAACCAAAGCAAGTACGGTTCATAAAGAAATATTGGGTGATTTTACTACGACTATTGAAACTATATCCCTTATTGTTCGTTATGTAGATAGTTTATTTACAATGTATTTTTTTTGAAACAGCTACGTAACACCAAACTTTTATTTTTGCCATAAGTATATAAGTATTAAAATGTTTTACACACGTTTATAATATTACAAAGGATTTTGCTTATTAAAAATCTTGTGATTAAAATATCATGTTAAACACGCAATTCACTGAATATACTGTTTTAGGCAAAACAGCGGGTTGAGCATAACCTATTCAAAACTCGTTTTATGTTTTATTCTCTAATTTTAAAGTAAATGTATCTATGAAACAAAAAAATCTTATTTTTCTTCCGAAAGGAAAGTGGACCAGGATGTTATTTTCGCTGGTTCTTTTGATTACAGTGACGGCATCAATGGCTTATGCTCAGGAAAAAACACTAACTGGTAAAGTGTCTGATCAATCCGGGATGCTGATTCCTGGAGCCACTGTTGTTGTGAAAGGAACAACCCTCGGCACAGTAACTGATAACAACGGGTCGTTTACCTTAGTGAATGTTCCTGAAAAGAGTATTTTGGTTTTTTCTTTTGTCGGGATGAGATCACAGGAAATTGCTGTGGGTACCAAAACTAATTTCGTGATTGTGCTAAATGAAGAAGCCGTCGGTCTCGATGAAGTTATTGTTGTGGGATATGGAGTACAAAAGAAATTGAACCTCACGGCCGCGGTGGACCAGGTTTCAAATGAAGTTCTTGAAAACAGATCGTTGCCAAATTTGACACAGGGTTTGCAGGGAGTGATGCCCAATTTAAATATAAAACTTCTGGATGGCAGACCAAATCAGGCACCCAGTTACAATATCCGGGGAACCACGTCTATCGGACAGGGAGGTAATGCTTTGATACTGATTGACGGTGTAGAAGGAGATCCTAGTTTGTTAAATCCAAATGATGTTGCCAGTGTCTCAATTCTCAAGGATGCAGCTTCCTCAGCAATCTATGGTGCAAGAGGCGTATTTGGAGTAGTATTGATAACTACAAAAAGGCCTGAAAAGGGGAAAACTAACGTCACCTATTCGACCAGTTATTCAATTAAAAGCCCGATCGAAATGCCCGATTTTGTAACCGACGGTTACATCTATTCAAAAATGTTTGCTGAAGCATTTGTTAATGGTGATGGTTCTTTTCCGCAGAATGTCAATAAAACATTGAAATTTTCTCAGTCTTACCTCGATGAGTTCCAAAGACGTTCGGAGTCTGGTGAACCGTATAAAACGGTAGAGATCGATCCTGTGACTGGAGAATATGTTTATTACGGTAGTACAGACTGGTACGGAGAATTGTATAAGAAAAATACCTCTGCCCAGGAGCATAATATTTCCGTCACAGGCAGCAGCGATAAGGCATCATACCTGATATCAGGCCGGACATTAAGTCAAAATGGTCTTTTCCGATATAATACGGATGATTATTCGACCAAGAATTTTCGTGCACGAGGATCAATACAGGTACTTCCCTGGCTAGAAATCGAGAATAATTCGGAATACTCCGAAATGAGATATCATACCCCAATGAACGTTGGTGAGGGAAGCGGAATCTGGAGAAATATAGGCGACGAAGGACACCCGAGTGGTGTGATGTTCAATCCTGACGGAACCTTGACAATGGTCGCCGTTTATACTGTTGGCGATTACTGGTATGGAAAAAACGGGATTGATACCAAAAGAAGGATTTTTAAGAACACGAGTGGTTTTACTGCACAATTTTTAAACAATAAGTTGAGAATTAAAGGTGATTTTACTTTCCGTAACACAGATGACAATACAAATCGCAGACGTGTTCCGGTTCCGTACAGTGCAAAACCCGGAGTCATTGCATATGTCGGAACAACTACCAATGATCTTCGCTTTGAAAGGGACGAGGCTCAGTATATGGCCACTAACCTCTATGGTGAATATGAAAATACAGTTAAAGAGACGCACTATTTTAAGTTTATGGCGGGTTATAATTATGAAGAATCCACATCCAGATCACTTAATACGCAAAGGGATGGTTTGATCTTTGAAGATGCTGCCGACATTAACTTAGCCTTGGGTCAGTCAATTGTAACCGAAGGTGGCTGGAGAAAGTGGAATATACTGGGAGGATTTTCACGATTAAACTATTCATATAAGGACCGGTATCTCTTTGAAGCGAATGGCCGTTATGACGGGTCTTCAAAATTTCCGGAAACCCAGCGATATGCTTTTTTCCCATCAGTATCGGCAGGATGGCGTCTTTCGAAAGAATCATTCTGGCATGTTGCTCCTGAACTTTTCACCGATGTGAAAATACGTGGTTCTTACGGTTCGTTGGGAAATGGAAATATCGCTCCCTATGGGTACCTTGAGCAATTTTCTATTTCTCAATCCGCCTATATTCATAACGGAATCAGACCTCAGTATACAAGCCGTCCAAGTGTTTTGCCCGATGGTCTTACCTGGGAAAAATCCACCACCATTAATGCGGGTCTTGACTTTGCAATGTTTTCCGATCGGTTGAGATTTGTAGGCGATGGTTACATTCGTAAAACAACTGATATGTATACTATTGGTTTAACCCTGCCTGCAGTATTTGGTACTACTGCGCCAAAAGGTAACTATGCCGACCTGGAGACAAAAGGCTGGGAGCTTTCCTTATCCTGGAGGGATCAGTTCAAAGTTAAGGCAAAATCGCTTAGTTACAATATGCGATTTACTCTGGCTGACAACAGAGCTGTAATCCTGAAGTACAATAATCCTGACAAAATGCTGTCGGATTATTATGAAGGACAGGTAATTGGTGAGATTTGGGGTTATACAACTGAAGGGTTTTTTATAGACCAGGCTGATATTGATGCGCACGCGAAACAGAGTCCTCAAATGCGAGCATCACCAACCAATATCTGGTTTCCGGGTGATATCAAGCTCAAGGATTTGAATGATGATAAATTTATAAATGTTGGTACAAACCGGGTATCAAATCCGGGTGACAGATCGATTATTGGCAACAGATCTCCCCGGTTTACCTACGGGATAAATTTGGGTGCCGACTGGAACAATTTCTTTTTCTCAGCATTTTTCCAGGGTGTTGCAAAACAGGATTGGTATCCCAGCATTGAAGCAGAGTCTTTTTGGGGACAGTATAACAGGCCTTATAACAATGTTCCTAAGTTCCATCTGGGAAATATGTGGACTCCCGAGCAAACGGATGCTTATTTTCCGAGAACGATGTCACGTGCCGCTTCCAATGCCACCACACGTGAACTGGGTGTTCCGCAGACAAAATATTTACAGAATGTGGCCTACATCAGGCTAAAGAATATCCAAATAGGTTATAACCTGCCAAAAAAATTCATTTCAAAAATTGGGGCCAGCGATATCAAGGTCTTCTTTTCGGGTGAGAATCTTTGGTCCTATTCTCCGCTTTACAAACTTACCCGGCAAATGGATGTCGAGAATACCGGTAAATCTGATCAATTGTTTACCTCGGGTAATGCGGGGGATGGATATAACTATCCTATGCTCAATAGTATGTCATTTGGTTTAAGCATTGCATTTTAACAATCAAATTTAAAATTTTCGGTTATGAAAAAACAATATTTTTTGCTTCTTCTTACAGGCCTTCTTTTTATCCGCTGTGATTTGGAACAGCTCCCGGTTTCTACAGCCACAAAGTCTGAAGTTTTCAGTAGCGAACAGGGATTGCAGTTATATACCTATTCATTTTATTCCATGTTGCCCGGACGATCAACCAACCTCGATGCAATGTCCGACTACCTGGCCATAAAATCGGTAAACACATTTGTTCAGGAGGGTGCATATGCCGCAACGTTGAGCTCCGGATGGAGCTGGGGCGATCTGAGGAACATCAATTATTTTATTGAGAATTGTAACAATCCTGACATTCCGATTGATGTCAGGAAACACTACCTGGGTATTGCAAAATTCTTCAGGGCATACTTCTATTTTGAAAAAGTTAAGCGGTTTGGTAATGTCCCATGGATAGGTGAGCCACTGAAAGTAACAGATACTGTTTTGTATGGGTCACGTGATCCACGAACCTTAATCATGGATTCAGTTCTTGCCGATATCGATTATGCCTGTGCAAATATTAAGACAACAACTGATGCTTCACGAAGTGTAATTACCAGGTATATCGCCTATGCGTATAAAGCAAGATTTTGTCTTTTCGAGGGAACTTTCAGGAAATACCATACAGAACTGAACCTGGTGAATACTGCCTCAGTATGGTTAACGAATGCGGCAACAGCAGCTAAAGAGGTAATGGATAAAGGTGGATTTTCAATTAATACAGTCGGTGGTCCGGGAAGTTCTTACCGCCTTGTTTTTACAAATCCATTGCCTGTAGCCAATGAAGTAATGTTTTCTGCAATATGCGATCTTACTTTAAAAACACTCAATGATGCGAACTGGTATTGGACCAGTGGTACTTATGGCGATAAAGCTAGTTTTACAAGGACCTTTATCAATACCTACCTGAATCTTGACGGTACTCCGTTTACAAATAATGCTGCATATCCAACCATGTTGTTTAAGGATGAAGTCAAGAACAGGGATTTAAGGCTTAAACAAACCATCCGTTTAGGTGAATATAAAAGAATAAGCGGTGGAGCACTCGTGCCCGCACCCCCGCTGTTCTCGTATACATTCACAGGTTACCAGCCCATAAAATGGACGCTCGATGATATGTATTATGACACCCGGGACCTTAATATTAATTCTATTTCCATGTTCCGGTATGCTGAGATTTTATTGATTTACGCCGAAGCCAAAGCCGAACTTGGAACACTCTCTGATGCTGAATGGGCTGCAACAATCGGTGTGCTTCGTGCAAGGGGTGGGATAACCGGTGGATTATCTGCAAAACCAACCGTAGTTGACCCTTATCTTGTTGCCAATTATTTCCCTGACATCAGCAATCCGGTAATTTTAGAAATCCGCAGGGAAAGAGGAATTGAATTGTGCCTCGAAGGTTTACGTTTTGCCGATATCCTTAGGTGGAAAAGAGGTACGCTGATGAACCAGGAATGGAATGGATTTTATGTTCCGGCGATTAATACACCAATGGATTTAAATGAAGATGGCATTATGGATGTTAACTTCTACCAGGGCACCAAACCAAGTCCTCCGGGAATCACGTATGTCAATGTATCAGCCCTTGTGAGTGGTAAGACAAATTCACAGCTTCTTAAGAATGGCACATCGGGTGAACTGACCTGGATGAACAATATTAAACGGAAATGGGAGGATAAGATGTATTATTATCCGATTCCCGAATCTGACCGACTAACGAATCCAAATCTTGGTCAAAACGAAGGCTGGTAACATGCGTCGGGGTAAAGTTAATTTTTTAACTTTACCGAACTTCAAAATCAAAGGCACTCCTGTTGAAAACAAATCAGCGGGAGTGTTTTTCAATAGTCGGTAAATAATTAATTTTTTTAACTGTTATGAAAATATCAAAAGCATTCTCTTTCCTGATTCCTGTTTTAATCGTATTTTTTTCCACAGGAAGTGTATCATTGGTACTGGCGAAAAAGAACGTATCGTTTAATCTAATCACTTATAACATCCGGATGAATACCGCGGGTGATGGTGTAAATGCCTGGCCCTTGCGAAAAGACAAGGTGACCGGATTACTGAAATTCCATCAGGCCGACATTTTTAATGTTCAGGAAGCGCTCCCCGAACAGATTGACGATCTTGTAAACAGTTTCCCGGAATTCAATTAC
>JBBRGI010000217.1:0-6240 GCA_038240855.1 Bacteroidales bacterium | reverse complement strand
GCCCGGCAATAAACCGTGAATTTTTATCAAAACATACCGTTGATCTGTATGTTCCGGGAAACCCGGTACATCCGCTAACATTTATTAATGGGGTGCTTGGTTTATTGAAGCAGAAAGGATAGCAAACTTCCGGTTGGCTTTCGCCAAAATACTTTGCATCTTGCCAAAAAAACTGAAGTATGCAAAAAGATAATATTTACATACAACAACTTACAGAAGAATTGAGAGAACTAAAGGAGGGTAATTTAGTTCCACATATCCGACTAAATAGTTGTTTTTTCTTTACTAATTATCCATTAACTTGCGTTCGCATACCAATTCTTGTTTTCAAACACATAAACGTATTATTTTGACATGCAAAGCTTATTAAGCCAAACCTATGCGTGGACAAAAAAATGGGCTAACAGCCCGTATAGCCTGCTTTTGATTTTTGTTACCTTATTTCTTGATGCCTCTATATTGCCGCTACCCACTACGGTGATATTCATCACCATATCCCTCATTCAACCCTCACGATCCTATTACAATGCACTGACATCCACAGCAGCTATGGTTTCAGGTGCAATAGCCGGATATACGATCGGCCAGTATTTATGGTTGCTGCCCGACGGGAACTATACTCAGTTTGCCCGGTACATGTTTGATCATATTCCGAAATTTAATGAGGTAAGCTACCACAATGTTCAAAGTCTGTACTTTGAATGGAGATACAGTATACTGTTCTTTACGATCATATTGCCTATTCCTTACCAGGTTTTCTCGATTACTGCAGGCGCTTTTAATTTTGACTTGCTGAGTTTCGCACTTTCGACGCTTGTATTCCAGGGCTTCCGCTTTTTCCTGCTGGCATGGCTGATCATCACATATGGGGTCGGGGTGAAGATCATCGTTCAGAAAAACCTGAAAATCATAACCCTGATTTCACTTATTGTCATCCTGCTAATCATTATCGCGACAGAATTTAGCCTTCTCTGATAACACCGTCATTGTGATAATTTCTTCTAATTTTGCGCCTTTATTTGACAGATGAGAAAAAACAAAGGAATTTTCCAGCGCACAGAGCTTTTATTCGGCAATGATAAAATGGAGGAGATTGCCCGCAAACGGGTGATTATATTTGGAATAGGCGGGGTAGGAAGCTGGTGTGCAGAGAGTCTTATCCGTTCGGGAATCAGGTTGCTCACTATTGTCGATTCCGACCGGATTTGCATTACCAATATAAACAGGCAGTTACATGCCACGATGTTAACAGTGGGTGAAGTGAAAACCGATGCCTTAAAAAAACGGCTGCTTGAAATTAATCCCACTGCCGAAATTACAGCCCTTCAGAAGATTTACAACACCGGCAATCATGATCAGTTTGAACTTGATTCGTACGACTATATCATCGATGCAATAGACAGTCTGGGGAGCAAGGTGGATCTGATCAGGAGGGCTACGCGAACCAACGCCATGTTTGTATCGTCGATGGGGGCATCGCTAAAACTTGACCCCACACAAATCAGGGTAGCCGAATTCTGGAAAGTTAAAGGGTGTCCTTTAGGATCGAAAATAAGAAAGTACATCCGTAAAGGCGAGCTTCCGGCTAAGCCATTTATGTGCATTTACAGTGAAGAGGTGCTCGAAAACCGGGGCTATGGATCCTCGTGCGGAACAGCGCAATGCCTTTGTCCAAAAGAAAAAAGCGGAGTTGGCGATCCGGAACTGGATGATCATGAATGGTGCAGTCAGAAAGCAGTGATCAATGGAACCGTTGCCCATATTACAGCCATCTACGGATTTACACTCGCGGGACTGGTGATTCAGCACATTTACAACCAAACTCCCTCCGAAGACGGTAAGAATACCATCCTCTAGAAATGTTTTTTCAAAAGCGATTGCAGCAGCGCCTGATTGATTGGTTTTGAGACATATTCAGTGCATCCGGCCATAAGCGCCTTTTCCTTGTCGCCGCTGAGGGCAAATCCTGTCTGTGCAATAATCACTACCGTGGTATTAAATTGCCTGATTTGTGCCGTAGCTTCATATCCATCAATTTCGGGCATTTTAATATCCATCATTACCAGATCAATGTCGGGATGATTTCTGCAGACTTCAACAGCCGCTTTTCCTGTTCTGGCAACTAAAATTTCCCGGCTAAACATTTCGAGCGATTTAAACATGAGCTTTTCGGATATTTCATCGTCTTCGGCTATGAGTATTTTAAGATTCTTCACTGTATTTTCTGAAAGGTCAACGGCCTTATTCCGGAAAACAGTTTTTCCAACCCGTTGATGGTTATAGGGAATAGTAAAATAGAATACTGAGCCTTGCCCCTCTCCACTTTCTACCCAGATTTTTCCTCCCAGCATTTCGACATATGCTTTCGAAATCGACAACCCCAACCCTGCTCCTTCATAATTTCTGTTGAGCATTTCATTCCCTTGCCTGAATCGTTCAAAAATAAACTCCTGCTGTTCAAGCCGGATACCAAGTCCTGTATCTTTAACAAAAAACTCCATCTCAGGCTTTTCTGCAACGTTCTTTAACACGTAACCGAATTCAATCGCGCCTGATTCTGTAAATTTGAGGGCATTATTAATGAGATTAGTAAGGATTGCATAAATTTTTTCTTTATCAGTTAGGATAATGGCCTCTTTTTCGGATAACGAATTATTATAGGAAAGCTGTATCCCTTTTTGCAACGCTTCAGGTCTGAAAAATGTATAGATGTACCCGATCTGACTGTTAATGTTTGTCTCTGAAACGGCCATTTTCATCTGGCCCGACTCGACTTTTGAAATACTAATAATATCGTTAATGATATTGAGCATTCGCACACCACTTTTCTCGATAATACCGATATACTCCTGCTGTTCCTCCCCCGATAATTTCGGTTCCTTGAGCAGACCTGCAAAGCCAAGAATACCATTCATGGGTGTCCTGATCTCATGACTCATATTTGCGAGAAATGCCGATTTCAACCGCTCACTTTCTTCCGCTTTTTCTTTGGCTGCGATCAGTTCGTTCTGGCTTTGTTTGCGCAGGTATGCAGCTCCGAATGTATTGGCAGCAGCAGCAAGCAGCCGTTCCTCGATTGAAGTCCATCTTCGTTCGATCTGGCAATCGTCAAAACCAATAAATCCCCAGAAAATCTTGTCAATAAAAACAGGGGTAATAAGGATTGATTTTATTCCCTGCCTGCTGAACATCAATTTCTCATGTTCCGGAAATTCCCTGACATTGCCTGCAATGATAAATCCTTCAGATAGTTTTTCATACCAACCCGGGCATGCACTTTCATAAGTAATATCCTGCAACAGGGGATCATTAATCAGCGGTACAAGTGTGCCATCGTTCCATTCGTAACAGAGACTCATTACCGGCATATCATGCCCCGGAGAATCACCATTTCTGAAAATATATACCCTGTTAACTTCCGAAGCACTCCCGATAATTTGCAAAGCTCCATTGATCGCTTCATCGAGATTATCATTCTGTACCAACATTGCAGTAGCTTTGGAAATCGCATCCAAAAGACGGTCTCTCCTGTAGATTTCTGATACCGATTTTTTCTGTGCCGTGATGTCGCGGGCGCTTCCCACCACGCCGGTTACAGTTCCGTTTTTATCAATAATGGGTGCTTTCCAGACATCAAGGAAAAGGAATTTTCCGTTAACATTCCCGTACAGATTACCATGCTGCGGTTTCAACGCAATTACCATATCTTCGTCTTCGTTGTTCTTCCCAAAAGTATGCCAGTCGTGCCTTTGGGGATACTTCTGACGTTCGCGTTCAGCAAAGAACAAATCAGTTTTTCCAATTGGTTCATCGGTATTTTCAGCGTGCAGCAATGTCTCACAAATAGCCTTATTGGTAAAAATATATTTGTTATCCGTGTCTTTTGCCCATAGTAAATCAGGCATATTATCGGCCATAAGGCGAAACATTTTAAGTCTCTCGTGGCAACTTTCTTCTGCTGCCGAAATCCTGCTCTGTCCGGTAATATCGTGAATAACAACTAGCCGGCTGCCCGTATGATGTTCAATTGCATGTACGTCTGTTTTGAAGGATACGACACCACTTTTTGTCTGTATATCAATGAGATCGGTGGATTGCTGATCCAGTATAGCAGTAAGTAATGAAGCAACGGCAGCACCTGAAGACAGGGCACGAGATCCGATAATTTTTTTATGCTCTATACCCAGGAAAGACAAAGCAGATGTATTAATTTCCAGTATCCTGTTTTGGTCGTCGAGCACAATAATCCCAACCGGCAAAGTCTGAACCAGCGTATCGTGTGCCGCTTTTAAGTTATAAGTCTGACGTTTACGCCAAATATAAAAGAGAAGCACAACATTCAGAAGTAATAACACCGCTGCTGCAACCGGGAACAATCCCAAATTAATCATAATTACCTGAATCATCGTAAAATTCTTAAGGGATAATTAGCATGCAAAAAGTTGATCATTGTTGATTGATTCATCATACAGTTTATCTGCTTTGATTCATTACCGCTCGCCGAAATTGTAAAATAAAATAAATATCCGTTGCCTGGTTCACTTTCTATCTTAAATTTCCCATATACTTAGTCTTAAATTTCCTTTCTCGAATCCGGTTTTATATTAATTGGGTTGATAACGTTTTTGTTACTGATTATATTCCTGGTCATGAAGATAAAAAACACTTTCTTATTACAGAACCTAATGATGCATTTCCGAAAGGTTTGGCAATATATTCATTGCATCCGGCTTCTATGGCCTTTTCACGGTCCCCCATCAGGGCATAGGCAGTCTGGGCAATTATAATCACGTCAGTGTTAAACATACGTATTTGCCGTGTAGCCTCATACCCGTCGAGTTCAGGCATTTTAATATCCATCAGAACCAGATCGATATCAGGGTTATTAAGGCAGGTTTCGACAGCCTCCAAGCCGGTATGTACCTTTAACACCTCATTTCCGAAAGCTTTCACCCCTATTGTCAGGAGCATCCCCGAGATTTCATCATCCTCGGCGATTAATATCTTGAGGTTTTTAATTTTGTCCTTTGTGCCGCTATGATCCGAAATTTCATTTACCTGAGATTCATAATCACCGGGGATAGTAACATAAAAAACTGAACCTACTCCTTTTTCATTCTCCACCCTCATTTTGCCGCCTAACATATTTACATACGCTTTAGTGATGGAGATATCCAGTTCTCCCTGGCAAGTTTTTTCATCCGTAATTCCGTCAGGAACAATACGGTCTAAAAAAGCTTTGTAACGGTTCAGTGTCAAACCCGTACCAGTATCTTTTATAAAAAATTCTATTTCATCCGATAAGTCGGACTCATTTGCAATTCCCCGTGTTTTTAACAGATGATATCCCAGCTCAATGGTGCCACCATCACTATAATTAATGGCATTGCTGACCAGGGTCATCAAAATAGCGTTGACTTTTTCCCTATCTGTGCGAATAATCACATCATTGGCAATCAATAAATTTTTTAACACGAGTTGTATCCCTTTTTTATCAGCCTCCGGTTTTAAAAAGGAATAAATGTATTCGATCTGATCGCGTACATTTGTTTGTGAAAAAGAAATGCTCATATTTCCTGGTTCTTCTTTTAAATACTAATAATATCCCACCATATCTTTATAAAACAACTTATTAAGTTTTTCTGATTCCGGTTTATTTAGTTTACTAGCCGAATTACCGGTAAAAGGATGCAAAATTAGTATATTCATCACAAAACTGTAATATTCTTTACGGGAATATTGCAAGGCTGAACAGTTTTTCGGTTTACGGACTTCAGGAAACTAAACGTTGTTTCAAAATCATTTGTTTAACTGCGGATTTAAAATTTCATCATAACCCAATCTATTTTTGAATTAAGAAAGTACTTTCCCAACTTAATCAGTGATTAAAATTTCACGGTTTCCGATTTATAGTTGGTCAGTATATGGGATACGTTGACACGTTAAATAAAGTTTCATAACTTTGAGATACATAAGTAAATTTAACGGAAACATGCACATGACTATCATAATATTACACTATTGCAATTAATTAACTCATCAGACGACCATTTCCCTGTTACATTTTAAGTAAACATACACCAATACTACCTCAACAGACTCAACAGAAAAGGCCATCCTTTGCGGGATGACCTTTTCGAATAAATCACTCGGCATTAATCTCAAATATTACCACCCTTGATTTTGCACGATATTAGGGTTTGTGGTTTTATCATTCGCCGGAATTCCCCAAACAAATTT
>JBBRGI010000216.1:0-6241 GCA_038240855.1 Bacteroidales bacterium | reverse complement strand
GTGAGTGCAAATCCCGATGCAAATCTTACCGACGTGGAGATCGCAATTTTTGAAGCACTTGATAAGTTTGAAAAAGAGGGATTTTCAGAAGATGACCTGGTACGCATTAAAGCCAAATATGAAACTCAGTTCTACAACTCTTTTTCAAGTGTGCTTGGAAAGGGATTTCAGCTTGCCGAATACACAACTTTTACCGGTGATCCTGAATACTACAAAAAAGATTTTGCAGGATTTCAGTCAGTCACCATGAATGATATAAAGGATGTTTATGCGAAATACATTAAGGGAAAGAATTTTATCGAAACAAGCTTTGTTCCCAAAGGGAGGCTGGATTTAATTTCAGCAGGTTCGGTAAATGCCGGAATCATAGAGGAAGATGTAACAAAAGCAGCCGAGGTAAAAACAGAGGTCGGTTTAGAAGAGCCGATTGTCATGACTCCCACCAAATTCGATCGTTCGGTTATGCCGGCAAGCGGACCGGATCCCGCAGTAGTCATACCCAAGGTGTGGACAGATACACTAAGCAACGGTATGAAGGTTTGGGGAATTCAACACCGGGAGCTTCCTCTTATTGAGTATTCAATTGTACTCGAAGGGGGACATATGGCTGAGGATATTTCAAAGGCAGGTCTTGCAAACCTTGTGGCATCCGTAATGAATGAGGGGACTAAAAACAGAACTCCCGAAGATCTCGAAGCAGCAATTGGACTTCTGGGAGCATCCATAAGGATTTCTGCCGCTAATGAGAATATTTCAGTCAATGTGAGCACCCTGTCAAAGAATTTTGATAAGACCATTGCCCTTGTTCAGGAAATGCTTCTTGAACCAAGGTGGGATGAGGAACAGTTTGAGCTGGCTAAGAGCCGGATCATAAATACGATTAAACGGAATCAGGCAAATCCCGGTTATCTTGCTTCCACCTCACTCAATAAGCTGATATTCGGTGAAAATAATATTCTGGCCATTGAAACTTCAGGAACGGAGGCTTCGGTTAATTCGATTTCAATTGATGACCTGAAAAATTTCTACGATCAATACTTTTCTCCTTCAGTTGCAAAGCTGATTGTTGCGGGAGATATAGATAAAGCAAAAGTTAAAACTGCTTTTGAAGAGCTTGCCCGTAATTGGCAGAATAAAAACGTTGAGTTGCCAGAGATGAATATACCTGCGCCACCGATAAACCCGGTAATCTATTTTGTGGATATTCCGGGTGCCAAACAATCAGTAATTGCTATCGGAACGCCTTCCTTAAAAAGATCAGACCCTGATTTTTATCCGGTTTATGTTGCCAACTATAAATTGGGTGGCTCATTTAACGGAATCTTTAATCTTATTCTCAGGGAACAGAAAGGTTTTACCTATGGGGCACGGTCCGGCATCAATGGATCAAAGAAATATGGGACATTTACAGCAACATCCATGGTCCGGACAAACTCAACACTCGAATCGGTAACCATTTTCAAAAATGAAATGGAAAAGTATCGCCGGGAGATGCCACAGGAGTATATTGATTTTACCCGTGATGCGTTGATAAAAGGAAATGCGCTCCGTTTTGAAACGATAAACAGTCTCCTGGGATTGTTGTATACGATGACTTCTTACGGGTTACCTGCCGATTACATCAGTCAGGAGGAGGCGTTTGTAAAGGGACTTAAAGTTGAAAAGCAGTTGGACCTGGTAAATAAATACATTGATCCCAACAGGATGTATTATGTTGTTGTTGGCGATGCCAAAACACAAATGTATGAACTGGAAAAAGTTGGCTTAGGCAAACCAATTCTTATCCAGTAATTGGATTCAATTAAAAAATGGCGGTCAGAATAACCGCTTTTTTAATTGAAATTGAATTCTATTATTATCTTTGTTCCTGTTGTGCAGAAATAAAGAGTCGGATATAGCTATAAAAGAAGCTGGTAGTTTTCACACATCTACGCTTACTAAGAAATCGGGAACACAGACAATGACAATAAAAGGAGTGCCAACGTTAAAAATAGGTGATCTGGAAATCAATCCTCCAATCATACAGGGAGGAATGGGTGTCAGGGTATCAGGTTCGGGTCTGGCATCGGCAGTAGCGAATGAAGGTTGTGCAGGTGTAATTGCCAGTGTTGGATTAGGCGCTTTCGAAGATGCTACGGCCTCGAAATTTGTTGAGGTAAACAACATTGCATTAAGGTCTGAAATAAGGAGAGCACGATCACTTTCAACAGGTATAATCGGTGTTAATGTGATGGTGGTGCTGTCGAATTACGAGGAACTTGTGAAGGTCTGTGTTGAGGAAAAAGTTGATTTGATTATCAGCGGCTCCGGACTACCATTGGATTTACCTAAACTTACAATGGGTTCAGCGATCAAATTAATCCCGATTGTTTCGTCTGCCAGGGCATTAAATATCATCTACCGTAAATGGAAACAGAATTACAACAGGGTTCCTGATGCAGTAATCGTGGAAGGTCCGATGGCCGGCGGGCATCTTGGATTTTCATTCGAGGATATCATCCAGGATAAAACTCCAACACTTGAACAACTGGTGCAGGATGTAGTAAATCTTGAGAGTACATTCGAAGAAACGATTCCGGTTATTGCAGCCGGCGGCATATTCGATGGATCAGATATTGCCCGGTTTTTGAAGCTGGGGGCGTCAGGCGTTCAAATGGCAACCCGGTTTGTGTGCACGAATGAATGCGATGTTCACGATGATTTCAAGCAAGCTTACATTACTTCGAAAAAGGAAGATATCACTCTTGTCCATAGTCCTGTCGGATTGCCAGGCAGGGTTATCCTAAATGATTTTACTCAACGAGTGACCCGTGGAGAAACAATCCCGTTCAGGTGCCCTCATCATTGTTTGAGATCGTGCAATCCCCGCACGGCACCGTTTTGTATCGCCAAAGTATTGGTTGATGCCTCGAAAGGGAGACTGAATAATTCGTTTGTTTTTGCGGGATCAAATGCATACCGCTGTACCGAAATCATATCAGTTAAAAAACTCGTGGAACAATTGACTGATGAGTTAATTAAAGCGTTGTAAGATTACCTGTACCCGGAAGACTGTCCTATAATCAACTAATTAATAACTATATATAGGTAGATATGCGAGAATACATCTTAGCGTTTGATCAGGGGACTACAAGCTCCCGGGCAATCGTTTTTGACCATGATGGTCTTCCGGTGGCCTCAGCACAAAAGGAATTTACCCAGATTTATCCTAAACCAGGCTGGGTTGAACATGATCCTGATGAGATATGGTCGACCCAGGCAGGTGTTGCTGTGGAAGCCATTACCAAAGCGGGACTCGAAGCTGTCAATATTGCGGCCATAGGAATCACAAACCAGCGAGAGACTACTGTAGTCTGGCATCGGAAAACAGGTATACCGGTTTACAATGCAATTGTCTGGCAGGACAGGCGGACTGCAGACTTCTGCGACCAGTTAAAGGCGGAGGGAATGAGCGGGAAGGTGCTCGAAAAAACAGGACTGATCATCGATGCCTACTTTTCTGCGACCAAGATCAGGTGGATACTTGATAATGTAAATGGGGCCAGAAAACTGGCAGAGGCGGGTGAGTTAGCCTTCGGAACCATCGATTCCTGGCTCGTGTGGAATCTTACCCGGGGAGGACTGCACATTACGGATGTGACAAATGCCTCCAGAACCATGCTTTTTAATATACATTCGCTGAAGTGGGACGAGGAATTACTCGAAATGTTCAATATTCCCAAAAATATGCTTCCTGAAGTCAGGTCGTCAAGCGAAGTATATGGCAAAACTGCGGGTCAGCCGGGTATTGATATCCCCATTGCAGGTATTGCGGGTGACCAGCAAGCATCCCTGTTTGGGCAGATGTGCACTGAACCGGGTATGGTAAAAAATACGTATGGTACCGGTTGTTTTATGATGATGAACATCGGGAATAAACCAATAACGTCAAATAATCAATTACTTACAACCATTGCCTGGCAGATAGGCAATGAGACGCAGTATGCTCTTGAAGGAAGTATTTTTATCGCAGGGGCAGTCGTTCAGTGGCTCCGCGATGGTCTTGGAATTATCAAAAAATCGGGTGATGTCGAGAAACTGGCGGCCAGAGTAAAGGACAGTGACGGCGTTTATTTTGTGCCTGCATTTGCCGGTCTTGGTGCACCGCACTGGAACCAGCATGCACGCGGGACACTTGTTGGGATAACAAGAGGCTCAACGTCCGCACATATTGCCCGTGCAGCACTCGATAGTATTGCTTATCAG
This sequence comes from Bacteroidales bacterium, assembly GCA_038240855.1. Classification (GTDB taxonomy): domain Bacteria; phylum Bacteroidota; class Bacteroidia; order Bacteroidales; family Prolixibacteraceae; genus JAAFHB01. The sequence continues at coordinate 1,996 of JBBRGI010000216.1, read as the reverse complement.
ACGTTGGAAGTACTGCTTGCCATGCAAAATGATTCAGGGATTAACATCAGGGAATTACGTGTCGACGGGGGTGCAACCATCAATAATCAACTGATGCAAATTCAGTCCGATTTGTTACAGGTCAATGTAGTACGACCTAAAATTACGGAAATCACGGCGATTGGAGCCGCATATCTTGCCGGTCTTGCTGTCAATTATTGGAATGATGTCAGGGTTATGAAACATCAGTGGCAAATCGACCGCACCTTTACTCCGGGGATAGCGGCCGAAAAGACCCATGCATTGATGAAAGGGTGGCACAGGGCTGTCAATGCGGCCAAAGCCTGGGCTGATGATGCGGGGTAAAATACGTATAAAGGTGGCTAAAGAATTTTATCGACAATTTGAATATCCACATTTGCGGCTGGCAACTAGTGACTGGCTTTGCTAAAATCTGGATTGCAGAATCAGTCAGAAATTACAACCGCCAATTTATATCGCTGAAATTGATCCATTAAAAGAAGTTTTATTTGTAATTGGAAACATATCATGATGCGGGGATGCATCTGGAAATCATGCAGCCAGTTGCCTGCCGCCAATAGCCAGTTTCCGGTCACCAGTAGCCAGCTGCCAACCGCAAGATGCTTTTTTCATTTTAACAACTTAGAGATTCAAAATATAATAACCTGATCAATTAATATTTAGACTATGAATGCATTTTTTGCTGAATTTTTCGGAACAGCCATGATCCTTGTTTTTGGCGGCGGAGTGGTTGCTAATGTTCTTCTCAATAAGACAAAAGGAAATGCAAGCGGTTGGATTGTAATCACGTTTGGATGGGCAGCGGGAGTTTTTACGGGTGTGTCGGTTGCCGCGCCATATAGCGGCGCCCATCTGAATCCTGCAGTTACACTCGCACTTACTCTTGTACATAAATTTTCACCTTCACTTGTGCCGCTTTACATCAGTGCACAGTTGCTTGGTGCCATGTTTGGTGCGTTTCTCGTATGGCTTGCGTACAAGAAACATTTTGATGTGACCGAAGATGGCGATTCGAAACTGGCCATTTTCTGTACCGCACCGAACATCAGGAGCTATTTCTATAATGTCATAACCGAAGCAATCGGAACATTTGTTCTTGCACTGGCTGTGCTTTACATGGCAGAACCTGCGGTTGGCCTTGGGTCAATAAATGCTTTGCCTGTTGCTATCGTTGTCCTTGGTCTGGGTCTTTCGTTGGGAGGTCCAACCGGTTATGCCATAAATCCAGCGCGAGACCTTGGACCCCGGATCATACATTATCTGCTGCCCATTCCACTTAAACGCAATAGTGACTGGAGTTATTGCTGGGTTCCGATAGTCGGTCCGTTGCTCGGGGCAGCACTCGCGGCCGCGATCTACGAATTGTTTATCTGAGAATAGGCGGTTTTTGACTGAGAAACGAATGAATTCGGTATTACCTGAATCCGGAAGAATGATCTTAAAGCCGCCCGGGGTCAGGGCGATAAACAAAAGTGCGGCGCAACTGCACGATTAATTGAAAATCAAATCTTTCATGCGCCGCGGGAGAAAGAAGATGAGAAAGGGCGACACGGCGACAAGGCGAAGGGGCGATGGGGCGCAAACAAGGAGGGTGATTGAGAAATGATGAATTTGCCAAGTTGACAATGTGCACATTGCCAACATTACCTTATATCTTTTTAAAATTCTTCTAAATGTCACGCAAAGACCGCAAAACCCGCAAAGAAAAATTGATGACATTAGCCTGTACGTGGTCACACGCTTTCACATACCCGGCCTGTGAGCTTTGTTGAGCATTGTCGCGGTTAGGAGCACTTCATCCCATCGCGAACAACCCGATCATAAAAAACGACATCAACATCCTTTCATAAATGAACTTAAAGATTATAAATATTCAGTTCAAATCTCGCTAAACACTTTCCAGTAAAATGAAGAAATTTATGACTATCATTGGCAGAAATATAAGCAATGATTGACACGATTGATCATAGAATAA
>JBBRGI010000215.1:0-6269 GCA_038240855.1 Bacteroidales bacterium | reverse complement strand
GCGATTTTGGGTCTGGCAAATTTAAATGCTGACGGGTTGCCCTCCTTTGCAAGTTTATCAATCAGTGGTCCACCAGGGTAAGGCAATCCCATGACCTTGGCACATTTATCGAATGCTTCACCCGCTGCGTCATCAATTGTCTGACCGATGACTTCCATATCCAGGTGATCACGCACCATTATTATCTGAGAATTTCCACCCGATACAAGCAAACATAAAAAAGGAAATCCCGGTGTTTTTTTCTCTTCTGATGGCTCCCGGATAAAGTGCGCCAATACATGTCCCTGAAGATGATTCACTTCGATGAGCGGTATATTTTTTGAAAGTGCAAAACCCTTTGCAAACGAAGTTCCAACCAGCAACGATCCCAATAATCCAGGTCCGCGTGTAAAAGCGACCGCCGAAATATCATCCAGCGATATTCCCGCATTTTTAATGGCCAGATCAACAACAGGGATAATATTCTGCTGGTGAGCCCTTGATGCAAGTTCTGGAACCACTCCACCGTAGGCGATATGCACCGTCTGACCTGCAACTTCATTACTAAGAATCACATCATTACGAATTATCGCCGCAGATGTATCATCACATGAAGATTCAATCCCAAGTATAATAGTTGTTTTGTCTTTTCCCATCCCAATTATTTAAATTCAAATTGATTTCATTCTACTCATATCGTACTTCAAAAAAGTGCTACCTTTAAAAAGTCAAAAAAAGTATATCTCCCGCATACCGGGTCGTTCTAAAATAAAGGTCAAAAGTATCAAAAAAAGATTTAAAATATTACTTATCACAATTCTCACGCTCGCCATACTCTACGGCGCGTCATATCTGATCTTTAGGTCTCCAAAAGTTCAAACATTTATGGCTCAGTGGGTAATGAAACAATTATCGGACACTTATAAAGCAAAAATAAGTGTCGGTGGTGTTGACATTTCATTATTTAAAAGCATAGTTCTCGAAAACGTGCTGGTTGAAGATCAGAATCAGGATACCATGTTTTATGTCGCGAGTGTTAAACTTCAGATTGACAGTTTAACGCTTCAAGAAAGGAAAGTTCATTTCGGCGACCTCAATTTCGAGGATTCACAAATCAATATTGCAAGAGATACTGCAGGATATAATTTCAGGTTTTTGTCCGGAACAAAAAGTTCACGACGTGATACCCTTCATCCATGGCAAATCACGTTTAATAATTTCTATTTCCTGAATTCGAAAATCAGGTATAAAAACCTCACAAAGAAGGACACTTTGGTTCATAACGGTCTTAATTTTAATGATTTAGAAATAACAAAACTTAACCTCTCGGTGGTGAATGTACGGCAAACGGACTCGGTTACTACGTTTTTTCTCGATAATGCCTCGATCTACGAGAAGTCGGGATTGGTAATCGGTGATCTGAGGTTTGCAGGTCGCATTGATTCAACAGGCCTTGAACTTTCGAATATGACACTCGTTTCGAATCATTCACATATTGATGCCAACCGAATTAAAATATCCAAAAATGAACTTTTTGGGATCGATTCGCTGTATCTGGAAAGAAGTCAGACGTTAACAAACCGATTTATAATTGACAGCGATTTTAAGGAATCGATGCTTTCACTGACTGATCTCTCCTATGTTATTCCGGAAATCTGGGGAATGAACGAACCTATCCTGTTTTCTGGGGGGATCAAAGGTTCGCTGAGTAATTTAAAATTCAAAAAAATCAACCTAAAAATCGGAAATGGAACCCAGGTCAATGCTGATCTTGAATTAAAAGGTTTGCCCGTATGGAAAAACACCTTCATATTTTTCAAATTAAACAACAACACCTTTAATTTCAACGATTTGGCCTCCATTCGGATGCCAGATTCCTATCCGTTAAGGTATCTTAAGATTCCGAAAATATTACTCAATAACATCAGACTTACCTACCAGGGAAATTTCAGCGGATTTCCCTCCGATTTTGTTGCCTATGGGACATTTGACGGGAGTTTTGGCAAATTATCAACCGATATTGCTATCCGTCCAAAAAAATCGGGAGACATTGATTTTAAAGGAAATGTCAGGGCAACATCGTTTGATGCCGGAAAATTACTGAATTACGAACCTCTTGGAGCCATAACAGCAGCAATAAAGGTGAATGGTTCGCGGTCGGCAAATAAAAAATTTAATGCCCTGATTGCCGGGAATGTAGATAGTCTTTACTTTAACAATTACAGAATTGATTCGATCTACGTGAATGGGGAAGCACGCGACCGGAGTTTCGAGGGGGAATTAAAGATAGCGGATGACCACCTGAAAATGAATTTTGCAGGAAAAGCCGATTTTGAAAGTAAAATTCCGGTATTCAACTTTTCATCAACCGTAGAGAAAGCAAATCTGGTGATCCTGGGTCTTGAAAAAAACAGGAATGTAGCAGATATCACCTTTAAAGTCAGTGCCAATTTCACGGGTGACCATATTGATAATGTCAACGGTCAGATCGACCTGCAGGACTTTGTTTATATCCGGGGTAAAGATTCGCTTGCCATTCAAACCCTTGTGCTCAATACCTCGAACAGCATAGATAAAAACAACATCACTCTTCGCTCTGATATTGCGGATATAACCATCGATGGTAAATACCATTTCGGAGAATTCGATCTTACTTTCAGGGATTATCTCCATCATTTCCTGCCATCGGCCAAACTTCCTTTTTCGAGCCGCAGTTCCACCGGTAAAAACGCTTTTCAATTTGACATCAGGATCAAGAAAGCGGAAGAACTTGGAGGCTTCCTGCTACCTGGATTACGCGCAAAATCACCGGTGGTTTTTGTCGGCAGTATTGATTCGGAAAGCAAAAGCCTATTCCTCGACGGAGCCATACAGGAGCTGATACACAATCAATATCAGGTAAAAGCGCTGACTATCAGCTCACGAAATAGCGGCAGCAAGTGGCTCATCAAACTTGGAACACAAAGTACCTCACTGGGGGGAAACCTGATATTTGATAATTTTTCAATCAATAATACCCTTGTTCGCGACAGCCTTAATTCTGCAATAAGCTGGAACAATAATTCTGTACCTACTTCAAGCGGGAAAGTTGATTTTCTGGGCGTCTTTTCACGGAATAAAGGGGGAAATAGCCTGGCAGATTTTTATCTTAGCCCTTCGAAGATATGGGTTACTGATTCATTATGGCAGATCGAAAAAAGTCATCTTCATATCGATACAACTTCGATTGCCATCGATAATTTCAGCTTCCATCATAACCAGCAAAGATTCAGGATATTTGGAAAAGTGACAGATAATACATCAGATAAAATAAACATTGAATTCGCCAGGGTACAACTAAACAACATCAATTCATTGCTGAGAAAACCGATAGGAATTTCAGGTGAATTAAACGGAACAGCTTCTGTAGCTGATCCTTATCACTCATTTTTCCTTACCAGCGATCTTAGACTTTCGGATTTTACCTACCTCGGAAAAAACTTTGGGGATATACTCCTCGATAATTCATGGGACCAACAAAAAGCCAGACTAAATACTTCGCTGATTCTCCGGAAAGATTCCAAAGACGGACTGGCGTTAAAAGGTTATTACCAACCCAAAAGCGACAGCCTCGATTACAGAGCCTCATTTAAGGATTTCCCTCTCGAATCTTTACTGCCTGTCTTACGAAGTTTTTCCAATAAAATAGAAGGTCTTGGAAACGGAGAGATAAGTATTACGGGCAAACGATCTGAACCAAAATTCAATGGGAATGTGGTTGTTACCAGTGCGAAAATAGGAATTGATTACACCAAGGTTGTCTATTCGCTGAGCGATACGGTAAGATTCAGGGGTGATTCCATTGTTTTCAAAAATATAGAGATTGCCGATATTGAAAACAACACGGCCAGGTTCAATGGTGTTATCACCCACAATTTCTTCAATCGCATGACTTACAATATGTCTGCAAATACGGGCAATATCATGGCATTGAACACTACCGGAAGCGACAACCCACTTTTTTATGGTCTGGCGCATGTGTCAGGGATTATAAAAATATCGGGAAAAGTAGCGAATGTTCGTATGGATATGTCGTTAACCACCCAGGAAGGAACCCAGATAAATGTACCGCTCGAGAATCCTGAATCGGTTAATCAATATGATTTCATCCGGTTCGTTAGTCCTGATACTCTGTTGCGCAACAGGTCTTTGTCCAGAAACACTCCAACGGGAGGATTTGAAATGAATCTGGACCTTACGACTACTCCGGATGCCAAAGTTCAAATGATCTTTAATTCAACAGTTGGTGATGCAATTAACGGTTCAGGGTCGGGTGAGCTAAGATTTAACTATGATAAAGAAGGGAATTTCCTGATTTACGGTGATTATGAGATCGACAAGGGAGATTACATGTTTACACTACAGAATGTACTGGTCAGAAAGTTCCGCATAGAACAGGGGGGACTTATATCCTGGAACGGAGATCCCTATGGTGCCATCGTCGATCTTGACGCCGTTTATACCCTCAAAGCACCGGTCAATTACCTGTTACTCAATTACAGCCAAAATGACAACTCACGCAGGATTCCCGTTGAGTGCAGAATCAACCTCTCAAAAAAATTACTTAATCCCGCTGTAAAATTTGATATTACGTTTCCTACGGCCGACGAGCGGACAAAAGATGAACTTCAGCAGTTTATCAGTACACAGGATGATATCAACAGGCAAATGGTATCATTACTGGTAATGGGACAGTTCTTTACTCCTGAATATTTAAGGGGGAGACAGGATTTCCAGTCAAGCACCGGAAATTTGGTAGGATCGACTACCTCAGACATTCTATCCAATCAACTTTCCAACTGGCTCTCACAGATCAGCAATGATTGGGATATCGGTTTTAATTACCGCCCGGGTGATCTGGTAAATGCCAATCAGATGGAATTTGCCCTAAGTACACAGATCCTCGATGACAGGGTAACCATTAACGGTAATATTGGTAACAACAGTAATTTACAATCGAGTACTACAAATCCCGTTGTCGGGGAGGTTGAAGTATTTATAAAACTCAACAAATCGGGTAAATTACAGCTTAAGGCCTACAACCGTGCCAATGATGATCTTATTTACGATACTTCGTTGTACAAACAGGGCCTGGGAATCTCATTTACAGAAGAGTTCGATAGCCTGAGCGATTTGTTTCATCATTACCGTCCAAAAAAAGCAAGACCTAATGACAGCATTAAGCCGGATTCTTTAAAAGCAGGATCAGGACAATGAATTCAAGGTCGTGAATATACAGGTAGATTTACCTTCTGTGGCATGGTCGTTTCAATCGGAATCGCTATTTTTGCCCTATTACTTATTCAATTTCTTTTTCAATTCAAAATTGTAACACATAACACTTTTATTCCCTATGTTTAATCTATTACTACTTCAGGGTGCACAAGGGGCAATCGAAACTTCCGATATTGCGGCAAAAACGACCAGAGCAGCAGTTGAGCTCAACTTCTTTGATCTGGCAGTAAAAGGTGGATGGATTATGATTCCAATCCTTGCCCTTGGAGTGATTGCACTTTTTATTTTTGGTGAACGTTATTACACAATACGACAAGCGTCGAAAATAGACCGGAATTTTATGGATCAGATCAAGAACCTTATTCACCGGGGGAAAGTGGATGACGCGCTGATGTTGTGCCGGTCAAACGATACGCCTGTTGCCCGGATGATAGAAAAAGGAATTTCGCGTATTGGTCGTCCTTTGAACGATGTCAATACAGCAATAGAAAATGTGGGCAACCTCGAGGTATCGAAACTTGAAAAAGGATTTCCGGCCCTTGCCAGTGTCTCGGGCGGAGCCCCTATGCTTGGATTTCTCGGAACTGTAATGGGTATGGTTCAGGCTTTCTACAATATGTCAACTGCCGGAAGTAATGTCGATGTAACCATTCTTTCAGGTGGGATTTACCTGGCAATGGTAACTACTGTTGCAGGACTGATTGTTGGAATTACAGCCTATTTTGCTTATAATATTCTTGTTGCAAAGGTTGAATCTGTTGTTTTTCAAATGGAGGCAACTACCTCCGAATTTATGGATCTGCTGCATGAACCAGCCAAATAGTTAAATAACAACACATTATGGCGTTACGAAAACGAAACAGAGTAGCATCGGCGTTCAGCATGGCTTCCATGACTGACCTTGTATTTCTTTTGCTGATTTTTTTTATGATAACCTCTACTGTGGTAAGTCCGAATGCACTGAAATTGCTGCTGCCTCAGAGTAGTAATCAAACCAATGCAAAACCACTGACCAC
>JBBRGI010000214.1:0-6290 GCA_038240855.1 Bacteroidales bacterium | reverse complement strand
CCTAAAAATATTTTCCCACCTCTTTTTTAAGCTCCTTCATGGCAAATTCTATGGCCTGATCTTCTTCCTCAATATAGGTTTCAATGATTTTCTTGCTTAGCGCCAGTGCAGTAGTTTCACTTCCCAGTTCTTCAGCCGATTTATTAATAATTCCGATCAGATTTTCCCTTGCTCCGCGGATGGTTTCCCACAGCATTGGTGAAATATAAATCTGCTGTGATAAATTGTGCTCAAATTCCTGACGGATGGTTAAGAGTAACAGTTGGTGAAATTCCGAAGCAGTTATTTCATGGGGAGATACCCGCATGAGTAGTGATTGCGGTGAAATACGTTCAAGAACCAGTGCAAGACGTTCATAAGCCTGCAATCTGACCGGCGTAACCTTACTGCTGTTTTTTACCCTGAACTCAAACTCCCGCTGCCGCTGAGCGTTCTCAAGCATATCACGAAAAAGAAAATAAGCGGTAAGAAATACAATGAGAGCCGGGAGCACTGTTTTTAAGATTTCCCACAATACGTTGATATCGTTATCCATAAATTTCAAGTAATTGAATAGTCATATTTATTGTTTTAGTTCAGTGACAGGGATATCCTTAGTTACCTTGCCCGAGATTACAGATGCCTGATAGTACAGGAAGAAAATCAGGATAAAATAGATCAACGTAAGAATCGCAAGGATCGGATAGCGCTTCATTTTAAGTTGTAACATGACAAGAGAAGCTACTGCCAAAACTCCGCCGGCAACGGCTTGCCATCCCGTGGAGGTAAGCAGTGCAGAAACGGAACCTGGAGCAATAATTTCACCCGGTGCACTTAATTCACCAAAAAGATTAAAATACAGCGCTGTGAGGCCGGTGACAATCAGAACAATCCACCCGAAGCGGGTCCATAGGTCTTTTTTATCGACATATCCTATGGTAATTAATACTACACCGGCAAAAATTCCCCATTGTGGCAGAACTGTCGGTAAATACAAATGAACGTTGGTCATTATTACAGCTTTATAAACTAGTGCAAATTAAGCGAATTTCCACCGAAGAATCGGGCCAGAGAATGTGTAATTCTTCTTAACAATTTAATAAAGTCCATGTTTTCTTTTATATCCTTATTTTTGCATTTTGAAAATAGTTTGATTAATGAAAAAAGAAATAACCCGTAATCCCCGTGCCAGGGGATTGATCTTCGATATCGATGGCACAATTTGCGATACAATGCCCGTTCATTTCATTGCCTGGCGTGAAACTGCTGCTGAACAGGGAATCGAATTTACCCCCGAACTTTTTGTCGAAGTCACTGGTATTCCTGCTTTGCAAACGAGTCAATACCTTAAAACAAAATTTGAAGCTGATTTTGATGTGGAGGAGTTTACACGTATCAAAGAACTGCGGTACGAACAAAGCATGCATCTGGCTAAACCAATTGAACCGGTTATAAAGTTGATCAGGGAGAATAAAGGAAAAATTCCAATGGCTTGTGGTACAGGCGGATCGCAATATCTGGCCTGGAAGACACTTGAAATTTCAGGAGTCAAAGATTGCTTTGAGCATGTGGTTGCTGCTGAGGATGTGATTAATCACAAGCCATTTCCGGATACGTTCCTAAGGGCGGCGGAATTAATCGGGGTTCAGCCATCAGATTGTGAGGTTTACGAAGATGGTTTGCTTGGCTTACAGGCTGCCGAACTTGCAGGAATGATGTCTGTTGATGTTACCCAATTTTATGAGGTGACCACAGGACGGGAACTTTGAAGCTGAGACCCGGAGAAGAATTTGCCAATTTGTCAATGTGTTTATTGAGAAAGATGTATATGATAGATTTAAGATAGCGTTTTTTTATTACTAATTTCGTCTTTTGGTTATGCTTTTGCAATTATGGATTTTAAAATAGTTTCAGATTACCAGCCTACTGGCGATCAGCCGGAAGCGATCGAACAACTTGCTAACGGTATTGTTACGGGTGTTCCTTACCAGACTTTACTGGGTGTCACAGGCTCGGGAAAGACTTTCACAATGGCTAATGTCATTGAGCGGGTGCAGAAGCCGACGTTAATTTTGAGTCATAACAAGACATTGGCAGCGCAGCTTTATGGCGAAATGAAACAATTTTTTCCCGAAAATGCGGTGCAGTATTTTGTCTCGTATTACGATTATTACCAGCCTGAAGCTTATATTCCCACGACCGATACCTTCATTGAGAAAGATTTATCAATTAATAAGGAGATTGAGAAACTCAGATTAAGCACAACCTCCGCCCTATTATCGGGAAGGAGAGATGTTGTTGTGGTATCTTCCGTGTCCTGTTTATATGGGATTGGCAATCCGCAGGATTTTCATGCCAATGTAATTTCGCTGAAAGTTGGCGAAATAGTTAGTCGTAATGTCTTCCTTCACAAATTGGTGGATGCGATGTATTCCCGGAGTGAGCTTCTTTTTCAGCGGGGAAATTTCAGGGTGAAAGGCGATACCGTTGATATCTTTCCTGCCTATGCTGATGAAGCAATGCGAATTGTATTTTTCGGAGATGAGATTGAAGAAATTGCGCTCTTTAATCCTGAAAGCGGATATGCCGTTGAATCACTCGATAACTGCATCATTTACCCTGCCACCATCTTTGTAACAACAAAGGACAGTATTCAACTGGCCATCCGGCATATACAGAATGATCTGGTTGAACATGTTGAGTTTTTCAAACAATCTGGCAAATTTGCTGAAGCCAAACGGATTGAAGATCGTGTGAATTACGATCTTGAGATGATCCGCGAACTGGGTTATTGTCCGGGCATCGAAAATTATTCACGGTATTTCGACAGGAGAGCGCCTGGTTCCCGGCCTTTCTGTCTGCTTGATTATTTCCCCGAAGATTATCTGATGGTGATCGACGAAAGTCATGTTACTATGCCCCAGATTCATGCGATGTATGGCGGAGACAGATCCCGAAAGGTCACATTAGTAGATTATGGCTTCCGGCTTCCTGCAGCCATCGACAACAGGCCGTTGAAATTTGAGGAATTTGAAGATATTGCCCGTCAGATTGTCTTTGTGAGTGCTACACCTGCAGATTATGAATTACAAAAGAGCGAGGGGGTGATTGTTGAACAGATCATAAGACCAACTGGATTATTGGACCCTCAGATTGAAGTCAGGCCCAGGATTAACCAGATTGATGATCTGATGGAGGAGATTCATTTGAGAACCCTGAAAAATGAACGCGTCCTGGTGACAACCCTTACAAAGAGAATGGCAGAGGAACTGACAAAATATTTCGAACGGATGGAAATCCGTTGCCGTTATATTCATTCAGATGTCGATACGATGGAGCGGGTTGAAATCATGGAGGATTTGCGGAAAGGGGTTTTTGATGTTTTGGTTGGTATAAATCTATTGCGCGAAGGACTTGATTTACCGGAAGTATCACTCGTGGCTATTCTGGATGCCGATAAAGAGGGGTTTCTTCGTTCTGAGCGGTCGCTGACGCAAACGGCAGGACGTGCCGCACGAAACCTGAACGGACTTGTTATCATGTATGCTGACAAAATTACCGATTCGATGCAGCGAACGATTGATTCTGCCAATTACAGACGGATTAAACAACACGAATTTAATGTGGCCAACGGCATTACACCCACCCAGATTATTAAGCCTACAAGGGAAATTATCGGATTGGAATACCGGGCTGATAAATCGGCAATGGGTAGGGCCTATATTCCTCCTGATCATTCGGACGTAGCTGCCGATCCGGTTGTGAAATACATGAGTACCGAGGCCCTGGAAAAGACGATCGTCATGACCAAAAAAGAGATGGAAAAGTCGGCAAAAGAGCTCGATTTTATCGAAGCTGCCCGTTTACGTGATGAAATGTTTCGGTTGAAGGAACTCTTAAGACAAAGACAAAATGGATAAGAGAATTGCAGATGTTGCCCTGACCATGATGGATAAAAATGAAGGTGATGTCAAAAGAATTGAACATTCACTCAAAGTTTAAAAATAACAAGCCCTATTCTTTTGAGGAAAAGGGCTTGTCTAATTATGCTGTACGACAGCGTTATTTCGGGAAATCACTCAATAGCAATTTGCCTGATGATTATCCAAGATACGTTTTAAGCAGTTTGCTGCGTGAGGTGTGGCGTAAACGTCTTATCGCTTTTTCTTTTATCTGCCTGACCCTTTCACGGGTTAAACCGAAACGCTCCCCGATCTCTTCGAGGGTCATCTCCTGGCAGGCAATTCCGAAAAACATCCTGATAATATCGGCCTCACGCTCAGTTAAGGTAGTCAACGAGCGGTCGATCTCACGTGAGAGGGATTCATCGATAAGAACCCTGTCGGCATTAGGTGAATCGTTATTGATCAGGACATCCAGCAAGCTGTTGTCTTCACCGTCAACAAAAGGTGCATCAACCGAAACATGCCTTCCTGATACGCGCAGTGTATCAGCAACTTTATCTGCCGGAAGTTCAAGCTGTTCGGCAAGTTCTTCGGGAGAAGGCCTTCTTTCGTGTTCCTGCTCAAATTTTGAGTAGGCTTTATTGATTTTATTTAACGAGCCAACCTGATTTAGAGGAAGTCGCACGATTCTTGATTGTTCAGCCAAAGCCTGAAGAATTGACTGGCGAATCCACCATACTGCGTAGGATATAAATTTGAAACCACGCGTCTCATCAAATTTTTCAGCAGCTTTTATTAGTCCAAGATTACCCTCATTGATTAAATCCGGTAAACTTAAACCTTGATTCTGATACTGCTTTGCAACAGAAACCACAAACCGTAAATTCGCTCTCGTAAGTTTTTCAAGCGCAGCCTGATCTCCTTTCTTGATGCGTTGTGCCAATTCAACTTCTTCCTCGACAGTGATCAGCTCTTCTTTGCCAATCTCCTGAAGGTATTTGTCAAGCGATGCACTCTCGCGGTTCGTAATAGATTTTGTAATCTTTAATTGTCTCATGCTCTCCGATTAAAAGTTCGCAAAGATACAAACTTTTGTGGGTTTGTACAATACCGAAACGGCGGTATATCCGTTTAAAATCAGGTTTTCTTTTTCTGGTAATTATTCCTCCATCTTGAAGACATAATAGGTCCATTCTCCGCTGGGATAAACCCCTTCAATCAAAACAGGTTTATTACTACTTGCCTGGGAAAGTACTCTTTTAATATCCTCAACACTTGAGACCGAGGTTTTGTTTATATCGGTAATTATAAACCCGACTTTAACTCCGGCTCCCTTTAACTTACCATTTGTCAGATTAATGACTTGAATCCCTTCATCTATCTTAAGCCGTTCTTTATCTTTATCCGTAATTGCTCCAAATTCGACACCCAGCACTGAAAACGATTCTTTCACGATAGATGTGCCACCTTTTAAATTACGTAATACAACATTGTATTGTTTCATATCCCCATCCCGTTTAACGGTAAGGGCAATTTTATCACCAGGTCTGTATTTCCCGATCTGCTCCTGTAGTTCGGCAACTGTATTTACAGGCGATCCATTGATAGCAGTTATGACATCATCGGTTTTGATGCCTGCCTGTCGCGCTGCACCTTCTTCCGTTGTATTTCCCACATATACACCCTCAATTTTACCCAGTTTTTTCTCTTTGGCAAGATTGTCATCAACAGTTTTGATTTCCACACCCAACAGTGCGCGTTGTACTTCGCCGAATTGTTTAAGGTCATTAACAACTTTACTCGCAATTGAAGCCGGAACAGCAAATGAATAACCTGTATAAGATCCTGTTCGTGATGCTATTGCGGCATTAATCCCAACAAGTTCCCCGCTTGCATTAACCAGGGCTCCTCCACTGTTTCCCGGATTTACCGCTGCATCAGTCTGAATGAATGACTCAAGTGGCATCTGTCCGCTCATTATTCCGATGCTCCGTGATTTTGCACTTACGATACCGGCAGTAACGGTAGAAGTAAGATTAAACGGATTTCCGACGGCTAAGACCCATTCCCCTAATTTAAGGGTTTCGGAATTACCCCACGAAAGAGCCGGAAGATCAGTGGCTTCAATCTTTACAAGGGCGATGTCGGTATTTGGGTCTCTACCGATAACTTTGGCTGTAAATTTCCGGTTATCGTTCAGAACAACCTCAATATCTTCTGCACCTTCAATAACGTGATTATTGGTAACAATATACCCTTCACTACTGATTATAACTCCTGAGCCAGCACCCATACTGTATTGAGGTTGCTGATTGTAACCACGCGGCGGCTGTTGATTACCTCTCGGACCAAAGAAAAAATCATAGAGCGGATTATCACTATCCTCCCCATACGACTGAGCCTTGG
>JBBRGI010000213.1:0-6292 GCA_038240855.1 Bacteroidales bacterium | reverse complement strand
GTTCTGCCCGGATAAACTGAAAGCGCCTCCTTCAGACATTCAACAGCTTTTTTGAGATCATCAATATTCAAAACGTAGGCGACCCGAACCTCGTTTTTCCCGATTCCTTTCGTCGAATAAAATCCCGATGCAGGCGCCATCATCACGGTCTCATTTTGATATTCAAACTCTTCGAGCATCCACTGACAGAATTTATCGCTATCGTCGATGGGAAGTCTGACGATCGAGTAGAAAGCACCCATAGGCATTGGTGAGTATACTCCCGGTATCTCATTTAATGCGTTGATGAAATAATTCCTGCGGTTTAAGTATTCATTATAAACCGCTTCCATGTATTCGGGAGGAGAATCCACAGCAGATTCAGCAACAACCTGTCCCAACATAGGTGGGCAAAGACGTGCCATCGCTAGTTTTAGAATTGATTTTATAATCAGTTTGTTTTTCGAGACAAGCGATCCGATCCTGATTCCGCATGCGCTGAAACGTTTTGAAACCGAATCGATCATGATCACATGCTCGCTGATTCCTTCAATTTCAAGCACCGAATGATGCGTTTTGCCATCGTAAACAAATTCGCTGTAAACCTCGTCTGCGATCAGGTACAAATCGTATTTGAGAACAAGTTTACTTAGTTTTTCAAGTTCCTCCTTTGTATAGACATATCCCGTGGGATTGTTGGGATTGCAGATAAAAATTCCTTTTGTACGCGGATTGATCAACTTTTCGAATTCGTCGATTGAAGGAAGTTTAAACCCATTCTCAATGTTAGAAGTAATGGGACGAATCACGACATCCGATGCAATTGCGAAGGAGAGGTAATTGGCATAAAACGGTTCCGGAACAATTAATTCATCGCCCGGATTAAAGCAAACCATAAAGGCGAATGAAATTGCTTCGGATCCCCCCGTGGTAATCAGGATTTCGTCGGGATTAACATCCAGGTTGCGATCCCTGTAATAGCGTGCGAGTTTATTTCTGTAAGAGTCATTGCCGGATGAATGGCCGTATGGAATGAGTTCGAAATCATAATTTCTGATCCTTTCTATGGCATGCGGGGGAGTTTTGATGTCGGGCTGACCAATATTGAGGTGATAAACCTTTCTTCCAAGTGCTTTTGCGTTTTCAGCATATGGCACCAATTTACGGATGGCCGATTGGGGTAATAAATCTCCCCTGTTCGAAATTTTAGGCATTCTGTATAATGATTTTTAAACGCTGGCAAAGATACAATTATAATTATTCGCTTTTTAGTGGATTTTACTTTCTTTTTATTCGTAATTACAGTTAAACAACTAAAAATGCCATTAATTATAGATTCTTTTGTTTCAATTGGATATAATTTAAAGTGTTTGAATATATGCACTTTATCATATCTCAGTAAATTTGTTTTTGTTATTTTTGACGTCATAAAAAAAATCGGAATATGAGAATAGGAGTACCAAAAGAGATAAAGAATAACGAAAATCGGGTGGCTTTGACCCCAGCCGGTGCTATGGAACTGGTTAAACGGGCGAATGAGGTTTACGTTCAGTCGGGTGCCGGAAACGGGAGTGGCTTTGCCGACTCAGAGTATATCGCAGCCGGTGCAGAAGTTCTTCCAGAAATTGAAGATGTCTATGCCATTGCTGAAATGATCATGAAGGTGAAAGAACCTATCGAATCGGAATATAATCTGATTAAGGAAGGTCAACTTGTTTATACGTATTTTCACTTTGCTTCATGCGAACCCCTCACCAATGCAATGATTGCCAGTAAAGCGGTGTGCCTGGCTTACGAAACTGTCGAAATGGATGATCGTTCACTTCCATTGCTGATTCCAATGTCGGAAGTGGCCGGCAGGATGTCGATTCACGAAGGTGCGAAATACCTTGAGAAAACATTTGGCGGTCGGGGAATGCTCCTTGGAGGTGTTCCAGGTGTACTTCCCGCAAAGGTATTGATCATTGGTGGTGGTATTGTAGGAACAGAAGCTGCTAAAATGGCGGCAGGTCTGGGTGCGGATGTGACCATTATGGATATCAGCCTGCGTCGTCTGAGGTATCTCGACGACATTATGCCTGCCAACGTAAAGACGATGATGTCCAACGATTATAATATCCGGTCGCAGGTTAAAGTGAGTGACGTGATTGTAGGCGCAGTGCTTATTCCCGGAACAAGGGCACCTTTTTTAATTACTAAGGATATGCTCCCGACAATGAACCCCGGGACAGTTATGATTGATGTGGCGGTTGACCAGGGTGGATGTATCGAAACCACAGTTCCCACAACACACGATCATCCTACCTATGTTATTGATGGTGTTATTCATTATACGGTTGCCAATATGCCCGGAGCTGTTCCCCGCACATCAACCATAGCCTTAACAAATGCCACTTTACCCTATGCGATTCAACTGGCTACCCAGGGATGGAAAAAAGCCTGCGCTGACGACAAAGCATTGAAAAAAGGGTTGAATATTGTGAATGGAAAAGTTGTTTATAAAGGTGTTGCTGAAGCTTTCGGCCTCACTTATTATGAAGTAAACGAAGTTTTAAGATAATTAACTCCACTTATCTGTAAAAAAGACCTTTCGGGAATCAATATCCGGAAGGTCTTTTTTTATGCTACGGACATGGGTCCGGCGATTTTCAATCGCCATTTTATGATTACCGCGATTAAAAATCGAGGGACCCAAATTTCAAGAATTTTGACGAATTTGCACCAAACCTCTACCCCTCGTTTGCAACGAGGGGTAGGGACTTTACCAAGGGTCGTATACGGTGGTGTTTGCGTACAATTAACGTAATAAAATATCAGCTGGGATTCCTAATTCAATGTGAAATAACCTGGCAATTTCGAGTGTTAAAGGTTTGCGTTTATTTAATATCGCCGATATGTATCCTTTTGAGCCCACTTTACCAACAAAATATTTATTCTTTAATCCCAAATCCAACATCTTACTTTTAATGGCATCTATTGGATCGGGTTTTGGAATTGGATAGTGCTGATCTTCATATTGCTTAATTAAAAGCAGCACAACCTGGAGTTTTTCTCCTTCAGGCGTAATAGGTGATACTTTCTGATCCAGCATTACATCTACCCAATCCAGGTATTGCTGATATTCTTTTTTGGAACCGATGATCTTCAAATTCATGATCTTTTCTTTTTAAAATTTGTACTTGTTACATCAATTTTATCATATTCATCATGCGGGCCAAACCATTTTATTTGAATGACCTTGAATTGAAAAACAATTCTGACTACCAATCTGTATTTATTTCCCATGATTTTAAATACCACCCGTTCATCGGCCACCAGACTTGCGTTTCCGTAAACTAATTTAAGCTCATTAAAGTTTTTAAAGTCGCATTGAATCATCTCATGATACCACTCCTGCAATGAAAGTGCGGCCAGAGGATACTTTTTACAATAATCCAATAATGTTTTTCGCGTGATAATATTAAACATAGGACAAAATTAATCAATAGTTCGCCAATAGAAAACTTTTCTCAAAATTTATTTTCGTTCATCTTCGCCTTTGGAAGGTAATTCCGAGCCCGACACCTCTACTCCTCCCCGAAAAATCGGAGCAGGCATTTGCAAACGAGGGGTAGGATTCGGTGCGGAGCACCGTGAATATGATCTGTTGGCTGACAGATTATTAGCTTGACTTTTAAAAAAAACCGGAATATTGCATTAAATCCATTTTGAAAACATTGGCAAATTAGCACATTGGATCATTTTTGCTTCTTGGGACAAGTCGTGTTACATTCCCTGAAAATCGGGACAAGTTGTGACTTAAATACGTTTATTTAAATGATTCCATCCGCTCATGAAGCATCTTTATCTTTTCCTCCGCATCGGCCTGCTTCTTTCGTTCCAACTCAACAACCTGGGCAGGAGCACTGCTCATAAATCGTTCGTTCCCCGTTTTTTTCTTTACCGATTCGAGAAATCCGATCGCATATTTCAACTCTTCTTCAATTTTAGCCATTTCCTCTTCGGCATTCACGAGATCGCCTAACGGAATATAAAAAGCAGAGGTGCTGACCCTGAATGACATGGCACCGCTAATTTCTTCACCCGTTACGTGAACATCTGAAAGATTACCCATCTTGTATAAAACAGGGTTGAATTCCGGAATATATCCCTTCTCGCCGGGTACGATCGATAAACTAAGCAATTCTTTATTGGCAATTTCTTTTTCCTTACGGATGGCTCGGATTCCCGTGATTGCCTCTTTGATCAATTCGAATTTTTCGCAAATATCGTCCTGGTTAACAACAGGTGTGGGCCATTCTGAAATCATGATGGAATCTCCAGCCTTGCGTGCCTTTAGCAATTGCCATATCTCTTCCGAAATGAAAGGCATAAACGGATGAAGCAGCCGGAGCACCTCATCGAATAATTCGCCAACTTCCCGGAATGTTTTTTCATCAACAGGTTGCTGATAAGCCGGTTTTACGATCTCAAGCAGCCACCCTGAAAATTCATCCCGTATTGTATTGTAAATGGTCATTAAGGCATCGCTGAGCCGGTATTTGCCAAAATGATCGTCCATGGTGATGATCACTTCGCTTAATTTTGCCCTGAACCATTCAATTCCAAGTCTCGAATGTTCGGGTTGAGCGATTGCAGCATCAACTTCCCAGCCATTTATGAGCCGGAAGGAATTCCAGATTTTTGAACTGAAATTACGACCTTGCTCTGTAAGTGATTCATCGAAAAGGATGTCGTTTCCGGCAGGTGAGCATAATAACATTCCCACCCTGACACCATCGGCTCCATATTTTGAAATCAGGTCGAGAGGATCGGGAGAGTTACCGAGTGACTTGGACATTTTACGACGCTGCTGATCTCTTACTATACCGGTAAAATAAACATTTTTAAAAGGAAGATCACCTCTGTATTCATAACCAGCGATAATCATTCGCGCTACCCAAAAGAAAATGATTTCGGGCGCGGTCACAAGGTCGTTGGTGGGATAATAGTAGTTAATCTCCTTATTGTCAGGATTGTTTATTCCATCAAATACCGATATCGGCCAAAGCCACGAAGAGGCCCAGGTGTCAAGAACATCTTCATCCTGACGTAAATCACTAATGGTTAACTGATTATTTCCGGTTCTCAGTTGTGCCTCCGTTACCGCATTTTCTTCACTGTCGGCTACAATAAAAGAACCATCAGCCAGGTAATATACCGGGATGCGATGACCCCACCAGAGTTGACGCGAGATGCACCAGTCTTTGATATTCTCCATCCAGTGCCGGTAAAGATTTTTAAACTTTGCGGGGTAGAACCTGATTTCATCATTTTCGACCGCTTCGGCTGCAGGCTTTGTGATCTGGTTCATTTTCAGAAACCACTGAGCCGAAAGTTTTGGCTCAATCGGAACATCGGTCCGTTCCGAATAACCAACTTTATTGTTGTAATCCTCAATCTTAACCAGGTTTCCCGCCTCTTCGAGCATCGGAATGATCCGTTTCCGGGCTTCGAACCGATCGACGCCGACAAGAATCTCTGCTTTTTCGCTCAGGGTGCCGTCATCATTAAAGGTATCGATCACTTCAAGGTGGTGGCGAAGTCCTATTTCGTAGTCGTTGATATCGTGGGCAGGTGTTATTTTAAGACATCCTGTACCGAATTCAATATCCACATAATCGTCTGAAATGACAGGTACTGCACGATTAACTAACGGAACCAATACCCGTTTACCCACAAGATGCCTGAAGCGATCATCATTCGGGTTAACACAGATGGCAGTATCACCGAGAATCGTTTCCGGTCTTGTGGTGGCAACGGTCACATATTCGTCGTTGGTTCCTTCAATTTTATACCGGACGTAATAGAGTTTTGATTTTTCTTCCTTATAATTAACTTCTTCGTCCGAAAGTGCGGTTTTGGCAGCCGGATCCCAGTTGACCATCCGCACTCCCCGATAGATAAATCCTTTGTTGTATAAATCAACAAATACTTTAATAACTGATTCTGAACGGATTTTATCCATCGTGAAACAGGTCCGTTCCCAATCGCAGGAAGCTCCGAGTTTTTTAAGTTGTTCGAGGATAATGCCGCCATGTTTGTCGGTCCATTCCCAGGCATGAGCAAGAAACTCGTCACGTGTAAGACTATCTTTCGAAATTCCTTCCTTGCGCAGTTTATCAACAACCTTGGCTTCAGTAGCAATTGACGCATGATCGGTGCCGGGAACCCAACAGGCATTTTTACCCTGCATACGGGCCCGTCGCACCAGAATGTCCTGGATTGAGTTGTTGAGCATGTGACCCATGTGTAACACACCGGTCACATTTGG
>JBBRGI010000212.1:0-6338 GCA_038240855.1 Bacteroidales bacterium | reverse complement strand
CATCTTCTCGAGTTCAATATTAAAAGTCTCAAGATTGTATACAAGCTCCGGTGCATCAAGAATACAGATCGTGTCTCCTTTTTTTACATGAGTGCCCTCTTCGGCAAGGTGAGCCACCGTCATTCCCGAAACATTTATTCTTGGCGAAAGAAGAACAAAATTATTTACGGCCTGAATCGTTCCCATGGCATCAATAGTTTCAATATAATCGGTACGTTTCAGATCGTAGGTAATGATACTGACCTTATTTCTGTTGCATCCAGAAAAGAGCAGGATTATCAGTGCGAAATAAATACAGATTTTTTCCATCAATAGTTAAGATTAGGTACTACAGTGTTTAGTCAATGAAAACGATAACTGTTTATGCAGATTGTAGAATATTGAAGTAGGATTATTGAAGAAGTACATATTGACACATTTATTTAATCAAAACCTTTCATTATTATGTCCGGTTTTAATACCGAAAAATTAAGTAAATAAATTATGCCAATATTATGACTATTTTTTTAGTTATTAAAATATTTAGCAGGTTAAAATTTGTTAATTAAAATTGAATCTGCTTGTATCCTGAATTCTCTTAACACATCTGTAATTAAACTTTCATATCCTTATTATCACCGGCGACGGATGCAGATTTTTTTTATCTTTGCTGATGTAACAATTCCGGCGAAGCCATCAAGGCTAAATCAATACAAAAATAAAGAGCAATCATAATGGCACGAAAAATTTCAATATTAATCGTTGATGATGAAGAATCCGTAAGGGATTCGTTGTACAACTGGTTCATTGAAGATGGTTACAGGGTCGAAAGTGCCGAAAACGCCAAAAAAGCGCTGACTATACTTGAATCGGATCAATTTGACATTATCCTGGCCGACATAAAAATGCCCGGAATGGATGGACTTGAAATGCTCAGAAGAATAAAATCAATCAAACCGGATTCAATTGTTATCGTGATGACCGCCTTTGCCACGGTTGATACCGCTGTTAAAGCGCTCAAAGATGGCGCTTACGATTATGTTACAAAGCCTTTCGATCCCGACGATTTAACCCATTTAATCCGAAATGCCACCAAACAAATTTCCCTGACCGACGAAAATGAAACATTAAAGAAAAAGGTGATCTCACTGGAAAATGTCGAAGACCTGATCGGGAACAGCGAGCCAATGAAGAACATGCTCAGGGAAGTCGAAAGTGTGGCACAAACCAATTCCTCAGTAATTATAACGGGCGAAAGCGGTACGGGCAAGGAACTGGTTGCCCGAGCCATTCACGCCAATTCACCGCGCAAATTCTTTCCGTTCATCAGTGTCCATTGCGGGGCCTTAACCGAGAGCCTTCTCGAAAGTGAATTATTCGGTCATGAAAAAGGAGCATTCACAGGAGCGATGTATAATCGCAAGGGACGGTTCGAAATGGCCGATAACGGATCGATCTTCCTGGATGAAATTGCAACGATTTCGGGTAAGATGCAGGTGGAATTGTTGCGTGTTTTGGAATCAAAAACCTTTGTGCGGGTAGGCGGAAACAAGGAAATTAGTTCCGATTTCAGGGTGATCTGTGCCACAAACAAGGATTTGAAAAGTATGGTTGAAAAAGGAACTTTCCGTGAAGATCTTTTTTACCGTCTCAACGTAGTGAACATACATATTCCGCCTTTGCGTGATAGAACCGCAGATATCCCGTTACTTGTCGAATACTTTATCAACAAGTACTGCATCTCGATGAATAAACCACCTGCCACCATTGATTCGGCTGCCTTGAAACGTTTACAGGAATTTAATTTCCCCGGGAATATCCGCGAACTTGAAAACATGATCGAGAGAGCTATCGTAGTTGGTGATGGCAGAAAAATCACACTGAGAGACCTCCCGCTTGAAAAAACCATTGTGAACAATTCTGCTGAAAGTCTTGACGATTTCGAAGCGATGTTTATCCTGCAGATTCTGAATAAATACGGTTGGAATATTTCGCGCACTGCAAAAGCACTAAAAGTGGACAGGGTTACACTTTATCATAAAATCAAGAAGTACGACCTGAAACCGGAAAATTAGGCTTTTAATTTTCGCACTATCATATAAATGTAAATGCCGAATATTACCTTAATATCTTTCGGGTATTTCGAGAACAATTTTCTTGAGAGGGTCGCTGAAGCAGTTAATCAGGAATATCGCTGCACAGTAAATCTCAGGGAAGGTCGTATAGACCTGAGCGAATTTTTCGATCAGGCCCGGAGACAATACAATGGTAATGTGCTGCTGAAGGAGGTTGATGGTATGATTTTCACCGAGTCACTGAAAACCCTCGGATTATTCAATGTCGATTTGTTTATTCCAATCCTGACTTTTATCTTCGGACAGGCTTTTTTAAACGGCAGAACAGGAATTGCCTCAACTTACCGGCTTAGTAATGAACGTTATGGAATGAACCGCAATAGCCATCTTCTGCTCGAACGTTGTAAAAAAGAAATTATTCATGAACTTGGACATACGTTTGGTTTGATACACTGTCATAATCCCACCTGTGTAATGAGGTCAAGTACATATGTTGAAGACATTGATCAAAAAAAGCAAAGCCTGTGCATGGCTTGCCGGGAAGTGCTTGAATCCGGCACCAAGTGAAGGTCTGACTTGTTTTAGCACAAACAAGTCAGGCCTTCACTATCTAACGCACAAACAATCCTTTAACAAGATTCAGAATCCCAAGCATCACTATAAACAAAAGATTTGCAAGGGCAGAAAGGATAAGCAGGAAATAAAATCCGGAAACATTATTAATGAACCGCGACAAAAATCCGATCGCAAAGTTGCCCATCCAGCGTGTTACAAGATTAAATACCAAAAACAGAACGATTACCCATAAAAATCCTGAAAGAGCACTGACCATGTCCGATTTACTTAGTGTCATGGCACTACCGATAGAATACAGGATATAGACGAGTAAGGCCGGTTTCCAGAAGTAAGGTCCTGAGTTGGCTAAAATAACCGCCCAAAAGGAAAGAAAGCTATTCCATATATTTTGTGTCAGTTGTTTAAACAGATTAATATCAGTTAAATAACCGGAGGAAATATTGAACGGGTAATGTTTTGTAACGTTGTAACCAAAAATAAAGTAAACACTAATAAACAATACAATTCCACCGGATAAAAGCGGACTTATCCCGATAAAAAAATTCCCGATTTTCTGGTAGATACTCTTTTTATTGTACGAATGACTCACATGGCCAAGCGATTCCCCGTTGCCTGATGGCTTAAATAATTCAATATGAGATATCTTATGTCCGAATATAATGGCAAAAAATGCATGGCTCAGCTCATGGACCGAACAACCCAGCCAACAAAAACCGTAAAGAAACAGGTTCCTGCCCCAGAAACGAACACTCATTCGTGCAGTCAGAATGGCAGAGAGATTTAAAATAAGTGCAAATACAAGTAATGGTCCTAAAAGCAGAAACAACTGGTTAAAGGTCGAAAGCAATACATTTAACAGGTAATCGAAAAATTGCGATAAGTAGTCTTCCATTCAGATTCAAAGTGTTATTCCGATAACCTGACGACAGGCCTTCTTCTTCCTTTTATAATTTATTCGAAACAATATCATCTTACAATTATCGTTGATCATGGGATCGCCTCCGCCACGATGAAGGTACTGCCCCCGACAAAGATCATATCATCCGGATCAGCCTCTTTGCGGGCTGCAATCATAGCATCGGCTACGGAAGGATAGGTGTTGCCATGAAGATTAAAATAGGCAGCCATCTTCATAAGCTGATTTTCATCGAGTGCACGTGGGATGGCAGCTTTTGTAAAATAGTAAACGGCATCGCGGGGAAGCAGGTTAAGGACACCTGCAATATCCTTATCATTGACCATACCAATGATGAAATGTAGTTTTTTGTAAGGAGTCTGAGCAATCTGAGCCACCACTTCACGCATGCCACCTTCATTGTGGCCAGTATCGCAAATAACTCGCGGATTGGCTCCCATAACCTGCCAGCGTCCGAGCAGCCCCGTGTTTTCTGTCACCTTGTCCAGGCCATTCCTGAGTGCGCTGTCGGGAATCTGCCAACCCTGTTCACGAAGTAGATAAATAGTTGCCAGCACAGTGCAAATATTTTTTGCCTGATACCGTCCCAGTAAATCGAGTCTTAAATTTTCGTAAACCACTGCCCCATCCTTCCTGATATTAAAAATCTGTCGCATATCAATCGATGAAAGACCGGTTATGGTACTAAAATGCTGATCGGCATAAACCAATGGAGCTGCCATTTCATTTGCGATACCGTTGAAAATTATGCTTGTTTGCGGGTGAGTTTCTCCAATAACAACGGGAACACGACGTTTAATAATACCTGCTTTCTCAAGGGCAATCTTTCCAAGGGTATCACCCAGTAAGGCTGTATGGTCATAGCTGATGTTGGTGATTACACACAGATCGGGTTTAATAATATTAGTTGAATCAAGCCGTCCACCCAAACCAACTTCGATTACAGCAATATCTACCTGGTTTTTGGCAAAATATTCGAATGCCATCATCACCGTCAGTTCGAAAAATGAGGGATCAATCTTCTTTTCCCGGTTAAACCTCAGAAATTGCTCCACAAAATCGACCACGAACTCCTTTTCGACCATCTCTCCGTTAATCCTGATTCGCTCACGAAAATCCTTGAGGTGAGGAGAGGTATAAAGTCCCGTTTTATAACCGGCCTCCATTAAAATACTTGCCAGCATGTGCGAAACAGACCCTTTTCCATTGGTGCCGCCAACATGCACCGACTGATATTTGAGATGCGGATGACCAAACATCACATCAAGGGCAAGGGTATTGTCGAGATTATCTTTATAAGCAGCAGGACCCGATCGCTGATAATAAGGAAGATGATCGTACAGATAGCTGATTACTTCGTTGTAGCTTTGCATTACGTCGGATTTGGTTGACAAAATCAAAGGCAAAGATCATAAATTCCGAAATGTAAAACGATGAACCGAACTATTTTTTCCTATTTTTATAGGAATATTAAATCTGAAAAAAATGCCAAAGTCAAAAGTATTTGTCATTGATACCAACGTCATTCTGCATGACCATGAATGTATTTACCATTTCAACGATAACGATGTCATTCTTCCTATTACTGTTTTGGAAGAATTGGACCGGTTTAAACGGGGAAATGACCAGATCAATTTTCAGGCCCGTCAGTTTGTAAGAGTGCTCGATGAAATTGTTGGAAATGAATTATTTAATGGTGGCATTTCGTTGGGAGATGACAAAGGCAAACTTACGATTGAAACAGGTAAACCGTTCTCAGATAAACTGAAAGAGTCGTTTCGCGAAGATATTCCGGATCACCGTATCCTGGCCATAACCGAATTTCTAAGGGAGAAATTTAAAGACCGCAAAGTGATCCTGGTGACAAAAGATGTAAATCTTCGGATGAAAGCAAAATCGCTTCGCATTGAATCAGAAGATTACAAAAACGATAAAGTTCAGGATATAAACGTACTGCATCAGGGCATACGTGAAGTAAAAGATTACAACGATTCGCTTATCGCCCGGCTTTATGAGCACAATTATCTGACGATTGAAGAATCGGGTATCGAAAAGCCTCCTTTTGCCAATGAGTTTTTTATCCTGAAAAGTGTGCGTGCGAGTGTTTTGGCACATTACAGTCCATTCCGTCAGAGATTTGAACGTGTTGACAAAAAAGGAGCCTACGGAATCAAGCCCAGGAATGCGGAACAGACCTTTTCGATCCATGCGCTGCTCGACCCCGAAATAAAACTCGTAAGCCTGACAGGCAAAGCCGGAACCGGCAAAACCCTGCTTGCACTTGCCGCAGCAATAGCACAGCATAATATCTACGAACAGGTGCTTCTTGCACGTCCTATTGTGGCACTGAGTAATCGTGATATCGGTTTCCTGCCCGGCGATGCGGAAGAGAAGGTCTCCCCTTACATGCAGCCGCTGTTTGACAATCTCGCAGTGATAAAGCGTTGTTTCAGTCCAAACAGTCCGGAATACCGGATGATCGAAGACCTAAAGAAAGACGATCGCCTGGTAATTAGTCCGCTGGCATTTATCCGGGGACGCAGCTTATCGAATTGTTATTTTATCATTGATGAAGCACAGAACCTTACACCGCACGAAGTAAAAACCATTATCACGCGTGCCGGTGAAGGGACAAAAATGATCTTTACCGGTGATATTCAGCAAATCGACTCCCCATACCTTGATATGCAGTCCAACGGACTTGCCTACCTTACCGACCGCATGAAAGGTCAGGATCTTTTTGCACATGTCAATCTTGTGAAAGGCGAACGAAGCTACCTTGCAGAACTCGC
>JBBRGI010000211.1:0-6349 GCA_038240855.1 Bacteroidales bacterium | reverse complement strand
TGGATGCCTGCGCACCCAACCCTTTTTTTGCTTCGCGAAGTTTATGAAAAACATGGATTATTCGATTAGAACTCTATAGGAGTTTCCCATAAGCAAATGAAAAAGAATCGACTTGGGAAACTCTTCCAGAGTTAATTTTATTTCTTATTCTCTTTCCCTCCGGTTGAAACCGAAGGTTATTTACTGGCAACTCCTCTGGAGTTATTTCGAATATTTTCTAAACAACATTGAATTAGGAATTAAGAATTAGGCAATGGGCAATCCCGCACGTGCGGGAGTATGTAATTTCGGGACATATTTTCTCATTTTCTCACTTTCTCATCTTCTCACTTTCTCAAATACAGGTCGTGCTTCAAGACCCTTATTTGGGAATAAATTTAGCAAGTAGCTCCCGGGGTAAGAAATGAGCATCAGGTTCAAGCACAAGAAAATATGCCATAGGCATCCGCCAGCTGGCGGAGTAGAAAGATAATTGCTCCTAAGTGTCTTCCGTCCCGTACGAGACGGCACAATAATTTCGCTTACGGTTTCTACCCATCCTCCAGCTGGCGGATCCCCTGACGGGATGAAAGTTTAAGCGTGCCATACTAAAAAATTAACTTTCAATGATGAAATTGGTTTATTGATTAGTATCTTTACAGTATAAGGAACAAAAACGATGCAGGGATTACTGGAACAACTGAATAAAACCTATTTCTGGGATATTGATCCCTCAAATTTAGATGAAGAAAAATCAAAAAGAATCATCATAGAGCGTGTTATAAATTTCGGTAACATCGCAGAAATACAACTTGTCAGAAAATACTATGGAGATAAGGTGGTCAAAAATACACTTTGCAACCTAAATTATATTGATCCCAAAACCTTAAATTTTGTTTCACTGCTTTTCCGTATTCCAAAATCCAAATTTAAATGTTACACAAGGAAACAGTTGACGCATCAACCCTGGAGTTACTAAACCAAATCCAGCAAAAAGAATACCTTAAAGGCTTCTATCTTGTGGGAGGTACGGCACTGGCTTTAAAAATCGGGCACCGGAAATCTATTGATATTGACCTGTTTTCGAACTTTAATTTTGAGGTGGGTCAAATGCTGGACAATTTATCAGCCGATTTCCCATTTAAACTTTTTTTCTCTGCTAACAACACAATAAAGGGAAGTATCGATCAGGTTCAGGTGGATATTATTGCCCATCGCTACCCACTGGTTTGCGAACCTTTAATCATTGAAAATATTCTAATGTTATCTGTACCGGATATTGTTGCAATGAAACTAAATGCAATTTCAACAAGCGGACAACGTGTAAAAGATTTCATTGACATCTACTATTTACTTGAGCAATATCAGGTTGCTGAAATGATCTTCTTTTACAAGAAAAAATATTCGCAATACAACGAAGTCAATGTATTGAAAAGCCTTAGTTGGTTTGAAGATGTTGACCTTTCGGACTGGCCTGTTTTATTGAAAACACCAAAATTAAAATGGGACACCGTAAAAAAGAGAATCCTGAAGGCAACCAATACCTATATGAAGCAAATTTAAAATTTGTTGATATCCGGGGATAAGGAACAATGAGCAATGAACAATGGACAATGAGCAATGAACAATGAATTGTCATTGCGAGGAGCGTCTGTAATCATTGTCATTTGCAAAATTAAGATGCGAACGAAGCAATCGCATGATTATGGGCAGGGTTAAGGGAGAATTATTGAATGGTGCTAGTATCATGGGATTGCCGCGCTTCGCTCGCAATGACAGACATACAAGAGAAAATGCACTCCCCGCAAAGACCGTTCATTATTATTAAATATCTATTTTTACAAATTCTATAATTCAATATTTTAAAATGAGAAATGTCCTTTTAATTTTCTCCGTCCTGCTGATGGCACTTAATTTTACTGCCTGCCGTTCAACAAAAGATATCACCGTGATGCAGGATATGAACCACGATCAATTTATAAAAGGCCTTCCCGGCCAGGCGCCTGACTATAAAATAAAACCTGACGATAATCTCTTTGTGGAGATACAGTCATTAAATCCCGAAGTCAACCAGCTCCTCTCCCCCGGGCAATCCGGCAACAATATATCAAACGGAATCCAGCAAATGTACGGGGAAGCATCCGGCCAGTACCTGAATGGATATCTCGTGGATAATGAAGGGAACATCACCCTGCCGCTGCTTGGAAAGATCACTGTTGCAGGACTTAAGGTGAGCGAGGCGCTCCGGCTGATTGAACAAAAATCACTTCTGTTTGTAAAAGACGCCACCGTAAAGGTGAGGCTGCTCTCCTATAAAATCACGGTGATGGGCGAAGTACGTAATCCCGGCGTCTATTACAATTACAGTAAATCAATCACCATTTTTGAAGCGCTCAGCATGGCCAGCGGGATCACCGACTTTGCCAGCATTAAAAGAGTATTGGTTATGCGGCCGACTTCCGACGGCACCAAAAGCTACCGCCTCGACCTCACAAAAAAGGATCTGATCAGTTCAACTGCTTACTACCTGCTCCCCAATGATATGGTTTATGTAACGCCCGACAGCTATAAATACTTCGGAACAAACTCTCAGTTGTGGTCAATGTCTCTATCGGCAGTCACCACTGCACTGCTGGTTTACCAGATTTTCAAATAAAGTAATTCCCAATATTCTATAAAAGAAGAGATGATGCAAGATTCAAATTTCCCTGAGTTCTTCATGCCCGAGGAAGAACCGGTTCATATCAAGGAGTTTTTGATGCGTACCCTGTATTACTGGAAATGGTTTGCGGCAAGCCTCTTTATTGGCCTTGCCGGAGCATGGATCTTCAACCGATATACCGCACCCGAATACGAAATCAATGCCACTATGCTGGTGGAGGACGAGAAAAAAGGAGGGGGGGCGGATATGCCAACACTATTTGAGGGGCTGAATATGGGGGGAAATATCAAGATACAGAATCATATTGGTTTGCTCCAGTCTTACTCACTGAACTATAATGCACTTGAAAACCTTGACTGGAAGATTTCATGGTTCGAGGAGACGCCGTTTTATGACAAGGACCTTTATGGCAGCGAACCACCCTTTCTTATTACTACGACTGCAACAAAGGTGAATCCAGCAGGAATCCCGGTTCATATCTCCACGGTTACGGGAAATGAATACCTCGTGGAGGCGGATACAAAAACAATGGATAGTTACGGGCAGGAGCGTAATATCAGTTTTCAAACTAAAGGTGTTTTCGGTCTGCCATTCGTAACCGGGCCATTTGCTTTTACTGTGGACAAAAATAGCATGGCAGAGGGAAATTCGCTTAAAGAGGGCATCTTCTGTTTTAACGATATCGAACAAATGGCCCTTGTTTATAAAAAGAAGCTTGTTGTTAACCTGGTGGATGAGCAATCAGACCTGATCAGCCTGCAGCTCAAAGGGGCCAACCCCGAACGAGAGATGGATTACCTGAACGAACTCGGGAGGGTCTATATCAGGTACGGTTTAACTGAAAAAAACCGTACATCTGAAAACACCCTTCGTTTTATTGACAGCCAGTTATCGGGGATTACCGACTCGCTGAACAAGGCAGGGAATAACTTTACCAACTTCCGCTCCGAAAAAAAGGTGATCGACCTTACCCAGGAAGCAGGGCTGGTACTGGCAAAGGTCGAAGAACTGGAGTCACAAAAAGCGATGGCAGGGATGCGACTGGCTTACATCACCAGGCTCAAAAAAGAGATGAAAGATTCGCGGCAGATGAAACAGATGGTCACCCCATCCGTGGTCGGATTTTCAGACGAAACATTTAATTCACTGGTCACCAAACTGATCGACCTTTATAGCAAACGCGAAATACAGGCTTTCTCGCTCGAAGACCGAGCGCCAAGCATCAGGTTACTGGACAAAGAGCTGCAGATGACCCTGGATGCTGTTGCAAAAACGGTAGATAACCAGCAATCGAATTTGCAGATTGAGGGGCAAAACCTCGATAAAAGGATAGCACAACTGGGAGGACAACTCTCCGACCTGCCCCAGAACGAGCAGAAACTGCTCAGTCTCAAACGCCGTTTTGACCTGAACAACGAGCTTTATACGTTCCTGTTAAAAAAACGTGCCGAAACAGCCATCTCCATGGCTGCAAGCGTTCCCGATGTAAAAGTCGTGGATCCGGCTCGAAGGATTACCATGATAAAGACCGGCCCGAAAAAAATGATGAACTACCTGATCGGGCTGATCCTTGGATTATTAACTCCCCTGGGAATACTACTTATATATGACTTTTTAAACGACTCGATACAGACCAGGGAGGAGGTGGAGCAACGTACCAAAATGCCTGTCATCGGAACGATTGCTCACAACGATTATGGCAAAGAGATGATCGTGACCGATCATCCGCGCTCCTCGATTGCCGAGTCATTCAGGTCATTACGTACCAACCTCAAATACTTAATACCGGGCGAGGACCAGAAAGTGATTGCCCTGCATTCGACCATCCCGGGCGAAGGAAAATCATTTGTGTCTCTTAACCTGGCCTTGATTCTCGCCCTCAACAATAAAAAAGTACTGCTTGTCGGTGTCGATATGCGTAAACCGGTCCTGCACAAACTTTTTAATTCTGATAATATAAAAGGGCTAAGCACTTACCTGATCAACTACAACAGCTTTGAGGAGGTGGTTGAAAATACAGGGGTAGAAAACCTGAGCTTTACACCATCGGGGCCGGTACCTCCAAACCCGGCTGAGCTGCTTGAAAATGAATTTTTCGGGAAGTTTATTGCCGAAGCCAAAAAACAATTTGACTATATTATCCTGGACAATGCGCCAATCTCCATGGTGACTGACGGGTTACTCGTCGGTGCACATGCCGACGCCAATCTCTTCCTGTTGCGCTTTAAGTATAGTCACCGCAACCAGGTAAAGTTTATCGACGACATGGGAGAAAGGAAAGCGTTGCCCAACCTGGGAATCATACTTAACGATACCATGATGGACGGCTACGGTTACGCCGGAAGGTACAGCTCCTACAGCGGTTACGGGCATGGTTATTATGATGACAGCCCTAACTTGGGGTACTTCGAACAATGGACCCATAAGGCAAAGAATTACATCAAACGACGCATGAAATAAGTATTTCGAACATACGGGATCAGTCCAGTCAAAAGAGAAAGGCAGTGCAGGAGAGGAAACTCTTTTACACTGCCTTTTTCGCAATTTACCACTTCCTGTAAACCCGGAATTTCTCCTATTTAATTCTGAATGTCCCTTTCTTTTTTTTCGTACCAAAATTATCAAGGCAATAGCTCACCTTTAAATAAGTATAGTTGTAGATTTCATGTACCTTCATATAACTTATCGTTTCCCCGTTCAAGCCAGTGGATTCCACATGAACCCCGTCAAGATTATCGGTGTTAACACTCCGGAAGGAAGAACCCAAATTTAATTTTATTTTATCACTCATTGAAACCGATAGCCCTGCATCAATGACAAGTGACATTTTATTATACGGACTAGCACCCGGATAAAAATTCTTATTATCGTTAATGAGCGCAAGACCGACACCGGTTTTTAAATAGATATGCCATATATCTTCCTCATCACCAGGAAGCATCATTTGATTCAGATTAAACGTTGCCATTAGGTCGAACTGGCTGATCTTGCTGTCAAAGGTTAGCGGGCTTTCATGACCTGCTGAAATCGCAAGTGGTAAATAACTATTGTTCCATGTCCCGGTAAGGCGGGTAGTGAGATAATTTAATTCAATTCCAACAGCAGGTGAAATGTTTCTCATCACGGATAACCCGATACCGGGATTTTCATCACGGGACCAATAATTGATCTGGCCGGACATGGTGCCTGAAGAAGAATTAACCGAAGTCACAAAGGAAGATACACCCGCCGAAAGACCTATTTCCCAAGGAGAAATGGTTCCACTCTGCTTATTTGTATAACGGTGTGATTGTGCTGAAGCACCCTGTAATAGTGTAATGACCAGTATTTGTATGAGACAGAATTTGATTTTCATAAATTTGTCATAAGCCTTAAATGTTATCATTATACTCAGTTGGCAACCATAAGTCCAATTTGTTTTAATTCCAAATTAGCCGTCGGAAAAGTAGCCTGTTTAAGTATCATTTCCAAATTATACAGCGTAATTCTTTGATCTCGTGTAATTCGTTTTTATTTTTGTAACGCCGATAACAACAAAGAACCCAAAAAACCACCGGAATATGCTTACTGAATATCTATATGTTTCGTTCCTACTGAACTCCTTAATTCCTATTCGTTTCCTAGGATTGAAATCCCGGGGCTACAAAATGATCCGTTCCGATGGAACTGATTTTCATTTCACAATAACAATATAAAATGTTTCCCTTT
>JBBRGI010000210.1:0-6382 GCA_038240855.1 Bacteroidales bacterium | reverse complement strand
AAAATCCTTTAACAACGACCGGAGCGAATCCTCCTCTTCAACGATCTTGCCCCCTACTTTAATGATTATCAAGTGATCCTTCATATTACCCTTCCAATATCATTTTTAAAACTGTCTGGGCCGAATATACTCGATTTTCTGCTTCGTCAATCACTATAGATGAAGGGCTATCAAGAACTTCATCAGAAACAATCATATTGCGGCGAACCGGAAGGCAATGCATAAATTTCGCATGGTCTGTCAGGGCCATTTTTTGAGGTGTAACTGTCCAGTTCATATCTTTTGAGAGAATTTCGCCATAATTGGTAAAAGAGGACCAGTTCTTGGCATAAATAAAGTCAGCCCCTTCAAACGCCTTATCCTGGTTATATTCCGGCTTAAGATCACCCATAAATTTTGGATCAAGTTCATAACCTTCAGGATGAGTTACTACCAGATCGTAATCGGTCTGGCGCATCCATTCAACAAACGAATTTGGTACCGCCTGCGGAAGCGCACGAGGATGAGGGGCCCAGGTCATCACAATTTTTGGACGGGTTTTGGTTTTAAACTCTTCGATGGTCATATGATCGGCAAAGCTTTGTAGCGGGTGACGTGTAGCCGCCTCCATACTTACAATTGGTACCCCTGCATAGCGGATAAACTGGTTCAGAATTTTTTCGGAATAATCATCCTCTTTACTTTCAAAGCGGGCAAATGCCCTGACTCCGATAATATCGCAATATCGCCCGATCACCGGGATAGCTTCACGCAAGTGCTCAGGTTTATCACCATCCATTATCACACCTAATTCACTTTCGAGTCGCCACCCATCCTGGTTAACGTTGAGAACCATGGTATTCATTCCCAGATTCATCGCCGCTTTTTGTGTGCTCAACCGGGTCCGAAGACTCGAATCGAAGAAGATCAGCACCATTGTTTTATTTTTACCAATATGTTGAAAATTGTAGGGGTTTTGTTTAATTTCCCGGGCTGTATTGATTGCATCCGCCAGGTTTGGCAGATCGTAAACCGATGTAAAGTGTTGCATATTATTGACAGATAGTGGTTTTCTATAATTATAAAGGCCTTGGTACAGATTTTTGCCAGGTTGAGAAGCTAATCAGATCATGTTACCTGAAAATGGGATCGTTTATAGATTAAGGCCGTACCTGGCCATCCCCTTCTATAAGCCATTTTGAACTTGTCAGTTCCTCAAGCGCCATAGGACCGCGTGCATGTAATTTTTGGGTACTGATCCCAATTTCTGCTCCTAATCCGAATTGAGTGCCATCAGTGAAAGCAGTACTGGCATTCGAATAAACAGATGCAGCATCCACAATCTTTAAGAACAAATCACAATTGGTTTTGTTCTCCGAAATAATTGCCTCACTGTGCCTGGAACCATATTTGGCGATATGCTCAATGGCTTCGTCGATCGATGATACCGTTTTTACTGCCATTTTATACGACAGGAACTCTGTTCCAAAAGATTCGTCAGTTGCAGGTTTTAAAAGATGTTCAGGATAACGTCCTTCAAGAATATCATATGAAGATTTGTCAGCATAAATTTCAACATCACTCTCACGGAGTAATTTTGCAATTTCCGGAAGATCGGCCAGTCGTGATGCATGAATGATCAGACAATCGAGGGCATTGCATACTCCAACACGACGTGTTTTGGCATTGTTTACTATGAGAGATCCTTTTTTGGTATCTGCAAATTCATCAAAATACGTGTGACAGATTCCGGCTCCTGTTTCGATCACCGGAATAGTAGCATGCTGGCGAACGTAATCGATCAGGCTTTGGCTGCCCCGGGGAATCAGTAAATCGACAAATCCTCTTGCATTCAATAATTCTTTGGTTGCCTCTCTGCCCGTAGGAAGAAGTGTGAGTACAAGGTGATTTATGCCGCTAATTTCCAATACATTATGAATAATGCTTGCGATTGCCTGGTTCGAATTAACAGCATCACTCCCACCTTTTAATATGCAGGCATTTCCCGATTTAAGGCAAAGCGCGAAGACATCGAAAGTTACATTAGGTCGTGCCTCATATATCACACCGATCACACCGAATGGAACGGTTATTTTGGTGATTTTTAATCCGTTTGGTCTGATTGTATCGGATATGATCCGTCCTATTGGAGAAGGCAATGAAGCTACATTGCGAATATCATCTGCGATGTTTTTCAATAGTCCGGCGGTGAGTTTGAGACGGTCGTATTTTGGATCAGAACTGTCCATCCTTGTCAGGTCTTTTTGGTTTTCACGCAGAATAAATCCGGAACTCTTTTCGGTTGCATCCGCAATTTTATTCAGTACCTCGTTAATCTTTGCGACGCTCAGCAGATGTAAATCACGGCTGGCGTTAAGGGCATTTTGAAAGTGTTCACGATAGTTCATAGGTTTATTTATAAAAGGTATAAATAATCGTAATGGATGAAAGGTTTCGACTTCTTTCCACCCATTTCTTTAAGTACCTCGTCTGAGGAATACGAGGCCTTTCCAAGGCCTATCAATTCGGCCTTAGAATCTTTAACACGCACAATATCACCTTCTTTAAAGAAGCCTTCAACCCTGGTAATTCCGATAGGAAGTAAACTGATAGCTCTGTCAGATAACAGTACCTCGCGTGCGCCGTCATTGATAATCACTTCTCCCCTGGCAAAATCGTCTGAATGGGCAAGCCACTTGCGGACTCCTGAAGATTTCTTTTTTGAAGGTATAAAATGAGTGTGAACAGAATTCTTCCTGATATTCAGGATGTTTGATAAAGTATTGCTTTTCGTGCCATTAGTGATGTGCACCGAAATTCCCTGACTCGCCAATTTGGAAGCAATATGAAATTTTGTAAGCATTCCACCTCTTCCAAAATTTGATGTTTTTCCTGAAATTGCTTCAATATCAATCGTTTCTCCCGGATTAATGGTTGCGATCACCTGGCTTTCAGGCTCATCGGGTGAACCTGTATAAACGCCGTCAACATTTGTGAGTATAATCAGCGCTTCCATATCCATCATCGAGGCAATCAAACCCGAAAGTTCGTCGTTGTCGGTAAACATCAGTTCGGTTACTGAGATTGTATCATTTTCATTAACAACGGGAATCACTCCATTTTCGAGTAAAGTGGTGATACAGTTACGCATGTTGAGGTAATGCAGCCGGTCGCTGAAATTTTCTTTCGTTGTGAGAACCTGTGCGATTGTGATCCCGTTTTCGCGGAACAGATCGGCATACCTGTTGATCAACTTAACCTGGCCCACGGCCGACCATAATTGCCGGGAGGAGACCGGATCGAGCTTACGTTGTAAAACAACTTCTGCCCGCCCTGCTGCTACTGCCCCGGAAGTAACCAATATTACCTGCAAACCCGCTTTTCTGAGTAACGCAATCTGATCGACGATATGTGCCATCCGGGTAACGTTTAACATCCCGTCTGCGCGGGTGAGAACATTACTCCCTACTTTAATTACTATTTTATTGTATAATAAAGACATAATGATTTAAATTTCGGTTATCCGGGATGATGTATGAACGTGCGATTTTCGGATCAACTTATTTTTTACTGCCTTCCCTGATTTCCACACGACGGATTTTGCCGCTGATTGTTTTGGGTAATTCAGTAACAAATTCGATGATTCGGGGATATTTATAGGGTGCCGTCACCGTTTTGACATGTTCCTGAATCTCTTTGGCCAGTGTTTCGTTGCCAGGCCGAAATTCAGGCGCCAGAATAATTGTTGCTTTTACAACCTGGCCACGTATTTCGTCCGGAGCGCCGGTAATTGCACATTCGATTACTGCAGGATGTGTCATCAGTGCACTCTCTACTTCAAACGGACCAATCCGGTAACCTGAGCTTTTTATTACGTCATCCACGCGACCAACAAACCAGTAATAGCCGTCTTCGTCGCGCCATGCAAGATCGCCTGTATAATACAGACCACCATAATGACATGAAGCTGTCTTTTCTTTATCGCGGTAATAGCCTGAAAATAAGCCTACCTGAGCTTTCCTATCCGTTCGTATTACAATCTGACCAACTTCACCGTCTTCGCAGGGTTTGTTTTCTCCGTCGATCAAATGCACATCAAACTGGGGTGACGGTACTCCCATCGATCCTGGCTTTGGTTCCATCCAGGGAAAGGTGGCAATCTGTAAGGTTGTCTCAGTCTGGCCAAATCCCTCCCGGAGCTTTAACCCGGTGAGTTTATAAAAGGTATCATAGACAACCGGATTTAAAGGTTCACCCGCAACGGATGCAGATTTCAATTTGGTAAGGTCGTATTTTGTAAAATCTTCCCTTATCAGGAAGCGGTAAATCGTGGGAGGGGCGCAAAAGCTGGTTACACCGTATGTACTGATTTTAGTCAGCATATCGTCCGGCGAAAACTTCTCAAAATCATAAACAAATACAGCGGCTCCGGCTAGCCATTGCCCATAGATTTTGCCCCACACTGATTTTGCCCATCCTGAATCTGAAACCGTAAAATGAAGACCATCCATTTCAACATTTTGCCAGTATTTGGCGGTAACGATATGTCCCAGCGGATAGGTGAAATCGTGAACGACCATTTTGGGATTTGCCGTGGTACCTGAAGTAAAATACAGGAGTGAAATATCGGAATTCACAGCAGCAGCATCACCCTGTGGAGCCACAAAAGGTTTTGCATTTTTAACACCATCACGGAATGAAAACCAACCTTCGGGGGTTGGCTCTCCAACCGAAACAAGCTTCTCTACTGTTGGTGAACCTGCCATTGCCTCGTTGATGCTGTGGACAATTTCGTGCTCTGAAACTGAAATAATCATTTTTATTCCGGCCGCATTATTTCTGTATATTAAATCTTTAGGGGTCAGTAAATGGGTGGCGGGAACGCCAATTGCACCTATTTTATGTAATGCAAGAATTGAAAACCAGAACTCGTACCTTCTTTTCATAATCATCATTACCTTGTCGCCGCGACCGATGCCGAGTGACTGGAAAAATGATGCTGTTTCGTCGCTTGCTTTTTTAAGATCAGCAAATGTAAAATCATGTGTTTCGCCTTTGTCGTTCACCCAGCAGATTGCCCTTTTTGAAGGGTTTGTACGCGCATATTCGTCAACGACATCGTAGGCAAAGTTAAACTTCTCAGGAACTATTATTTCGAAGTTTGTCCGGAAATCTTCGAGTGATTCAAAAGCCGTTTTTTTTAGGTAATTTTCAAACATGAAGATTCAATATTAGAGGATAATGGCTAAAAATCTGGCGGGTTTATTTTCCAGTGCGAGCATCCCATGTGGCAAGACCGAATCAAAATAGATCGAATCACCAGGTTCGAGAATTAACTCTTTGCTGCCGATGAATATTTTAAGTTTTCCCTCAATCAGGTAATTAAATTCTTGTCCGGGATGTGAATTATAATTTACAGTCACATCTTTTTTGGGTTCAACCGATACGAGAAACGGGTCAGCTTTCCGGTTCCGAAAATTACCTGCAAGTGCCTGGTAACCATATGAAGCCCGTCTGTCGGCTTTTATTCCCTTGTCTTTTCGTGTCAACGTATAGGCGTGCATATGAGGCTCTTCACCAGTTAAAAGCATGGTGAGATCAAAATTATAATTCCTGGCCATGCGGTGCAAAATACTCACAGGAATATCAATTTTGCCGCTTTCAAAATTCAGGTACTGCTCTCTAGTGATGTTACAGGTTATTGCAGCCTCATCGGGTGTGATTTCGAGCACCTCCCGCATTCCCCGCAAGCGGTTGGCTATTTGTTTGATCTGCTCATCCATAGGTATTGTATTTTAAATTAGATTGGTTCTCAGTCGAACTATTTCGGATTGTTGATCTTATTGAATGAGACAAGTAATCCTCTGATAAGCGCTGATGAAAACCCCTGATGTTCCATTTCATTCAATCCTGAAATTGTAATTCCCTTTGGCGTAGTTACTTTATCGATCTCCTGTTCCGGATGGTGTCCGGTCTGTAAAATTAACTCGGATGCTCCCTTAACTGTTTGTGCAACAATCTGCTGTGCGATATCTGCACTAAAACCGATTTCCACTCCCCCCTGAATCGCCGCACGAATAAACCGAAGTGCAAAGGCAATTCCGCAGGCTCCCAGTACAGTTGAGGCGGCCATAAGCTCCTCATTAATAAAGATTACTTTGCCAAGTGATTCGAACAATTCCTTAATCAATGCAATCTGTTCTTCTGAGCAATCAGGAGCAGAAATCATTGTCATTGATTCCTGGAGGGCTACTGCAGTATTGGGCATTACTCTCAATGGTATTACTCCTGCCGGGAGTAATTCTTTTAATTCCTTAATGCTGATTCCTGTCATCAGCGAGGCAATGATCTGGTCAGGTTTTAAGTAAGATTTGATTTCGGAAATCACCTCAACCGCCTGGTA
>JBBRGI010000209.1:0-6409 GCA_038240855.1 Bacteroidales bacterium | reverse complement strand
CGGCGCCTGACCCCTTGTCCAGGCAGTATTCCAGAAGATTGAGGAAAAACCGACGGGTATATTTCCGCCATACTCCGGTTTTAAAGTACCTTTTTTCAAAGTCAGCAGAACAGTTCCGCCCTGTTCGAGGAAGTTTTGTGTCGCGGGATCAAGCACAGAGACAACCCTGATTTTTTCCGCGCCGGCGATAGCTTCGTTTTTAGCCGGATAAACCCAGAAATCCCAACTATTGGAAAAGGTGCCGATTGTAACTTCCAGGATAAGTTTTTCAGGAACCGATAAAGCATCGAGGGGAACAGAAATTGAGTCGAGTTGAATCCCGTTGCCCAAAGCTATATCAGTTTGGGGCAACATACCTGAATAGAGAATCTTTCCCGCGCGGTTTGTAATATTCCATTCCGGGGTACAGGCTGTTAGCGGGGCATTTCCATAATGAGCCACTTCAATAGACGCCTTGAAAGTTTCGTTACTGGTGAAAATATGTTTTTTCAAACGTGCCAGTGGTACTGTTGAGTTGCAGAAACGGCTGTATTCTTTGGGCGAAATGTACCCTTTTTGATCCCAGAAAGCATCCAGCACGCCCACCAGGGCAGACCCCTGACCCGGAAAATCGTGCAGATCGAGTAACTGGAAGCCGGCAAACCCTTTAGTACGCAAGGCTGCTTCAATATCAGCCTTGTAACAAAGTGCCTGCAGCTTTCCCGATGCCAGCAGGAAGCTGTCAGCGAGGTTCTCCATGCCATTCTCCTTCAAAGTCTCCCGGAAGATTTCGAAGTTTTTGGCACGAACTACACCGTCGTATTTGATGATTTCTTTAAAATTGGGATAGACGCACCATTGGCCAATTTCGTGACTCACCACAGGCTGCTTGAGCGTTGCAATCCTGGCAGACCAGTCATAATCGGTGGTTGGTGCAGCAACGTTGATGATGCTTTTTAATTCTTCATCCCAACCCTGGATACGCGGACCAGGTGTACTCAGATAATCGTTCACCGGCAGATTAGGCCAGCCGGCGCCTGAAGTATAGATACGGCGGCCATCCTTATTTTTCCAGTAATTTACAAAATTGGTCAGAAACTGGTTCTGATTGCGGCCACCGGGCTCATTCCCATAAACCATCATACAAAATGAAGGGTGATTTCCATAGGCATCCACCATACGCTGACTTTCTTCGTACAGATAAATGTCGAAAGGTTTTCCATCACCGAGTGTAGTTGATTGATTGGCCCATGAAGAACACTCCACCTGCAGGTAAAACCCGGTCTGGTCGGCAGCATCAAACGCGGCCTGCGGCGGACACCATGAATGAAAGCGCATATGATTTAGTCCATGTTCACGACAGATATAGAAAATACGCAGCCATTCCCAGGTGCTGGTAGGCGGATAGCCGGTTTTGGGAAAGATCGCGCATTCGAGGGTGCCACGTAAAAACACCGGCAGACTATTGATTTGTAGTTGTTTACCGACAGATTTGAACTCGCGCATTCCAAATGTGGTTTGATAAGTGTCTTCGGTTCCCGTTGCCGGATCGGTTAAAACGGCGGTCAGTTTGTAAAGATTTGGACTAAACTCACTCCAAAGCTTCACATCATCACCCATGGCATAGGTAATTGAAAGAATATTATCACCCGCGCTAAGTTCAAAATCGAGTGTCCGGTCTGACGGAGAACTTGCGCCGTCGGCACGGAGGTTAAGTTTGATTTTGGTGGATTTTTTAGCCGGGTTTTTTATATAAACTTTGGCAGAAATTCTACTTTTTTGAACATCCGGAAAAACCGCAATGTTTTGAATATTCAACATCGGACGGGCTTCGAGAAACAATTGTCCTACCATTCCGTTCCAGTTGGTTTGGGTATGATCGGAGATGCTGTGCGAATTTACCCCCGGATCGATCTCTTTGGTTCGGTTATCAATACAGACAGTAAGGGTATGTTTCCCGGGAGTAAGCACTGACGTAAGATCATAGGTGTGGGGCGTTCCCAGCGAATTACGCATTCCAAGTTCCTGATTATCGACCCATAGCCGGCTTTCCCAATGACATCGTTCGAGATATAATCCAATATTTTGTCCATTCCAGCTCTCGGGGATAATAACCTCTTTCTGATACCATGCCGCACCCTGGTAATGCTTCAACGATTGAAGCCAGAAAGGAATTTTTATATTTCCCGGTTTGCGGTACTTCTCATATTCAGGTTTTTTATAAAACGAGCTATCCACAATCTGCCCGGTCCATTCTGTATCGAGGGTAATATCGTCGCCTTTTCCGTTTGTCGACATGGAGCCTGGAAGTGACACCTGATCGGGCAAAGACTGGCGAAACCACTTTTCTGAGATCCCTTTATCGTCACGGTCAACTGCAAATTTCCAGTTGCCGGAAAGGTCAATCTTATTTTCAACTTCTTCCACACAAGAGGTGAAAATAACCAGCAACATTAAAAACAAAAGATGAATAATCTTCATAACCAGGTGTTTTAGTAAAAAATCAAGATTCTACCTTAGTGAGTTAATTTATTTTCAATTTCTTCCAGTGATTTCCCTTTGGTTTCGGGTAATTTTTTCAGGATAAATAAAAAGCCTGCAAAGCAGATAAAGGCATATAGCCAGAAAGTGCCACTGGCGTTCAGCATTTTATTCAAAATCGGGAATGTATACGTGAGTACAAAACAGGCAATCCAGAGTGCGGTGGTTGCGATGGCCATCGCGGCTCCGCGGATGCTGTTTGGAAATATCTCCGAAAGTATCACCCATGTTATTGGCGCCAGTGTCATGGCGTAGGTAGCGATGGCAATCATAACCAGTATCAGGATGGCCAGTCCCTTTAATTCAAAAAAGTAACCCGAGCCCAACAGGAAGTAGATCAGAGCAAGTCCTGCAGAACCCAGCAACATCAGTTTCCGGCGCCCCCAACTGTCGACCATCCGCATTGCCAGGATCGTGAAAACCAGGTTAACAGTACCTGTAATGACAATATTGAAAAGCATATCATTGACCGAATAACCTGCTGAGGTAAAAATTTCTTCAGCATAATTGAAAATCACATTAATACCGCACCATTGCTGGAAAACTGCCAGCACGATACCCAATACCAACACCGGCCTGACTCTTTTACCGGTAAGTGTTATCCATTCCGTTTTTTGACTGGTTCCATTCAATGATTCTGCAATATTGTTTTTTTCCTCTATTGCATATTCGTGACCACCTATCCGTTCAAGGATTTTTAATGCAGCAAACCATTTCCCCGATTTTCCAAGATAACGCGGGCTTTCAGGGATAAAAAAAGCCAGGATAAAAAACAATATAGCAGGAACTGTCCCGGCCCAGAACATCCAGCGCCAGCCTCTCTGACCGTTCCACGATTGAAGAATCATATCTCCGGTCGCACCTTCCTGTACTTTTTCGGCGATCAGGTAATTAATAATCTGGGCTGCCAGAATCCCGATTACAATAGTAAGCTGGTTCACCGAAACCAATCTTCCACGCATCGAAGCTGGTGAGATTTCAGCAATATACATAGGTGATAATGCAGAAGCCAGGCCAATGCCCAACCCGCCAACCAGCCTGAAAATAATGAATATTGTAAAATGATTGGCAGCCCCTGTGCCAATGGCAGCAATTGTGAACAAGGCTGCCGCGCCAATAAGTGGAATTTTGCGCCCGAATCGTTCAGTAAAGTAACCTGAAATCATAGCACCGAACAAACAACCAATCAGCGCGCTGCTCATAGCCCACCCTTGCAGGTAAGGCGATTGGGCAATTTCGAAAAATCGTTCGTAAAAAGGTTTTGCTCCGCCTATCACTACCCAGTCGTAACCGAATAAAAGACCCCCCATTGCCGAAATCAGGGTTATCCCCAGGATAAATTTTTTGTTTAGTTTGATATTTTCCACGAGTTGTCAATTAGTTTTACAAAAATAGGTGAAAGATCAAAGGTATAAAATAAATGATTTTATGATTTTATGGATTATCTTATCTTTAACGCAAATATTTTTTTGAATTCCGTCATTATTATAAATCACGGCATATCATTGAAATTGAGGTTTTATTAATTCATTAAAAGTATTCCTAACTTCAGGTTCCGGAAGCCGGGATGAAAATGCAGCCATTCGTTATGAAGAAAGAAGATGGATTTCCGGGGCAGATCAGCTTTGTTCTTCCCGAGAAAATCACCGGTTTGTCGCGTGAAAATCCGCTGAATTCGGATCTGTACCTCACCGACATTGGATATTACCCGCAGGCGAGTCACCATTTCAGGGAACGACCCGACGGATGTGCACAGTATATCCTGATTTATTGTGTTGGAGGAAGGGGGGAGATCCGTTTGGGTGAAACACTTTATTTAGTTCCGGCAGATCATTTTTTTATCATTCCTGCCGGGATGCCCCACTCCTATCATTCCGACGAACAACACCCGTGGTCGATTTACTGGATTCATTTT
This sequence comes from Bacteroidales bacterium, assembly GCA_038240855.1. Classification (GTDB taxonomy): domain Bacteria; phylum Bacteroidota; class Bacteroidia; order Bacteroidales; family Prolixibacteraceae; genus JAAFHB01. The sequence continues at coordinate 1,974 of JBBRGI010000209.1, read as the reverse complement.
TCGGGAGGGAAAGCCGGGTTATTTGCACGGGCAGCCTGTTGTCCGGTACCTGTCGATCGGAGTAAATTTTCACGCATCAGCGAACGCCTCAGTTTGTTTTCTGATATCTTTCGCAATCTCGACCGTGGGTTCAGCATCGAAACGCTCGAATATGTAAATCTCTGTCTCAACTACCTGCTGGCATCCTTTACTCACCTTAGTCAATTCCGTGAACTTCGTAAATCCGATGAAAACGACCCTGTCTCCATCAGTATTAATTATATGCTCGAAAACATTGGCCGGAAATTGCGGCTCGGTGACCTCGCTTTTGAAGTTAGCTTGTCCGCATCACATTATTCACGTCTTTTTCAAACCCGTACCGGCCATTCTCCGATCGATTATTTCATCCAGTTAAAAATACAACGGGCGTGCAGGTTGCTGGATAATTCGGGGTGGCTTATTGCCGATGTATCGCGTGAAGCGGGTTTCGGGGATCAGTTCTACTTTTCGCGGGTGTTCCGCAAGGTTATGGGTATGTCGCCTGCCGAATATCGCAAGCGAAGTGATTGATAACTAATATGATATAACCAATCATGCAATTCTGTACAAATATATTTACAAAAGCTTCAAAGTCTGGCCGGCGAGATCGGCATTTCAACGCGATATTTGATCAGCAATACCCTATCAGATATAGAAAATGTTGTTTACCCGTGGTTTTTGTAAAGCAAGCCCGGGCTTGACTCCAGGACTAGTCAGGGCTTAACTTGGAGCCAAGCCCTGACTAAAATTATTTTTCTGAAATACAATATAAATGCGTAAAACCTCTTAAAAACAAGTCGTTGCCCACAATAACCGGTGATGCATGAAATGTATCATCCAAGGTGTTTTTTGCCAACAGTGAAAATTCACCACCAGCCTTCACCACGGCCACTGTCCCGGTTGCGGCCACATAGATTTTATCCTTATTTCCTGTTGGGGATGAGAATATGTTACCTATTCCTTCAATCTTCTGGTTGCTGTACAGCACTTTCCCGTCTTTGGCATTAAGACAGGTCATTGTACCATTGTTGGCTTTCAGAAAATACAGCTTTCCATCCATCAGAAGCGGACTTGGTGTGTAAGGCGTATCCTTGTTGTACTCCCAAAGAATTGCACCGCCCGTGGTGATATCTCCCTTTGCTTTGGCCAGATCAATTGCTTTTAGGGCATTGCCACGGAATCCGCTCATCAGGTAAAGGATTCCATCCGCATACAGCGGATTAGGAATTACGTTTTTTGTCATACCGGTGCATTCCCAAACGATTTCGCCTGTTTCGGCATCATAGCTTCTGACTTTGTTGGTTGCACTGGTAATCAGTTGTGCTTTTCCGCCAACTTCTATAATCAACGGGGTCGCCCATGAAGTGATTTCATCGCGTTCGTCTGTCCAGGCATCCTTTCCTGTTTTCTTATTCACTGCATATAGAAATGATTTTCCCTGGTGATCCCATTGTACAAAAACCTTGTCCTTATAAACAGCCGGCGAGCTGCCTTCACCAAAGCTGGCCACGATATCCATCTGCCCAAAATCGCGTTGCCATAAAATATTCCCCTTAAGATCAAGGCAATACAGACCACGGGAACCAAAATATGCAAAAATATTTTCTCCGTCAGAAACCGGTGAATTCGATGCCCAGCTTCCAAGATCGTGAGTCTTTTCGATGGGTAATTCTTCTTTTACGATAGTTTGCCAACCAATTTTTCCCGTTATTTTGTCAACTGAAATCACCTTAAACTGGTGAATAAACTCAGCCTGATTGGGAGCCATCGGACTTGCAGCTGTTTTAGTCGTATCCGCTTTTTGAGGTTTTTTAACCGTTGCAACGGCCGTCTGAATAATAACCAGGTTGCCTAAGATAATTGGTGTTGCATGTCCTTTCCCGGGAATCTCGGTTTTCCATTTTATATTTTTGGTTTCACTGAATTCGACAGGGGTATTGCCCGCTGAAACTGCAC
>JBBRGI010000208.1:0-6414 GCA_038240855.1 Bacteroidales bacterium | reverse complement strand
AAGCTCATTGTATTCGCAAACTACCAAATTGAACATTCGTGTCCAGAAGGGCACTTTTGTGGATGTGCTAAAACAGATTGAAAAACAATCTGAGTTTTATTTTTATTACAACAATGATGACATAAATCGTTATCAGGATGTCTCGATTGATGTAAGAAATCTGAACATTGAAGTAATTCTTGGAAAACTATTAAAGGGAACAGATCTCGACTACCAGATTATCGACCGCTATATCGCGATCAAGAAAAAAGATGGCAGTTCGCCTTCGATGATCGAAATGCAGCAAGATAAATCAATTTCCGGAAAAGTGACTGACGCCACTGGAGCTACACTGCCCGGGGTTTCGGTGGTTGTAAAAGGAACTACAACAGGTATAATTACGGATAATAACGGTAACTATTCGCTTTCCAATATTCCTGAAAATGCAACACTTCAGTTTTCATTTGTGGGGATGAAGGGACAGGAAGTTGCAGTTGCAGGAAAAACCAGCATCGACGTTACTTTGGCCGAAGATGCCATTGGGATTGAAGAAGTGGTGGCGATTGGGTACGGTACGGCACGTAAAAAAGACCTTACCGGGGCCCTTATCCGCATCAACGCCGATGATAAATCCACTTTGCCAAATATCAATGCCGTTCAAACCATGCGTGGATCGGTGGCCGGTCTTCGCGTAACAGACAACGGGAAGGCTGGATCGGATGGTGCAATCATTATTCGTGGGCATACCTCTATAACGGCCAATAACGAACCACTGATTGTGCTGGATGGTATCCCCATGGTAGGTAGTAAATTATCAGACATCAGCAGCAACGACATCGAAACAATCGACATTCTGAAAGATGCCAGCTCTGCAGCCATTTACGGCTCGCGTGCTACCAACGGGGTAATCCTGATTACCACCAAACGTGGTAAAGATTCAAAACCAGTGTTAAATTACAGCGGATACTATGGTTATTCGGATTTTGCCCATACACCCAACCTGATGGGACCTGAAAAATATTTACAGCTTAAAAAAGATGCCTCGGTATTTTTAGGTGGTCAGGCTACCCCGCTTAACCCAATTGAGCAGGAAGTTTTGGATGCAGGAAAAGCCATTAGTCCATGGGAGGCCATCAGCCAGGATGCACCCATGATGAACCATGACCTGAGTGTTGCAGGAAAAACAGATCGCGTGAACTACTACGTTTCAGGCTCATGGGCCGATCAGAAAGCAGTTGTCATGGGTGATCAGTTTAAACGGCTTACCCTTCGCGCCAACCTTGACATTACGGTCAACGATTGGCTGAACATTGGAACCAATACGGGCTATACCTTTAAAGATTATTCAGGCACCGAAGCAGATATCGGCATGGCTTTTATGATGAGCCCTTTTGGAAAATACACCTATGATGACGGACAACCCGTTGGTGTTCCCATGGGTGATGTGTTGGTGACCAATCCTATTTTCAATACCCTTTGGCAGGACAATTACCAAATAACCAACAACCTGTTCAGCAACATCTATGCTGATATCAAATTGCCCCTGAATGGACTCACTTTTCGGATCAATGTAGCCAACAACCTTCGGTACAACGAAACAAAGAACCATACCCCGGCCTATGACAGGGAAGGAACCAGAAGAACAAGCTTTGCCAGCCAGAGCTGGAGCAAGGGAATGGATTTTACGTTGGAAAATATTTTGAAGTACAACAAAACCTTCGATAAGATTCACAACGTGGATGCCACCTTGATGTATGGCATTGAAAGTACCAGGAATACCGGGATGTATGGTTCCGGATCTCTCTTGTTCAGCGATGCGTTGGGCTATTATGGCGTGGGTCTGGGCGATGTGCAAACAGCTAGTGGAAATGGTACTCAAATGAAGGCTGTCTCAAGCATGGCGCGGGTGGGCTATCGCCTGCTGGATCGTTATATGCTTAACCTGACCGTTCGCCGGGATGGATATTCTGCATTTGGATCAGGTAACAAATATGGCAACTTCCCTTCTGTGGGCGTGGCATGGGTGATTTCCGAGGAGAGCTTCCTTTCTGAAGTAAAATGGCTCGAATTCTTGAAATTGCGTTATTCCTATGGCAAAAATGGGAACAGGGCAATCAGCCCCTACTCAGCGTTAAGTTTGATGAACTCTAGTAATTTCAAGTATGTTTATGGAGATGGCGGGGTGACTTCAGTTGGTGTATCGCCTACTCAAATGTCAAACCCTGTGCTGGGCTGGGAATCTACCCTGGCATCCAATTTCGGGGTTGATTTCAATCTGCTTTCAGGACGGATCACAGGTGCATTCGAATATTATAACATGAACACTAAAGACCTGCTTTTAAGCAGCCAAATTCCGAATATGACCGGTTACCCGACTTTTACAACTAATGTAGGTTCGGTCAACAACAAGGGAATTGAACTGACCTTGAATAGCGTGAATGTAAAGTCCGGTGGATTTGAATGGGGCACAACTTTTACTTTTGCAAAAAACAACAATAAAATTACCGATTTGATGGACATTGACGGTGACGGAATGGGCGATGATGATCCTTCCAACGGCCGGTTTATTGGCAAACCAATGTTTTCACCCCTGGATTACGTATTTGACGGTATATGGCAGGCAGGTGACGATATGACCATGGATCCGGGCGCTAAACCAGGATTTATAAAGTTTAAAGATGTGAGTGGCCCCGATGGCGTTCCGGATGGGAAAATTGATCCGCTCGACCGTCAGGTGCTTGAGACTTCGTTACCAGATTTCACGGCAGGGTTGAACAATACGATTTCTTTTAAAGGTATTTCACTTTCTGTTTTGTTCTATACAAGCCAGGGAGGGAAAGCACGTAATATCTACACGAACCCGGGTTCAAACTTTTACATGCGTGTCAACCAAATCGATTTGCCTTATTGGACACCAGATAATCCACTCAATGACAGGCCGTCGGTGGGGTATCCCAATCCAAAGGGTTATGGATTTTATGAGGACCGATCTTTTATCCGGCTTCAGGATGTGTCACTGTCTTACGATTTCCCCAAATCATTGATTTCAAAAGCCAGGTTCAATAGCCTGAAAATTTTTGTAAGTGGAAAGAATCTGAAGACCTGGACCAATTGGAATGGATGGGATCCTGAACATGCCGCTGCTTTGGATCCTTTTAGCCTCAACACAGACAATGACCCCAGCAGACAAAGCGGGCCATTGATGAAATCGTTTGTTGTTGGTTTAAATTTAAATTTCTAACTCCTTAAAACTTAGAAAAAATGAAAAAAACAATCTATATAATGCTGGTTTTAATAGGCGTTTCGATAGGGGCATGTAAAGAAGGCTACCTGGATGAGAAACCGCTTGATAAATTTAGTCCCGAAAACCTATTGGTTAATAAAGCTGGCTTTGAGTCTGTGATTCATGCACTTCACGTTTCAGCCCGTGACGAAGAACTGGACCAGGTGCCTGTGATGGCTACCGGGACGGATATTGCTGTTTTTGGTGCAGGTGACGGACGTTTCTATAACAATTACAAAGAAATTACACCAACCTCCGGAAATGTAAACCAATGGTGGGATTGGGCCTATACGAAAGTGATAAAGAATGCCAACCTGGTAATTACCCGAGCCGAGAATCCGGATGTCAAATGGACCGACGAAGAAAAGAATGCCATCGTGGCCGAAGCCAGATTCTTCAGAGCCTATGCCTACAACTCACTGGTGAACTTATACGGCGGTGTACCGATTGTTGACAGGGAATTGACTGCCCCAAAATATGATTTTGTACGTGCATCGCGGTTGGAGGTGCTGAAATTTATTGAAAGCGATCTGGATTTTGCCGTTCAGTACTTACCCAATGTAGCTACAGATGTCAAAAAAGACGGGCGTATTTTTAAAGCAGCCGCTTACCATCTTTTAAGTGAAGTTAGTATCAGCCTTGGAAAAGAAACCAGCACTGCCACCTATTACGACAAATCAATAACAACAGCTAGCAAAGTCATTGATGGCACCACCGGTCAGTATAAACTGATGACCAGTAGATTTGGTGACCTGTCTCGTCCGGGAGATGCGTTTTCCGATTTGTTCTGGACTGGTCAGCAAAATAGGGCTTCGGGCAACCTGGAAACCATTTGGGCCATTCAATATGAATATACCACCCCGGGTGGTGGTTCAGGTGGAAATGTGAATGTTCGCTGGTGGGGTCCAAAATTCGAAGATGTGACTGCTCCCGATGGAAAGAAACTATTAGTAAATGATTCGCTGGGTAGAAGCCAGGGAGCTGTTCGCCCAAATAACTATTACCTTTATGATATCTGGAAAGACGATTGGAATGACATGCGAAATTCGAAATACAACATCCGCCGGACCTGGATTTGGAACAACCCTACTTCGCCTTATCTGGGAACTGTAGTAAGAACAGTTGTTGAGGGTGGAAAAGTATGGGTTCTGGATCTCACCGGGGCCAAATCGACCAGGACAATTGATACGATGAGGGTCTTGTATCCGCAGATTCGTAAAATAGAAGGCCTGATGAAGGGAGGTCCTGCCAATGGCCGGACCGACAACGATCAGTACCGGATGCGCTTATCGGAAACTTATTTGCTGCGTGCCGAAGCCTATTTCCACAAAGGCGATTTAGTTGCTGCTGCTGCTGATATCAATGTGGTACGGGCACGTGCCAAGGCCAAACCTGCAACTTCGGCGCAAATTACACTCGACTATATTCTTGATGAACGAGCCCGTGAACTTACTGTTGAGGAACATCGGCGCAAAACACTTGGCCGCTTGGGTGTGCTGGTCGAAAGGGTTAAACGGTATTCGGCTAAAAGTAAGGACATCGAACCCTATCACCAATGGTTTCCAATTCCACAAAAAGCCATCGACGCCAACCGTGGAGCCAAGCTGGCTCAGAATCCTGGCTATCCGGGAGCGGAATAAATAAAAAATTATACCAAATAATTCGGGAGATACTGTAATTTTAGTATCTCCCGTTCTTTTAAAACTGATCAACTATGAACACACAATCGCGACGTAATTTTTTGAAGAATGCCGGAATTATTTCAACCGGATTATTACTGAATTCAGCATTGGCAAGTAGTGCCCTTAAAAAGAACCCTACTTTTTTGCTGGTTTCGGGCTGGCAGGATGTGAATATTGGCGACATCGCCCATACTCCGGGGCTTTTACATGTCCTCGAAACTTTTATACCCGGGTCGAAAATTATTCTATGGAAGCGGAGCAATGGTGAGGAGGTGAAAAAACTGCTCAATAAAAACTTCCCGAAGGTAAAAATCATTTATGGCGGCGTTGATGCCGAAAAAAATGTGAATAACCCCGAAATCATGGAAGCTTTTAAGGAAGCCGATATCATGATTCACGGTTCGGGGCCATTACTGGTGGGTGCAGATAATCTGGCAGCCTGGATGAAACATACTACAAAACCATTCGGCGTTTTTGGAACTACTCTGCAAAGTCCAGGTGAATACCATGTTGGCATTTTGAAAAAGGCTTCGTTCATTTTTACCCGCGAAACTCTTTCAATCGACCATCTGAAAAAGTCCGGAATCTCTGGTGATCACGTGGCATTTGCCCCCGATGCAACTTTCTTCCTGAATATTCAGGACAAAGAAAAAGCCGACAGATTCCTGAAAGAAAACGGATTGGAAGAGAAAAAATTTATATGTGCCATTCCACGGCTGCGCTATACGCCTTACCATCTATTCAATCCAAACAACAACGGGTGGAGTGCTGAAAAAATTAAGCAAGTTGAAGAAACAAACCTTAAATACAAGGAACTTGACCACGCCAAACTGCGAGAAGCAATGATAGCCTGGGTGCGCGAAACTAAACAAAAAGTACTGGTTTGTCCCGAAATGACTTACCAGGTTGATATTATGAATGAACTATTGATCGATCCGTTGCCGGAAGATGTGAAACCTTTCATTGTGAAACGTGGCTACTGGCTGCCCGACGAAGCTGCTTCGGTTTATGCCAAAGCCCATACAGTATTGAGTTTTGAATGTCACTCACCTATTATTGCAGCGGCCAACGGAACACCCATGTTTTACCTGCGTCAGCCGGAAGATACCATAAAAGGGCAAATGTATTACGATTTGGGATTCGACGACTGGACCTTTGAGATTAATCAGACCACTGGGAAACAGATTACCGACCGCCTTCGTGAAATTTGGACCGATTACGATAAAGCCAAAGCAAAACTAGCCGTTTCGATGAATAAAGTGAGTAAAATATACCAGGACCGATGCAAATTCGTACAATCGGTATAGTAAACCGTTGATTTTCCATTTTCTGCAGATAACCTAAGCCAAACGCGTTTTGATTTTTGCTCAAATTTCGGAAAAAGAAGTTTTGTTAAAGCACCGTTTGCTAAAACAGGGAAAGCATTCCATCCCAAAGGAATTCGCTTTTCTTTGGGAAAGATTGCTTCCG
>JBBRGI010000207.1:0-6429 GCA_038240855.1 Bacteroidales bacterium | reverse complement strand
TTCGACAATTCAATTTTTTCGATTTTATCGTCACTTTTTAACCGGTATTCATATTTCAGCAAAGATTCTGTATTGCCGCTATTTCTGATCAGGCAAACCGTCTTTTTATGGTCGTTGGTAACAATATAGCCGTCATTAAATCTATTTTGAGCATTGGATATCAACGAAATAAAGGAAAGTAAAAAAATAGGAACCAGATGTTTTGTATTCATCATTTTCAGTGAGTTAAGTTAGTCTCTTGCTTTAACCGGACTAATTTAGGAATAATTAATCAGATGTTAAAAATAGTTGAAAATATGTAATCTGCAAACTGGACAATCTATTTTAAAAATCGACCTCCTTAAGCGTCTGATTTTTTGTATAAAAATGAAACCCTCATGAGCTTTGGCTCACCAAAGAAGATGATTCGTCAGTTGAAGGATGATAAGGGTTCCATGGCCTCTAAAAACAATTCAATTTCACATGAAATATAACAACAAAAATCACCTTTTTATTGGGATTAAATTTTTATTTTTGGAAAGCTTACCGGTCTGACTACTAAGCCTAATCATTTCAGCAGACTTAATAACTCAACGCGAATATTCTGACAACCAAAATATAAGGAGACTCCAAAATGATTTTCAAAGATGAGGTTTGCAATGTCCATTCAATGACAGAGAAGGAGAAATTCGATCTTCTTAAAGAAATCATTCTCGATTACGAGAAGAAGGAAAGTAATCTTATTCAGATTTTGCACATGGCACAAGCCATTTTTGGCTACATCCCTTCTGAAGTTCAACATTTTATAGCCGAACAATTGGATCTGTCCTCTTCTAGGGTCAATAGTGTATTAACTTTTTATTCCTTTTTTTCGACACAACCCAAGGGTAAATATTCGGTATCAATTTGTCTGGGAACGGCCTGCTACGTGCGCGGGGGTAAAGAAGTTTTAAATAAGCTGAAGTCAGTATTGGGTATCGATGTTGGTGCAACAACTGAGGATAAAATATTTTCTCTTTCTGTCATGCGGTGTATCGGGGCATGCGGACTCGCCCCGGCGATGACCATTAACAACAAAGTATATAAACAGGTAAATCCCAATAAAATCCCGCTTATCCTGGGTATGCTGAAATAACGACGACCAACAATCCGGAAATTTGACAATTCGACACATTCAATAATTACGCTTAAATGTCATGAAAATCAATACCCTCACCGATCTTCAAACTATAAAGGACGATTTTCTGAATAAAGAAGAAGAATTTCAGTTCACCGCTCATATTTGCTACGCTGCCGGTTGTTTATCCTCCGACTGTAAAGATTTTAAAGAGGCATTTGTGCAGGCTCTCGAAGTGGCAAATCTTCAGCATAAGGTCAAAATAAAGCTCACAGGTTGTATGGGTGCCTGTACACTTGGCCCGACCCTTATTATGAACCCCGGCAACACGTTATATTGCAATCTCACGCCCGCAAGTGCCACTTACATTGTCAATCAGCACATTAAAAAAGGGCGGATTGCAGACAGGTACTGTTATAGAAATAAGGATACCGGTGAGATTATTCCGGATTTAAATAATATCCCGTTTTTCAAACATCAGAAAAAGATTGTACTTCAGAATTGCGGGGTAATTGACTATAGTTCAGTTGATGAATATATCGCTCACAACGGATATTTTGCACTGGCCAAAGTTCTCGGCTCAATGACTGAATCAGAGGTGATCGACCAGATTAAAAAATCGGGATTACGCGGCCGCGGTGGTGGTGGTTTCCCGACAGGTATTAAATGGGAAATGGCAAATGCCATCCAAAACGATCAGAAATACATTATCTGCAATGCCGACGAGGGTGACCCGGGTGCATTTATGGACCGGAGTTTGCTCGAAGGTGATTCACATACAGTAATTGAAGGTATGCTGATTGGCGGTTACGCGATCGGGGCTTCGAATGGTATTGTGTATATCAGGGCTGAGTACCCCATTGCTATCGAAAGACTGACCATGGCCATTAAAGCGGCCCGAATCCTGGGACTTTTAGGAAATAATATCCTAAGCAGCAACTTCAATTTTGATATCGAGATCAGGATAGGCGCAGGAGCATTTGTTTGCGGAGAAGAAACCGCCTTAATGAATTCCGTGGAAGGAAGAAGGGGAGAACCACGCCAGAAACCCCCCTACCCTGTTCAAAGCGGCCTATTCGGAAAACCCACCGTGATTAATAATGTGGAAACTTTTGGGAACATAGCACCCATTATTTTAAATGGTGCCGACTGGTTTGCATCCATTGGAACGGAGAAAAGTAAGGGGACAAAAGTATTTGCCCTTGCGGGGGATATCGCTTTCAAGGGCTTGATTGAAGTACCGATGGGTGTTACCCTTGGTGAAATTATCTATGAAGTCGGAGGTGGAATTCCAAAAGGAAAAGCGTTTAAGGTGGCCCAGACCGGCGGACCGTCAGGCGGATGTCTGACACCGGGGCACCTCAACATTCCAATTGATTACGATTCATTAGTCCGCCATGGCGCAATCATGGGCTCTGGAGGTCTGATCTGTGCTGACGAAGATACCTGCATGGTCGATATGGCCCGTTTCTTTATGGATTTTGTCCAGGATGAATCTTGCGGCAAATGCATCCCGTGTCGCATAGGGACAAAACGGATGCTCGAGATTCTCGAACGTATAACCATTGGCAAAGGAAAAGAAGGTGATGTTGAGCTGCTTATCGAATTGGGTAATTCAATCAGGGAATCGGCCATATGTGGCTTAGGCCAGACTGCGCCAAATCCAGTACTCAGCACGATAAAATATTTCAGGAATGAATACGATGAGCATATCCGTCATCAGCATTGCCGTGCGGGAGTATGCAGTGATCTTTTTATCTCACCCTGTCAGAATGCCTGTCCGGCGGGCGTGAATGTGCCGGGTTATATAGCGCTTATTGCCGCGGGTCGCGTGCGCGATGCCTATAACCTGATCCGCCAGGAAAACCCCTTCCCCTCGATTTGCGGCCGGGTTTGCACACACCCCTGCGAAAGCAAATGCCGCCGGGCACAGCTCGATGAACCCATTGCTATTGCAGATCTTAAACGCTATGCGGCCGATTTTGTGTTAAATTCCGGAGAGCCTTTTATGAGCCTTATTTCGCAGAAAAACGGAAAATCGGTAGGCATCATCGGAGCCGGCCCATCCGGTCTGACCTGCGGTTATTATCTCGCAAGACAAGGGTATACCGTTGATATTTATGAGGAAAAAAGTGTGGCTGGTGGAATCCTTGCTTATGGAATACCGGAATACCGTTTACCAAAGCAGGCGCTGAACCAGGAGATTGACTCTATTACGCGTGCAGGGATCAACATTATCTACAATACAAAAGTGGGAAAGGATATCACTTTCCATGAATTAAAATCAAAATACAACGCGGTGTATATTGCTACCGGAACCCAGCTTTCACGAAAAATCGGGATCGAAGGTGAAGAGAAAAAAGGAGTTTATCACGGACTCGATTTCCTGACAGATATCAATCTGCAAAAGAATGTGGAGGTAAAGGGAATCGTTGCGGTAATTGGCGGAGGCAGCACGGCCATCGATGCAGCAAGGTCGGCCCTGCGTCTTGGCGCTCAGAAGGTTTACCTGCTCTACCGCAGAACAAAAGAGGAAATGCCCGCTGACCAAAGAGAAATTGAAGATGCCATTGAAGAGGGTGTTATCCTGAATGAATTGATTGCTCCTGTCCGCTTCGTCGGAAATGGTGCGGTCACAGGTATCGAATGTGTTAAAATGAAACCCGGCAGTTTCGGGAAAGACGGGCGACGGATACCACTCGTAGTTCCTGACTCTAATTTTCTGATGGAGATCGATATGGCAATTCCCGCAGTAAGCCAGTATTCCGATTTCCCGTTTATTTCGAAGGCTGAGGTAGGAATCACAGATTGGGGAACTTTTATTGTTGATCCGGATACACAAATGACTACCAAACCGGGTGTGTTTGCAGGAGGTGATGTTGCCCGCGGATCGGATGTGGTAATCACGGCCATCGCAGATGGAAAGAATGCCGCAAAATCGATTGACATTTACCTTGGCGGGAAAGGAAAGTTTAATCTTGGCGAACCTATCGAGATTCCGTCCAAAGGAATGGAGGATGCAAATATTGTTGAACATGAGCGGCTTCGGATGCGGTATCTCGATCTTGACCAACGGATAGGGAACTTTAGCGAGGTCCCCCTGGGGTTTCATAAACTCAATGCCATTGCAGAGGCCATGAGATGTTTACAATGTTCAAAACGTTAACAGTCAAAAAAAATGTTAAATCTGACAATCAATAATAAGTTAGTCCGGGTTGAGGAGGGAATCACAATATTTGAGGCTGCAAAACAGAACAATATTTTAATTCCCCACTTTTGCTACATGGAAAACGTTCACCAGATTGGGTCCTGCCGGATCTGTGTGGTTGAGGTGGAAGGAGGTAAAACGCTTATGGCTTCATGTGTCACCGAAGTCAGGGAAGGGATGAATGTGCAAACAAACTCCGAAAGGGTGCGTAATGTGCGAAAAGTGATTTATGAGTTGATGCTTTCCGATCATCCCAAAGAGTGCCTTCGTTGCTGGCGAAACCAAAACTGTGAATTGCAGGATTTGGGAAACCTGATACAAATCAGTGAATTCCGCTACGAGGGTGCCAAATCGAAAGATATTATTGACATTTCAAGTCCTTCGATTGTCCGCGATAGTTCCAAATGCATTCTTTGTCGTCGCTGCGTGACAGTTTGCAATGATATCCAGGGCGTTAGCGTGATGAATCCACATCACCGGGGATTTTCAACATTTATAGGCCCGTCTGAAGACGAACTTTTAGGCGAATCGGTTTGCACAAATTGTGGTCAATGTGTGCTGGTTTGCCCGGTAGGGGCACTCAAGGAGAAAGATTCTACTGAAATCACCTGGGAAGCTTTGTACGACAAATCAAAAACAGTTATCGTTCAGACTGCACCTGCTGTCCGGGCAGCACTTGGCGAACTTTTTGGTTATGAACCGGGCACATTAGTTACCGGGAAGATGGCTTCAGCACTTCACGAACTGGGTTTTAATTACGTTTTCGATACCAATTTTGCTGCCGATCTCACCATAATGGAAGAGGGATCTGAATTTCTGGGAAGGGTAAAAAATGCGTTCACCTCGCCCGGTAAAAATGCAGTATTGCCCATGATTACAAGTTGTAGTCCTGGCTGGATAAAATTTATTGAACACCAGTATCCTGACCAGTTATCCAATCTTTCGAGTTGTAAATCACCCCATATGATGCTTGGTGCATTGACCAAAACCTACTTTGCAGAGAAGATGGGCATTGATCCTAAAAGTATATTTGTCGTTTCTGTAATGCCTTGCACGGCCAAAAAATTCGAGATTACACGCCCCGAAATGTTTAATAACGGAATGGCCGATGTTGATGCCGTGATTACGACACGCGAACTGGGAAGGATGATTAAAGATGCCGGAATCGACTTCCGGAATCTGCCCGAGAGAATATTCGATAGTCCTTTAGGCCTATCAACCGGCGCCGCCGATATTTTCGGAACAACAGGTGGGGTGATGGAAGCTGCGTTGCGCACAGTCTATGAGCTTGTCACAGGACGTGAACTTCCTTCGGAAAATCTTCACATTATGCCCCTTGAAGGATTGGAGAGAATTAAGACTGCCGAATTGAAAATTGAAAATCCCGTTGAAGCATTTCAGTTTTTAGACGGAGTGACGGTGAAAGTTGCCGTTACCAGCGGATTAAAAGGGGCTGATGAATTGCTACGGGAAATTAAAAATGGTACGAGTCCATATCATTTTATTGAGATAATGGGCTGCCCCGGAGGGTGTATCAGCGGAGGCGGCCAACCCCGGCCGGTAAATGATGTAATCAGAACGCTCAGGCTTGAAGCTATTTACAGGGAAGACGAAGGAAAAAAACATCGAAAATCACATGAAAATCAGGATGTGCTGCTGTTGTATCGCGATTTCCTTGGCGTTCCCCTGGGACATAAATCACATGAATTGCTCCATACTGTTTATACCAAAAGGTCGAAGAACTAATTTGAATATTGAGTCCAATCATTACCTTTAGGAGTGAAATGAATGATTGAACTTGAAGTCAGACGATTTTAATCTCTAAATTATTTTCGAATGAACCCGGTATCTGAACTTATTAAAAACCTGGCCGACCAGCATGGCCGAAGCAGGCATCACCTGTTGCCAATTATGCAGGGTGTCGTTGAGCAGGAAAAATACCTGTCGGAATATTCAATGATTGAGATTGCCCGTGAGCTGGATATGCCTGCTTCTGAAGTTTACGGTACAGCTACGTTCTATTCTTTCCTGGAGTATAAAAAAATGGGCAAATACATTATTCGCATCTGCAAAACCATTACCTGTTCCATGAAAGGAAAAAACCAGGTGATCCTCGCCATCGAGG
>JBBRGI010000206.1:0-6528 GCA_038240855.1 Bacteroidales bacterium | reverse complement strand
TATCACACTCACGCATGAACATGTGCTGGTCGATTTTGCAATGATAGATTCGGTGGGTACTCATCCCTACAACAGGGATTCTGTAATAAGTAAGGTATTACCCTTTTTTGAAGAGCTTGCATCGTTTAAAGTCGCAACTTTTGTTGAATGTACACCTGTATATTTAGGCAGAGATCCGCAATTGCTTGCAGCGTTATCGCGTAAATCGGGAATCAGGATCCTTACCAACACAGGCTGGTATGCGGCGGATCATGAACGACATATCCCCAATAAAATCAAAGAGATGAGTGCTGAAGAAATAGCAGCAATCTGGATAGAGGAAGCCAAAAACGGTATTGAGAACACGGGTATCAAACCAGGATTTATAAAAATCGGGATTAACACTATTGAATTATCCGAAACGGATAAAAAACTGGTGGCCGCTGCGTGTCTTACCCATCTGGAGACTGGCCTTACAATCATGTCGCACACCGGACCAGCCGCAGCAGCGCTGGCACAGTTGCAAATTCTTAAACAATATGGTGTCGATCCATCGGCTTTTATCTGGACACATGCGATGAATGAACGATCGAATGAAAAAATCAGGGAGGTAGCTCTCACGGGTTGTTGGGTAGCTTTCGATGGTATACATGAGAATATAGCTTCGCTCACCCGGTCGAAGGATTTGCTGGATTTTATGAAATCATCGAACCTGTTAAACCGTATCCTGCTCTCACAGGATGCAGGCTGGTATGATCCCGCAAAACCCGGTGGCGGGGATATTCGTCCCTATACAGCAATTTTTAAATCGTTGATTCCAATTTTAAGAAATAACGGATTTACCCGGGAGGAGGTTGACCAGATGATAGTAAAAAATCCTGCCGTAGCTTTTGGTGTAAGGATCAGGAAGATTGCGGAATAGAAGGTGTACTATTCGATATCCAGCACTATAATTAAGTTTTCTTTGACCTTATCAATTAATTCAGCAGGTAAATCTCCAACTTTCTTAATCATTCTTTTGTTGTCAATCGCACGAATTTGGTCAATCATTATATCACAGTCTTGTTGCAGATTCGCCATACCTTTCTTTAAGTGAATTCTTAAAATTTCAGAATCCACTTTAATATTAGTCGTTATCGGGCAAACAATCGTTGAAGGATGAGGTATTTTATTAAGTAAATTTGTCTGAACGGCCATTACAGGCCTGGTTTTACCTGACTCAGTACCAATCTGAGGGTTCAAATCTGCAATCCATATCTCAAATTGTTTAATTGCCATAATCTATTCCCTCGAAATCTTTAAGTACAGACATTGAATCACTCTTAACCAAATCAGATTCACTATTAAGCCTTTTTTCAAGAATTGCCCGGTTTTGAAATCTGTTGTAAAATTGAATAGCCTCATTGATGTATCGATTGCGAGGTTTCTTAATCCGGGAAAGTACCCTTTCTGTTTCTTCGAAGATTGAATCGTCAATTTTTAATGATACTGTTTTCATGGTAAAAATATTATATTACAAAGGTATACCATTTTAGTATATCAATCAAAAAAAAAACAGATTTACCAACTTTCTGGTTAAAGAATATTCAGCGTCTTTTAAGGTGATATTTACTGTACCGAGGGGCAAAAAATCTTTTTCCTCATCGCCTCGGATCACCCTTTACAGGCAATTTGGCCAGTTTTTCGACCTCAACCGACGGATGCCCGAATTCGGAAACTACCTTCCCCAGAATCAGGTAAACACCATGCCCCGAAAACGGCCAGTTTTTCAGGCTCTGCGGGAAGTGAACCGTCTCGAAGAATTCACCCGAGTGATCGACGAAACTGCCGAAATGCATCAGCTCGCGCCTCGAAGTACTCACATATTTGATCGTAACCAGGAGCCCTACCATGCGTACCGCTTTCCCGACATGGCTTGCCAGATCGTTCGCCAGGACTTCACCACGGAAACTGGTTTGCAATAAATCGAACCACGACAATGTCACCGGGAAACCAAGCAGTTCAAGCTCATCGTAGGCTGCTTCCACTTTCGACTGATCCATACCGGGCAATTCCCACTTTTTGGAAGGCACATCAAATAACCTGTTCGGAACGCTTTTAGCACTTTTATTCAGCAACATATGCGCTTCCCACAACAATTGCATTTTGGGTTTGGCGATAAACCGCAATGCTCCCAGGCGGATAAGCAGCACAAGCTGTTCTATTCCGATCGAAACACGCTGCAAAAAATCTTCGAGCGACAGGAATTCTCCGCCACGCAACCGCTCACTAACCAACTGACACTGCAAATCGTGTTCAAGGTTAGCGACTAAATTAAATCCAAGATAAATACGATCATCATAAATCGTTGTTTCTTCGAGACTTTTGTTGACACATGGCAGTTCAATACGGGCACCACACCGGCGGGCTTCGTTCACATACACCCAGGTGCGGTAGAACCCCCCGAAATTATTAATTACCGCGACCATAAACTCAAGCGGATAGTGGGCTTTGAGGTAAAGGCTCTGAAAACTCTCCACCGCGTACGAAGCAGAATGGGCTTTCGAAAAGGAGTACCCCGCAAAACTCTCAATCTGCCGCCACACCTCCCGGGCGGTCTCCTCAGGGCGACCCAACGTGCGGCAATTCTCAAAAAAGCGATCAATGATCCGTTGAAACTCGCTCTTTGAACGAAACTTTCCGCTCATGGCCCGGCGTAATACATCGGCATCGGCCAGGTCGAGCCCCGCAAAATGGTGACACACCTTGAGAACATCCTCCTGGAAAACCATCACGCCGTAAGTCTCTTCGAGCTGCTCTTTCATCACAGGATGGAGGTAGGTGAAACTTTGCGGATGGTGAAAACGATGGATGTACTCGCGCATCATTCCACTCTTGGCCACACCAGGACGAATAATCGAACTGGCGGCCACCAGCGAGATATAGTTGTCGCAATGCAGTTTCTTCAGCAAACCGCGCATGGCAGGGCTTTCGATGTAAAAACATCCGATCGTCTCGCCAATCCGGAGCTGATGCTTTACCTTCGGATCATTTTTTAGGTCCTGAACATGATGAATATCAATCTTCTCCTTTCGGTTTCGCTGAATGATTTCGACACTGTCGTTGATGTGACCAATGCCTCGCTGACTCAGAATATCGAGCTTCTCATACCCGATATCTTCGGCGACATACATATCCCATTGGGTTGTCGGAAATCCTTTTGGTGGGAGATCAAGCGCGGTATAACAGGTGATCGGCTCTTCCGAAATCAGTACACCGCCAGCATGAATGGTTCGCAGGTTGGGAAAATCCTGCATGAGTGCCCCTACCGAAAAGATCTGCCGGTAGAGTTCGCTCCCCGCTGTAGCCGCCACCGGATCATCGGCCAGCACATCGATCTCATCTTTGGGAAGTCCGTACACTTTTCCTAATTCACGCACGATCGACTTTCCCTGGAAGGTGTTCATAGCACCCAGGAGTGCGGTGTATTTGCTGCCGTACCGTTTAAAAATATATTCATGAATATCGTCGCGGTTGCGCCACGAAAAGTCAATATCAAAATCGGGGGGCGAACTGCGTTTGGGATTTAGAAAACGTTCAAAATAAAGGTTGAGTTCAATTGGGTCCACATCGGTGATTTTCAGACAATATGCCACAATGGAATTGGCTCCTGAACCACGGCCCACGTGATAAAAGCCGCGGCTCATCGAATAGCGGATAATGTCCCAGGTGATCAGAAAGTAGGATGAAAAACCCAGTTTGTCGATGATGGCCAGTTCATGATGTACCCGTTTCAGAGCATCAGCATTATTGCCATAGCGGTATTTCCATCCGTCGAGTGCCAGTTTCTCAAGCAACAGCTTATCGTCGTAACGACTTCCGGTAAAAGTCTTCTTATTTTTTATAGCTCCGAAATCGAATGTGATGGAACAATCGTCGAGCAGTTTTTTTGTCGTCTGCAAAATCTCCGGAAAATCAGCAAAAGCCATCAGCAGATCATCGAAAGTACGAAAGATGTCCGACTCTCTGCCGGTTTGCCCCGGGGTGATTTTGCTGAGCAGCGTGTTGTGGTCGATGGCGCGCAGATGCTGATGCAGCAGGTAATCATGTTTTCCGGAGAATGTAACAACCTGAAATACAACTAATTTATGAAAATATTTTTTTGCCGTAATGTAGCGAAGCCGGTTGATGTCCTGGGGCTGAACCCCGATGAATTCATTGTCGCGCAGTTCGTTCACCTCTTTCGTTGCGAAAGGATAAATAACATAAGCGTGATCAAAACGTTCGGGCATTGCCGGAAACACTGTTTTTTCCATCAGATGCAAACTCAGAAATTCGTTCAGTTCGCGAAAACCTTCATTGTTGCGGGCAATTCCTGTGTACAGATGATGGTCACCATTCCGGAAATCAATCCCCGCAATAGGCTTAACACCTTGTTTTTGTGCCTCCTTTACAAAATCGATCATTCCCGTAGTGTTGTTGATATCGGCCATAACGACCACGGGAAGGCGGTTTTTCACCGCTTCCTGCAACAACGTTTCGGGGTTCATCGTCCCGTAACGCAGACTGTAATAGGTATGACATGAAAACAACATAAAAAAGAATGAAAGAATGAAAGAATGAAAGAATTATTAGCGAATTTTTGACCACTTGCCCATGCCCCTTGCTCCATGCCCCTTGCTCCTTGGTCTCTGCCCCATGCCCTACATTAATAAAACCCGCGTTTAATAATTAATGTTCCCGGCGCAACGGGGGGTGCAACCATTTTCATCGCATCGATTGTTTTGCGGACAGCCAATCCCGACGCACGCCGGATTGCAGAGCCACCAAACCGTTTCCTGATCTGATCCATACTCATATAAAGATTCACCCGTTCGGAGGTATCTTCAAAAAGATCGAGTTGCTGGGTACCGCTCACAAGGTGACTAAACCGGACACCGATCAGGCGGATCAGCATGCGTCGCTGGTAAAGTTTCCGGAAAAGCTCTTTGGCCGTCGCGAGCAGGGTGTGATCGAACTGTGTATAAGGAATCCGTAGTTGCTGTGTATGGGTGTCGAAATTCGAATATTTGATTTTTACCGTGACACACGAAGTCATCTTTTGCTGTTTACGGAGTTGAAACGCGAGTTTTTCGATCATACTGACAATCAGTTGCTCCAGGAAAGGCACGTCAGTGGTATCCTGTTCAAAAGTACGCTCTGTACTGATAGATTTCTGTTCGGAATAGGGCTTAACCGGCGTATTGTCAATTCCATGCGCCCTTTTCCACATGATGATCCCGTTTTCACCAAGCACCTGCTGCATCATCTCCATGGGAATTTCAGTGAGCGTATGGATTGTTTCGATCCCCATCGAACGGAGCAGGTAATACGTTTTGGCGCCGATCATGGGAATTTTACGGATCGAAAGCGGATCAAGGAACGGCTGTACAAAATATTGCGGCACCTCCTTTTCACCATTGGGCTTGGCTTCGCCCGTAGCAATTTTGGAAACTGTTTTATTCACCGATAACCCAAACGAAATGGGAAGACCACACTCCTTTATAATAGTATGACGCAATTCATGGGCCCATTTCATACACCCGAAAAAGCGATCCATCCCGGTAATATCGAGGTAATGCTCATCAATTGAGGCCTTTTCATACACAGGTGCCCGCTCTGCAATAATCTGTGTAACAACATCCGAATGACGACTGTAACTCTCCATGTCGCCCCGTATAAGGATAGACTCGGGACAAAGACGCCGGGCCAGTTTCATGGGCATCCCCGAGCGCACACCAAACAACCGGGTTTCGTAACTGCAACTCGCCACCACCCCCCTATCAGACGTACCGCCGATAATCACCGGCTTCCCGGTTAGTTTACTGTTATGCAGCCGTTCGACCGAGACAAAAAAAGTGTCGAGATCGTAGTGAACGACTGTCTTATTCGATAGTTGACTGATTTCCTCCTGCATGGCGAATAATTTTATTTTTATTTTTTGCTAAAACTTTTGCATTTCAAAAAAATGAATTATTTTTGATTAGAATTTAATCATTTTTCAGGTTATAATATAACCATTTTTTGAAGAAACTGTTACATGGAGGGCAAAAAAATTGGCAATTTTACGATTCTGTAATAGGTAACTCCTACAGAGTTGAATTAGTGCCGTGCTCACTTCCTTTCTCCTCCGGTTAAAACCGGAGGTTATTTACGGGCAACTCTTACAGAGTTATACTATGATTTACTGAAAATTTTATTTGAAACAATTCATTATTAATCATGTACTTCAACTCAAATATTAAATTGATGCGCAAGCGGCGCGGACGGACACAGGACGAAGTGGCTTTCTCCCTGAATATGAAGCGTCCCACGCTGAGTGGCTACGAAAACGGAGTGGCGCAACCCGGTATCCAGCAACTGATTGCCTATTCGGAATATTTCGGGATTTCGATCGACACTTTAATCAAGGTTGATTTGTCGAAACTCAGGGAGAGTGAACTGCGCCAACTGGAGAGCGGGTTCGATGTGTTTGTTAAAGGAAGTAAATTGCGCATCCTCACCACTACGGTCGACAGCTCCAATAACGAA
>JBBRGI010000205.1:0-6532 GCA_038240855.1 Bacteroidales bacterium | reverse complement strand
TCATCAACGCTACAGGCAAAAGGAACGTTGACACCGCTGATGCTCTCTGAAATTGATCTTGACCATCAGGAACGAATCGTAACGGGGAACGAGGAATTCGACCGTGTTACCGGGGGTGGATTGGTTCCCGGCGGGCTTGTTCTTCTTGGAGGCGAACCCGGAATAGGTAAATCGACGCTTGTCCTTCAGCTCGCTATACAACTTTCTCATTTAAATGTCCTGTATATTTCGGGCGAAGAGAGTCTTCAGCAGTTAAAAATGCGGGCAAACCGGTTAAACGGGAATCAGGCCCGCTGTCGTTTTTTATGTGAAACTTCGCTCGAAAATATACTTTTAACCCTTGAGTCTGAAAAACCAAACCTGGTGATCATCGATTCGATACAGACTGTGGCGACCGAAATGGCTGAATCCTCACCGGGAAGTGTTACCCAGATCAGGGAATGTACGGTTGGAATCATGAAGGTGGCTAAAATGAACCAGATTGCCGTGATTTTAATCGGTCATATTAACAAGGAAGGTAGTCTTGCAGGACCTAAAGTTCTGGAACATATTGTCGATACGGTACTTCAGTTCGAAGGCGACCGCAATTACCTGTTCCGGATTCTTCGCTCGGTAAAGAATCGTTTTGGATCGACCTCAGAGTTGGGGATTTTTGAGATGCGCCAGGACGGATTACACGAGGTTCTTAATCCTTCGGAGATGTTGCTCTCCTCGCACAATGAGGGTCTCAGCGGCACGGCCACAGCCGCGACAATGGAAGGCATGCGGTCTTTCCTCATCGAAGTGCAGTCACTGGTGAGCTCGGCTGCCTATGGAAACCCCCAGCGGTCGGCTACAGGGTTCGATTTACGCCGTATGAATATGCTGCTTGCAGTTCTCGAGAAGCGGGCAGGATTTAAACTGATGACAAAAGATGTTTTTCTGAATATTGCAGGTGGTTTGAGAGTTGATGACCCGGCAATGGACCTGGCAGTGATTGCCGCAATCCTCTCGTCTAATTTTGATGTCGCCATTGGCAAGCAGATCGCTTTTGCCGGTGAGATTGGGCTTACCGGCGAGATTCGTCCCGTAAACCGCATCGAGCAGCGCATCGCGGAGGCACAAAAGCTCGGTTTTAAGGAAATTTACCTGTCGAAGTACAACAAAGGTGTTGACTTTTCGCGGTTTGAGATCAAAATCCATCAGATCGAACGGGTGGAAAAGATGATCCGGACATTGTTTTCATAATTTATTGGCGACTTTAGTGAAGCCTTCACTTTTAGCTCAGTTTTAATATCACTGACAACGCTTGAAGTGAAGGCTTCACTAATTCGAACATAAACTACTTTTTTAGTAGTTCAAGCAATTAATTTACATTGTTTGCCTTTATTACCTTTCCGTTTACACTGGTGTTGTGATTTGCTTTGGCTTCGTCGATTTCATTTCATGGATTTCCGCTTCGCTCCAATTCAAATTGTATCTTTGACTCACTGATAAACACCAACAACTTGCAGAAGATTGTAATTTGTCGGGTAACTGCACCATTAAAATATCAAATGTGATGAAGATTCTTGTAATTGAAGACGAGCCTCAGATGATGGGACTTATAAAACAATTCCTCACTGAAGAGAACTACATTGTGGAAGAGGCTTGTGATTTCAATTCTGGTATGGATAAGATTGTTTCCTATGATTATGATTGTATTTTGCTCGATATTATGCTCCCTGATGGGAATGGTTTGGCTATCCTTAAAAAGCTTAAAAACATCGATAAATCCGACTCTGTAATCATTATTTCTGCGAAAGATTCAATTGACGACAAAGTAAAAGGATTAAACCTGGGTGCAGACGACTACCTTGTAAAGCCTTTCCATTTAGCGGAACTGAATGCGAGGATAAATTCAGTGATTCGCAGAAGAAAACCGAAAGGTAATAATCTGTTAGAAATACAAAACCTTTCAATAAACTTTGAACAACGACTAGTTACTGCTAACGGCCAGCCAGTTGACCTCAACCGGAAAGAATTTGATATTCTGGTTTTTCTTGCAATGAATCAGAAAAGGATTGCCAGCAAGTCAGCAATTGCCGAAAATGTATGGGGTGATATTATTGATCAGGCTGATGATTTCGACTTCATTTATTCACAGATAAAAAACCTTCGAAGGAAGCTACAAAATCATCAGGCAAAAGTGGATGTGGTTAGTGTTTATGGGATGGGTTATAAACTAATTGTAAAATGAAGCTGATAAATCACACACTGGTGTTTCTTTCTTCAATATTATTTATAACAGCAGGTCTCTGGGGTGTGCTTCTTTATTATCAACTGCTTAACCTGGTTAAAACAACCGTTGATGAGGGTCTGGCTAACTATAAATTAATGCTGATCGACAAATTTAAGGATGACAGCCTGATAGTACAGAGCAGTGCGTTTAAGGAAAGCAACCACATCATACGAATTATAAGCGAGGAAGTAGCGCTTCAGGTAAGAGACTCTTATAAAGATACACTCATTTATTCTGATCTTAAGAATATATACTACCAGACCAGGTTGCTTACAACTGCATTTTTGGCAATAGATAATCATTATTATGAAATGAAGGTCATATCTCAGGAGTTGGATAAGGGTCAGCTGATAAAAGAAATTACAACTTCATTGTTATGGCTATTCCTTTTCCTTTTAATAAGTACGATTCTGATCAACAATTTTGTACTGAAGAAAACATGGAAACCGTTTTACCTTCTGTTAAAGAACCTTGATGAATTTCAGCTTGATAAAGGAATAATAGATGAACCAGGTGAAACCAGGATCAGAGAATTCTCACTGCTTAATAAATCTGTCCGTAATCTCCTGAAATCTAATGTCGATACCTTCAATAGCCAGAAGCAATTTATTGAAAATGCGTCTCATGAATTACAGACACCTCTGGCAATAGGGATAAACAAGCTGGAACTGCTGGCCGGTGAAAAAGAATTGTCTTGCCTGCATATTCAAAAGATCGGAGACATAATTGAGATTCTCAGACGACTATCCGGCTTTAATAAATCGCTCCTTTTGCTTTCAAAAATAGAGAACAGGCAGTTCAGTGCCGAAGAACAAATAAATATAGATGAGATTATAAGAAAGGTTATGGATGATTTTTCTGATTTTTCAGAATACAGACAGATAAAAACGATATATCAAAACAAAGATTCATTGTTCCTGAAGATAAACAGGGATCTCGCCGAAATTTTAATTATGAACTTAGTTAAAAACGCAATCATTTATAACAGGCAGGGAGGAGAACTAATTATTGAATTATCTTCCGGGTATTTCAGAATTGAGAATACAAGTGATGAACCGGAAATTACTACCGGTAAATTGTTTGAACGATTCAGCAGGAATCCAAAAAACAATGGATCAACAGGCCTTGGACTGACAATTGTAAAGGCGATTGCCGATGCATCCGACCTTTCTGTTTCATATTCCTACAGCGGCAGACATGTTTTTAAGTTTGCTTCCTCAATGAAATAATAATCATTTGATTTTTCTCAACTATTTTAAGTCAGTCAATTAAAGAATCTCGTAATTCCAGATTCTTTCCCAAGTTATTCCAGATTCTTTCCAGAATCAGGTTGTTTCTTTACAAAAAAAACAAGAATATGAAAAAGCTTAGCGTATTATTTGCATTGATTTTAATCTCGTTATTTGTCCATGCACAGGAAATCCAGCAAAGAAATGTACCGGCAGTGGTACTCAATTCTTTTCAGTTAAAGTATCCAAATGCCACCGATATAAACTGGAAACTTGAGAAAGGAAACTATAATGTCAGCTTTGAAACAAATAATAAGGATAATGACTTGGTGATGAATGATAAAGGAATTTTCCTCAGGCAAGTCAGGGATTTATATGCCAGCGAAATCCCCAAAGTCGTTCTGGAAACCATTAATTCCAAAATTCCATTTTTTGATGTGCGTAATGCGGACAGGCTGGAAGAGGGAGGAAAAATCTCTTACAGGATCAATTTGGAAGTTGACGATAAAAAAACTTATTTCGTAATTGATGATACTGGGAAATTGGTGAAATACACTAAAGAATTAAAAGTTAGCGAGGTGCCTCCCCAAATTATAACCCAAATAAAAACAAAATATGGCCTCCTTGATATGGATAATGCAGTGTTAACAGAAGATAATGGCACAATTACATACCAGATAAAAGGAGAAATAAATGATAGGGATCACCGTTTTGCTTTTAACAATAAAGTTATTATTATCAAACATGAACAAAACCTTAGGAGTAGTGAACTTCCTGTGCAGGTATTAAATGCTGCAAAAACAACTTACAATGGCTATGAGATAAGGGATGTAAATCTTCTTGAGCAAGATGGCAGGATCATTTATTTCCTTAATATGAGGAAATCAAATGAAAAAATCGTTGCTGCTTATAACGCTGATGGGAAAATCGTGGAAGTCATAAATAAATAATTAGAATTCCTTATGAAATATCTCCAGACTAATATTATTGTAATATCATTATTAATAATATTATCTTCAAACGCAGGTGCACAGGAGAAAGAAAAAAAGCCAACTCTTATCAGCTTCTTTCTCGATTGCGAAGACTGTGATTTTACCTTTGTCAGGCAGGAACTTTCTTTCGTTTCATTTGTTCGTGATCCGCAACTGGCTTATGTACATATACTTGTTACCGATTCAAACACAGGGAGCGGTGGAAATAAGTATTTTCTGAATTTTATAGGTCTGAAAGAATTTAAGGGTCTGAATTATGACTATACAGTAATATCAGGACAATCTGATACAGATGATGATGTAAGAAAGATGCTTCTGAAAGTAATCAAGATCGGTATTCTTCCATACTATTCAAAAACTGACTTCATTGGCAATCTCATAATTGATATTAAAGAATCTGAGAATAAAAAGGCGGATGAATTGATTTCAGATACATGGAATAAGTGGGTTTTCAGAATCGAAGCCGGTGGAGATATGCAGAAGGAAGAAAGTCAAAACGAATATTCGGCAAGCCTTAATTCCAGTGCAAGAAGGGTTACGGAAGAAGCGAAGACCAATATTGAGGCTTCCTATGAAATAAACCTTGAAAATTATTATGACGACGATGAAAGAATAAAAAATAGTCAGGACACAAAGGAATTTTCAGCTGATTATATTAAAAGTCTCACTGACAAATGGTCTGCAGGAATATTTGGAGACTATTTATCACGTACCTATTTGAATATATCAAATCGGTACAAAGCCTCTGCCGGAGCTGAATATAATATCTTTCCCTGGAATGAGTGTAACCGTAGAGTTCTTGCATTAAGATACAGTGCCGGTATAGAGCACTCCAACTATATTCAGGAAACGATTTATGATAAACTAAAGGAAACGTTTTTTTCCGAATCTCTGGAATTAAAATTTGAACTTATTCAGCCATGGGGTGAAATATCGGTGGGTATCGAAGGCAAACATTATTTTCATGACTTTTCTAAAAACCGCATCATTTTTGAATCGGATTTATCAATACGACTCTCTAAAAACCTGTCAGTCTTTTTTGAGATTCAATCAGAGATGGTACATGATCAGTTGTATCTTCCAAAAGGAGTGGCCTCAATGGAGGATATTTTGCTGAAAAGAAGGAAGTTGGCAACGACTTATGAATTAAGCAGTGAACTTGGATTCCGGTTTACCTTTGGTTCGATTTACAATAATGTGGTAAATGAGCGTTTCTGATGAAGATGTTCTTTGATTATTACAACAATATAAACACGTTGTGATTTGCTTTGGCTTCGCCGATTTCCGCTGCGCTCCATTCAAATTGTATCTTTGACTTAAGGTGATGCAAATGCACTAATCATTCACCGTATTAAGAAATAAGTGAATTATGCGGATTAAATTTGGAAAATATAAAAATGGATGGACGGGCCCCTACCAGATTGCTGACTGGCTAAAATTGGTTGGAGTCGGCGAAGATCGGTGTAGAGCCATTGGGGATCGGTTGAACAAAACCTGGGTGAGGCCTTTGTGCCAATGGATTGAAAATCACAAACCTGGACGCCATCGGCAGGTGGAAATTCATATTGATCCGTGGGATACCTGGAATATGTCTGATACACTGGCTCAAATCATCGCTCCGATGTTACGACAACTTCGTAAGGACAAGCATGGCGCAGCGGCTGTTGACGATTAGGATGTTCCGGAATATCTTCGCAGCACCTCAGCACCCGCAAAGAAAAATGAATGGGATACCGACGAGAATTATTTTTTGCGTTGGGACTGGATTTTGGACGAAATGATCTGGGCATTTCAACAGGAGGAAGGTGATGGAAACTGGGACGATCAATACCATTCCGGTGAGATTGATATTCAATGGAAAGAGATTGATCACGAGTCTGCTGACCTAAAACCTGGCGTTACGGAGCCCATGTATGAAATGATTCACGGACCTAAGGACACCCATATATTTGACAGCAAGGGTTATGAGAACCATTTAGACAGGATGAAAAATGGATTTCGTCTTTTCGGGAAGTATTATTTGAGTTTGTGGGATTAATTTCTCTGAAAAA
>JBBRGI010000204.1:0-6569 GCA_038240855.1 Bacteroidales bacterium | reverse complement strand
CCGATGCTGATGCCAATGCCAAATTGGAGGGGCACTTAAAATCGGACGATTTCTTTTCAGTCGCTACGTTTCCAACATCAGAACTTGTTATTACTAAAGTAGAGAGTGCAGGAAACAAACATACATTCACAGGTAACCTTACCATTAAAGGGATAACCAATCCTGCAACATTCACAGCTACATCATCAAAAGATGGAGAAAACACAGTTTACGACGGTGCACTTACTATCGACCGGTCAAAATACAATGTTCGCTACGGATCAAAATCATTCTTCAATAATCTTGGGGATAAGGTAATCTATGACGAATTTACCCTTGATTTTCGTGTAGTTGTCGCTCAATAAGTGTTTCTGACGAACAAATTGGTGGTAAATCCTGATTTATGTTAACTTCAGACTTTCAACTAAAATCATAGTACAAATGAAACTTATAGTTCATAAAGCGGGTAGCCGGGGACAAGCCAGTCATGGCTGGTTAAAATCCTGGCATACCTTCAGTTTTGCCAATTATTATAACCCCAACAGGATGAATTTTGGCGTGCTGCGCGTTTTAAACGATGATATCATCCAGGAAGGAATGGGATTCGGAACACATCCCCACGACAATATGGAAATCATCACTATTGTTCTTGAAGGAGAATTGGAACATCACGATAGTATGGGTAACGGCTCCGTTATCACTCCGGGTGAAGTCCAGGTGATGTCAGCGGGTACAGGAATCAAACATTCAGAGTTCAATCATTCTCATGAAAAGGAAGCCAGACTGCTTCAGATCTGGGTTTTTCCCGATAAGCAGAATGTGGAACCCCGGTACGGGCAGGCGTTGTTTACGGACGAAGAAATGACGGGTAAATGGTGTATGGTGGTTTCACCCGACAGCGCACATAATTCGTTGTGGATTCATCAGCAAGCTTGGTTTTCAATCGGTACATTCAGTAAAGGTGATGTAACAGAATATAAAATAAATAAGGCAGGAAATGGCTGTTATATCTTTGTGATTTCCGGGGCCATTAATATGGGTGAAGAAACTCTTGGTGCTCGTGACGGACTTGGAATAGAAGAGGTTAATAACCGACTGACGATCGGTATTGAAGATGATTCGAAAATACTTATCATGGAAGTACCGATGAATGTCAGATAATTAGGGAGTATGATGGATTGTTCAATATCTTTTAAACACGCCAAAATATTGTGCAATTTATCCTCTTCCATAAATCAATGATTTATCAGGTCGTTTAGCCGAATAACTATATTTATGCCGAAATAGCAATTTTGACTTTCTGATTTTTGACTTTTTCATCCTTGATTGACGATAAGGTGCCACGCGCTTTTTCGCGACTGATTGCCACGAAAGAAGCATTATCGAGAATTGTTATTAAACCAATCTCCTCTTTTTTAAGTCCACCTTTCTGAATAAGAAAACCAACAATATCTGTTTTGCTGATCTTGTCCTTTTTACCGGCACCGATGTATAACGTGATCCATGCGGGAGGATCAGGTAAACGGATCTGTGCAGGCAGGTCAATAAATTCGGGCATAATCTTCAGAAAGTCAGGAACCGCTTCCTTTTCGGCCAAAACAAGCCAGGATGTACCTGCAGCATTCATGCGGGCTGTGCGACCGTTACGGTGGATAAATGCTTCCTCTGTATTTGCTCCCTGGTAATGAATGATATTTTTAATTTCCGGAATATCCAATCCCCGTGAAGCTAAATCTGTAGTAATCAGGATTTGATGACTGCCATTTCTGAATTTCAACAAAGCCCGTTCCCGTTCATCCTGCTCCAGGCCGCCATGAAACGTGTCGTGTATTACCTCTTCTTCGGTAAGTATCTCACTTATCCGGTCAACTGCTTCACGGTGATTGCAGAATACAAGCGTTGATTCATGGCCAAGGTGACAAACCAATTGAATAAGAATGTCAAGTTTATCGTTTTCTTTGGCCCTTACAGCCTTGATGACGATATTAGGCCGATTTTCTTCGGTTAGATAATTCAGTGTAACCGGATTTTTAACGCCTGAATATTCTGGAATTTCAATTGCCCGTGTCGCGGAGGTAAGAATTCTCTTCCGTATTTTAGGTAACCGGCCAATAATGTAACTCATTTCATCACTAAAACCTAGTTCCAGCGATTTATCAAATTCATCGAGAACCAGCAAATGAATAGATTCGGGTTCAAAACTGCCCCGACGCAGATGTGCGGCAATCCTGCCGGGGGTGCCGATTAAAACAGCGGGTGGCTCCGTAAAATTATTCTTTTCTGTTTTCATCGGGTGACCGCCATAACAGCAATTAACTTTAAATCCACTTCCCATTGATCGGAAGACTTGTTCGGTTTGCAGGGATAATTCACGCGACGGGGTGAGTATAAGCGCTTGTACGCCAGTTGTATTTGAACTGAGGTGATGCAGTAAAGGAAGAAGAAATGCAACCGTTTTTCCGGAGCCTGTTGGTGCAAGCAAAACTATATTATTTGCTTTTAAATCGTTACTGATCATGGCACTTTGAATCTCGTTCAATGACCCGAACTTCAGGTTCTCCAGAACTTTTGCAGTGATATCCTCTTTTTGTTTCATTGTGCAAAGATAACCCTATTCGTGGTCAATCGGGTGATAACGAAAAATGAACAGAAATATTGTACTGAAATTCATTTAAGGTAATTAAATGTGATGATACCGATTAATATTTTTATTAATTTCAGCCTCTGTAATCGGCTTTCACAACTTAAGCATTCAACACGCTGATCTGTGTATTTTTTCCTTGTTTACTATCCCGCGCAGGAGTTATGCACGGGAAGTATCAGTTTTCTGTTAATAGTTATTTTCTGAAATTCGAATGTCAGTTTTTTAATCAAATATCAACTAAATTCAATCAAATGGTAAACAAAATCAAACTCTCGCGCAGAAATTTTATGGGGACAACAGCAGCCGGTGCCGCTGCATTGACAGTGATACCGGGATTTTCATTTGCTGCAAATGCAGGAACTGATAAAATCAGGTTAGGATTTATCGGTACAGGTATTCAAAGTCACGGGTTGTTAACCAGCCTGACCAAATGTCCCGAAACTGTAGTCATGGCGTGTTGCGATGTTGTGTCTTCAAAACTGGAAAAGTTTAAGGGAGAAGCCCAGGTTATTAATGATAAGAAATTTACTGGAGAAAAGTAC
Organism: Bacteroidales bacterium; assembly: GCA_038240855.1. Classification (GTDB taxonomy): domain Bacteria; phylum Bacteroidota; class Bacteroidia; order Bacteroidales; family Prolixibacteraceae; genus JAAFHB01. The sequence goes on along the minus strand of JBBRGI010000204.1, from coordinate 3,404 downwards.
GAAGTTACCGGTTACCAAAATTATCGTGAACTTCTAGACCGGAAAGATATTGATGCTGTCGTGATTGCAACACCCGATCACTGGCATGCACAGATTGCTGTTGATGCAGCAAAGGCAGGAAAAGATATATATTGCGAAAAACCGATGGCTTTAACCGTAGCCGAAGGTCGTGCCATGGTAGATGCCACACGCAAATATAAAAGAGTATTTCAAACCGGAAATATGCAGCGGTCGTGGCGTAATTTCCGCCATGCGGCCGAGCTGGTTACAAACGGTTATATCGGAGACATCAAAGAGGTGAATGTTTGTGTGGGTCCTCCAGTAAAGGCACTGGATCTTCCTGCAACTCCCACGCCTGAAAACGTCGACTGGGATATGTGGGTCGGACCATCGCTCTACCGTGCATACAGTGCTGTTTTATCACCTCCTGTTGAAGACAAAAGATTTCCTGACTGGCGCAATTACCGTGAATTTGGTGGAGGAATGATTACTGACTGGGGCGCTCATATGTTTGATATCGCACAATGGGCACTTGGAATGGATGAATCGGGTCCGGTAGAGTTTAATCCTCCATCCGCACATGCTGTGATCGGATTACAGATGAAATATAAAAATGGGGTTATTCTTAATCATGCCAATTGGGGCGAGTCAAATGCCGTGCAGTTCGTGGGAACAAAGGGTAAAATAGAGGTAAGCCGCGGCTTTTTGCGTTCTGATGTTCCCGGGCTGGTTGAAACGGCGATTAAACCTGGTGATAAGCGGCTCTATAAAAGTGACAACCATTACCAGGATTGGATTGATGCGATTAAAAAACGAAGCAGGCCTATATCCGATGTTGAGACCGGTCACAGAACCTCCTCCTTGTGTAATATTGCCAATATTGCCTATGAACTTCAGCGTCCTTTAAAATGGAATCCAAAGAAAGAGCAATTTATTGACGATGATGCCGCGAATATGATGCTGACGCGTGCATACCGCGGCAAATGGAATTTCCTCGACTTTTAATGATTTTACAGGTCTTTGATCGGGATTGAAAACATTTTCCATCCCTTATAAGTTATACAATTATCAAGATTGAATCCCTGTCAGGATTTAGCATACAAAATCTGGATAGTACCGGGTTAATAATCCGGACTATTCAGATTTTTACAACGAATTGAATTTGAGTTCATTCACTGCTGAAATATAAATTGTCAGCGAAATCATGAAATTTAGATGCTGTAAAAAATGAGTTGAATTCAAACAGGAGAAACGACTTTGAAAGTATTGGGAATAAATTTATAAATGTTTTTAAAACGCACGATCATGGAAAAGATTAACCGCAGAAGTTTTCTTCATACAAGTGCTATTGGTTTAACAGGTTATGCGGCCCTGACTGCAACAGGCTTTGCAGTTCAGGGTTTCACACCTTCAACAGCTTCGATTGATAAGGTTGACCTTGGCAAAACCGGACTTACAGTTTCGCGTCTGGCCCTGGGTACCGGTTCGATAGGGGGAAATCACCAATCAAACCAGACACGGCTTGGAATGAGCAATTTTGTTAAAATGGCACATCATGCCTACGACCGAGGGGTTCATTTTTTTGATACTGCCGACAGTTATGGATCTCATCCTTATGTGCGTGAGGTATTTAAAGAAATTCCAAGAGAAAAAATCACGCTACTTTCAAAAATGTGGACAACCAATGATGCCTCTAAAGCAGAACCTGTTGATAAGGCACTTGACCGGTTCCGTACCGAAACTGGCAGCGATTACTTCGATATCCTTCTGCTTCATTGCCTGATGAATGGCAACTGGAAAGAGGAGAAGAAAAGGTATATCGATTATTTTTCCAAAGCAAAGCAGGATGGAATTATTAAGGCAGTTGGTGTTTCATGCCATAATTTCGACGCCTTGAAAGTTGCCGCAGATGATCCGTGGGTTGATGTAATTCTTGCCCGCATAAATCCCTTCAGGGCACACATGGATGGATCTCCCGACGAAATTAATGCTGTACTCCAACTTGCCCGCGACAATGGGAAAGGAATTATAGGCATGAAAATTTTCGCAAACGGCGACAGGGTTCTTGACCAGGAACGCGAAGAATCAATAACTTTTGCATTAAAGAAAAGCAGTATTCATTGTATGACGCTTGGCATGGAGAATATCGGCCACGTAGATGATGCTGTTGACAGGGTGATGCGAATTGTGAAGAGCTAAATTTCAAAAAAATACTGATTTTAAAAATACCTGATTAAACCACATTATGACTAAACTTGACAGGAGGGCATTTCTTCTAAAAAGTGCAGCAGGAATTGCGTGTGCCTCAGCAATTACTTCAGTGATTCCCAGTACGGCAACCGCCATTGCTAAAGCCGAAACTGTTGATACAGTTGCGCTTGGCAATTCCGGACTCAATGTTTCGCGAATCGCTTTTGGCACCGGGTCGAGAGGATGGAAACTGGCATCAGACCAGACCCGCCTGGGAGTGAAAAAATTCGTCGATTTGTCGCAGTATTGCTTTGATCGGGGAATCCGTTTTTTTGATGCTGCTGATATGTATGGTTCACACACTTATGTAGGTGCGGCATTAAAAGTTATTCCGCGCGATAAAGTCACTCTACTGACCAAGGTGATGACCTACAGGCACGAAGGATGGTATGAAACAGAACCATTTGAGAAAAGTTTCGACAGGTTCAGAAAGGAAATCGGCACCGATTACTTTGACATTTTCCTGATGCATTGCATGGAAAACGGAAATTGGCCAACCGAATACAAAAAGTATATGGATGGTCTGTCGGAAGCAAAACAGAAGGGGTTAATTAAAGCAGTCGGGATTTCGTGTCACAGCCTGGATGCAATGATTGAGGCAGCTTCGAACCCGTGGGTCGACATCCTGTTTGCACGGATCAACCATAACGGTGCCAAAATGGATGCTACGCCTGAAAAAGTGATGGCGGTACTCGAAACTGCACGGAAGAACGGGAAAGGGGTGATCGGTATGAAAATATTTGGTTGCGGTGATTTGATCGCAGAGAGTGAACGGGAAAAGTCGCTGAACTATGTGATTAAAAGTGGAAATGTTCATTGCATGACATTGGGAATGGACAGTAAGGAACAGGTTGACGATGCAGTAAGCCGGGTCATGCGAATTGCCGGCAGTTGAATGTTTATTTAATAATATTTTGACTGACAGGTGTTTGTAATGTCTGGATTTAATTCTAAACCGGCGCTGTAACAGGAACATCGGCAATTACATTGGTCGAACCAAATCATAGTGCCCTTTCCATTTGAAATAATAAAGCACAAAAAAAGCATTGCAGAAAAATCTGCAATGCTTATCAATGCTATTTAAGCTTAAGAACGTATACTTTAATGTTTGGATTATCTAAGTGAAATTGACACGAAAATACTTCAAACTCCAA
>JBBRGI010000203.1:0-6693 GCA_038240855.1 Bacteroidales bacterium | reverse complement strand
ATCGGTCTTTGACTACGACAATAACCGGGATTACCGTTTTTTTATTGCAGGAAAAGATCACAAGGTTTACCTGTATGACAAAAAAGGAAAAATAATAACAGACTGGGCTCCTCCAAGGACTGAACACGATGTTACTAAACCGGTTCAGTACTTTCGGGTGGATAAAAAAGACTATATCGTTTTTTCAGATAAAAGCAGGGGATATATCCTCGACCGAAAAGGAAAAAACAGCGTTTCCATTAAGGGTGACATTGCCTGGTCACGGAATCCTTTTACATACGTGCCCCGTTCAGGGAATAACTTTGCAAAATTGGTGACTACCGATACGAAAGGCAATATTATCACGATAGGATTCGATGGCTCGGTAAAGAGGTTTTCAGTCGGCACATTCTCTGATGAACATTTCTTTATTCATGAGGATATTGATGCAGACAAACGTCCCGATTACGTCTTTTTGGATGGCGATTGGCTCGTGGCATACAATCAGAAGGCAACTTCTATTTTTTCACGTAAACTTAATCACGGGATAGGTTTGCCTCCTGAAGTTATTACCTTTCACGACAGGAGCAAAAAAATCGGTATTGCTGACAGTACTGAAAACATGATCTATCTGATTAATGGTGATGGCAGCATCTACAAAGGTTTTCCGCTGGAAGGAAATTCGGGATTTACTTTCGGTTTTTCGGATAACGCTATCTTCAGCCTGATTGCCGGAACCTCAGATGGGTATGTAAACAATTATCAGATAAAATAATAGGGATCAATTAAACAATAACATTATTTTCAAATGAACAGGACTACAAAATATATTTCAGGATTGGTGCTCTTCGTTTTTGTGACCACAATTTTCTCCTGCAATCTGGAGGATTTTAACCTGGATAAGCTGTCTGAACACCATGGTGTGGTTCCAACCATCTTTGCACCAATATGTTATGGCACATTTGAAGTGGAGGATATGATTACGGGACCGGTTGCCGATGGATTCCCGATTCCTTCTGACAGCTTGCCCATTGTCTCCATATCATTAAAAAAAACGGGGGCGAATTTCAGAAGTAATGCGCTTGATTCAGTTTACCTGGTTACCCATTTCACCAATGATACGCCTGTAAATATCGAATTCGGTTTGAACTTCATATCCGCCTCAACAGGCTTACCCATCGGACAGACTTTTCATTCAGGAAAGATCCCTGCTTATGCCAAAGATTTTCGTATTCAATTTAATCTAGGTCCCGTTGACCAGGATACTCTGATGGATTCCTCCGACATCAAACTTAGCTTTAATCTCTCATCGCCTGATGCTGCTAATCCCATTTTATATAAGGAGGTAAAGAATACGTTGTTTACAATTAAAATCTCCTTTTATGCTCCAGTATATTTATGGAAGATATCAAAATAGCCGAATAAGAATATGAGAACAGACAAATGCATAATCAAAATACTTTTTTTAATGGCCCTTGCAGCTGGTTCACCTCTTTTGTATGCACAGCCAAATACCCTGTATTTTATGAAGGGTATCCCACAGACAAAGGATTTGAACCCTGCACGTCCGGGAATTTCGGAGGGCTATTATTTCAGTATGCCATTATTTTCGAAAATCGATCTGTCAGCAAATACCAACAACTGGGCATACAACGATCTGATTCACCTTGGCAGAAACAGCATCAACAATAATACTAATAATAATGTAAACTGGAATCAATCCGATTCACTGGTTATTGATTTTGAAAAATTCAGACAAAATATTTCGAACAAGAACTTTGTGTATGAGGCTGCAGCATTGACAGTGCTTGAAGGTGGATTCAAAAAAGGTAAAAATTTTTATGCCATCTCTTTATCCGAGCGTGAATTTGCCCAGGCGTTCTTTCATAAAAACCTTGCTGATCTCATTTATCTTGGGAACTATCCCTATGTAGGCAAGACCTATTATTCAGGTAATCTGGGAGTTGTGGCACAACATTACCGTGAGTTTGCATTCAATTATTCACACGATCTGACTAAAAAACTCACAATAGGCGGGGCCGCCAAAATACTGTTTGGCATGTCAGCTATCCATAGCAACGGACTTAATTTCAAAGCAACTTCACCGGCAAACGGAGAATACATTGATGTTACCGCTACAGGACGGGTGAATATATCAGCACCGGTCATTTTTAATTACAACTTTAAGGGCGACATCACTTCGGTAAGCTCTCTTCCTAATTACGGGCCAGGTGATTACCTGAAGAATTTAAAAAACCCGGGTATTGCAATAGACCTGGGCTTTGCCTACCGTGTAAATAAGAAAACTGAACTCTCTGCCAGTGTGATCGACCTGGGGATGATCGGCTGGAAAAGTAATGTAACTCAATTTACCGAACAGGGTCAGTTTCAATACCGAGGAATCGATATTACTGATCCGGCAAATAATCCTCCGGTAATTTCATTGTTAAACCCTGTCATAACCCAGTTGGCGGACTCCATAGCGGCAATATTCCGTCCCAATTTCAATGAATCCCGTTTTTCAACGCTATTACCCGCCAAAATCTACTTCGGAGTTGATCATCAGGTTAGTGATGCCGTAAGCATATCGGGATTAAGCCGGATCCGGATCATTAGCAACACGATACACACGTCCTTAACTGCCTCGGCAAATGCCTACGTATTAAATGGATTGTCGCTGACAGCGAGCTATTCGGTAATGGAATCAACTTTCGATAACCTGGGTTTGGGAATAGGTTTCAGAGGAGGTCCATTCCAGATTTATGCAGCCGCCGACAACATGATTTCGCCTTTCTACCCGGCTAAAGCCAGAAATATGAATCTCAGAATCGGAATTAATTTTATTTTCGATGACAGAAGCAGGAAAAATCAAAATGGATTAAATTCAAATTGTCACTGTCCTTATTAACGCATTGATGTGAAATATTTCCTAATTTTGCGGAGATTATAAATATCACAAATAATGACACTTTACATTCTACTCAATATTGTCACTTTCTTCAGGGTTTTATTTATCCTTATTCTCGTCTATTACGGTTTTAAATTGTTGATGCGGTTAATAGCGCCCAAACTTGTTGAGAAAGCTGCCAATAAATTGTTCGAGGATATGAAAAACAGGGAGGCTTCAAAAGGGCACCGAACAGTTCAAAAGGGAGATGTTACCATCGATTATGCGGATAAAAAACCGAAACAGTACAAACGGGCTGATGGCGACTATATCGAGTTTGAAGAAATCGATGACAAGAAATAATTTTGTAATTAATTGATTGATTAATATTTAATTTATAGAGCGATTCGTTTGCTCTGAATTTATTATCATATGGCCCAGGAAGATTTATTTAAAAAGCTGATTGCACATTGTAAAGAATACGGTTATGTATTCCCATCAAGCGAAATCTATGATGGATTAAGCGCGGTATACGATTATGGACAGTATGGTGTGGAATTAAAAAACAACATCAAGAAATACTGGTGGGATTCAATGGTTTTACTTCATGAAAATATAGTGGGAATTGATACTGCAATTTTTATGCACCCCACCATCTGGAAGGCTTCAGGTCACGTTGATGCATTTAACGATCCGTTGATTGATAACCGTGATTCAAAGAAAAGGTACCGCGCTGATGTGCTGATTGAAGAGCACCTGGCAAAAATTGAGACAAAAATTGACAAGGAGGTTGAAAAAGCGAGAACCCGTTTTGGGGAGACGTTTGACGAGGCGCAGTTTCGCACAACCAATCCGCGGGTCATGGAATCACAGGCGAAATGGGACCAACTTCACAACAGGTTTTCTGAAGCGCTTAACAATAGTGATCTAGTTGATTTAAAGAAGATTATTGAGGACAATGAAATTGTCTGCCCTGTTTCCGGAACAAGAAACTGGACGGATGTTCGTCAATTCAATCTAATGTTTTCAACCGAGATGGGTTCAACGGCCGATGGATCCTTGAAAGTATATCTCCGCCCCGAAACAGCCCAGGGAATCTTTGTCAATTATATGAATGTCCAGAAGTCGGGCCGGATGAAAATACCGTTTGGTATTGCACAGATTGGCAAGGCTTTCCGTAACGAGATCGTTGCCCGGCAATTTATTTTCAGAATGCGTGAATTTGAGCAGATGGAAATGCAGTTTTTTGTCAGGCCGGGTACTGAGCTCGAATGGTTCGAGAGGTGGAAGGAGTTGCGTATCAAATGGCATCGGGCGCTCGGATTTGGCCACGATAATTACCGGTTTCATGTTCATGAAAAACTCGCGCATTATGCCAATGCCGCGGTTGATATCGAATTCAGATTCCCCTTTGGTTTTAAGGAAGTTGAGGGAATTCATTCGCGTACTGATTACGATTTGTCGCAGCACCAGAAATTCTCAGGTAAGAAAATTCAATATTTCGATCCCGAGATTAACGAATCGTATGTCCCGTTTGTCGTAGAAACCTCAATTGGTGTTGACCGGATGTTCCTTCAAATAATTTCATCAGCCTACCATGAAGAAGAAGTTGTCGACGCCAACGGACAAAAAGATACGAGGGTCGTTTTAAAACTTCCCGCACCTCTTGCCCCTGTTAAACTGGCAGTAATGCCCCTGATTAAAAAAGATGGTCTTCCCGAAATAGCGCGAGGCATAATCGATGAGTTGAAATTCGATTTCAATTGCCAGTACGATGAAAAGGATTCCATCGGTAAGCGTTACCGCCGTCAGGATGCGATCGGTACGCCGTTCTGTGTTACTGTCGATCACCAGACAGCCGCGGACAATACTGTTACTATCCGTTTCCGTGATACAATGCTCCAGGAAAGGGTCGAAATCAGTAAATTACGTGATATTATTTTTGACCAGGTAAATTTCAGAAACCTGTTTAATCAATTGAAATAGGAGTGGTTGAATGTGATTAGCCCCGTATGCAATGCCGGGTAAGGAAATTTGCAACAATCCAATGAACCCTGAAAAGGGTTCAACCTATTCAGAACAAATATTTCTCGTCAAACACAAATCCATGTTCATTCAATAAAATAATGAATTCTTCCCGAAAACTGACTTTTCGATTCTTGTATATTATTTTTTGGAAGACCACTGCAGGCCTCTACTCAATACTTCTGCAGCATCGAAAGCATTTTTCGATCCAGTTTGTGCCCATGCCAATCTTCGTATTCTACATCTTTTCGTCCCGAATCAAGTAGTCCAAAATCGCCGCGGAAATTCCATAAAGCGTAGCCAATTCCGTTTTCCGTAAGGATATCGAGCACATCACCAAACCAGGCCAGAAATACTTCGTGCGGGGTATCACGCCAGCAACCGCATTCGCCGCAGTGAACACCTACGCCCTTTTTAGCAAGCTCAATCCATGGAGCGTAGAATTTCTCAAGCGATTCTCTACCAAAATATTTGTTATCGATTGTTCCCGGCCAGACCGGTATGGGCGCTGTATCGGGATTTTTAAAAACCAACGGTGCCCGGTAATGTGAAATATAGTGGGGATAATAGCCGCGACAGCTTTGTGCAATACCGAGATCGGTTATTTCCGGAATTACCGAAGATCCTACATCATTTCCATCAGCAATCACAATGCGTGAGGGGTTATACTTTTTAAAAAGATGAATCTCTAATACCCGCTCTTTGGAGGTAATTCTGAGCCCGCCTCTAATTCGGACCCGGAATATCGTATTACGACGAAGATTATCAGGACATAATACCCTGTGAATCAACTCAGAAAACATTGGCAAATTGGCTCATTGGCAAATTGACACATTTCTCCCCATCACCCCTTCTCCCTTTCCCATCTTCGTTCGCCCGTTACCCTTCAGCCTCCTGCTTTCTTCGCCTTGTAACCTTCGGAAAGCAGTAGCTCCATGATCCTGTCACGAAAATCACCCTGGATCAAAATTTCACCATCTTTTACAGTTCCGCCAACTCCGCATTTCGTTTTTAATTTCTTTCCCAGCTCTTTAAGATCATCCTCCGATCCTATAAATCCGTTAATTAACGTGACTTTTTTCCCGGCACGCTGCTTTTTATCGAGCAACACTTTCAGATTTTGTTGCGCAGGTTTCAGGGTCGCCTGATTGGTTTCTTCCGAATTATACTTATATTCGAAACTGTCGGCTGTCGAATAAACAATTCCCTCACGGGATTTCCTGTTTTGCGGATTTGACATATGGTGTTGTTATGTATTTAAAAATAAATAGTTTACATTTACAGGAAACGAAAAAACAGGTATGAAAGACTATCTGGTTTTCCTGTCGTGCGAATTTAAAAATATTCAGTTTTATTAAATCTTACATATAACAGATATTACGATTTTTTAGAGATTAAATATATTCAATCTATTTTACCACCTGTATTTGTTTCCAATTCATTAATTTTTGCAATTTTGCGGCGCAGTAAAACAGGTTGGAAAGAAATGGATCATGAATTCATTCGATGTCCTGAAAAGCAAGAGTAACATCTTTATATCCGATCTGTTTAATCTTGATAGTCAATATAATAATTGTTTTTTCATGAATAAGATCATCTCGAAAGAATATTTTTCGGATAAAGTGGTTAAGCTGGTTGTTGAAAATCCCTTGATTGCCAGGTCCAGAAAACCGGGTAATTTCGTCATGTTACGCATTGGGGAGGACGGAGAGCGTTTCCCGCTGACCATTGCAGGAGCCGATCCTGTAAAGGGAACAATTACACTTGTGGTGCAGATAATGGGGGTGAGTTCTTCAAAACTT
>JBBRGI010000202.1:0-6706 GCA_038240855.1 Bacteroidales bacterium | reverse complement strand
CTGGCATTTTTCATCTGCTCATCGGTAACCTTTTCCCCTGTATAAAGTTTAAGGCTGTCGATCCAGTTATATCCCACACCATCGGAGAATTGTTCTTTCTGCCGCCATACTACACTTTCGGGAAGGTAATCTTCAAAGGCTTTCCGAAGTATCCATTTCTCCATTTTGCCGTTTTTGGCCATCTTATCTTCCGGATTCAGGCGCATTGCCACGTCAAGAAATTCTTTATCCAGGAATGGAACCCGGCCTTCAACACCCCAAGCAGCCAATGACTTGTTGGCCCTTAAACAGTCGTAAAGATGTAATTTACTGATTTTCCGGATTGTCTCTTCATGAAAGGATTTTGCATCCGGCGCTTTATGAAAGTAGAGATATCCCCCGAAAATTTCATCTGCTCCTTCACCCGAAAGTACCATTTTTACTCCCATCGATTTGATAACACGGGCTAACAAATACATGGGTGTCGATGCTCTTACGGTAGTGACATCGTAAGTTTCAAGATGATATATCACATCCCTTAATGCGTCTATACCTTCCTGAACTGTGAAATGTACCTGGTGATGCACCGTTCCGATATGGTCTGCCACCTTTTGAGCAGCCGCCAGGTCGGGAGAGCCGATAAGCCCGACTGCAAAAGAGTGGAGTTGTGGCCACCAGGCTTCCTGTTTGTTGTCGGTTTCAACTCTTTTGGCTGCATATTTTTTCGCAATTGCCGAAATGACCGATGAATCCAATCCGCCTGAGAGAAGAACCCCGTAAGGTACATCGGACATAAGCTGACGATGAACGGCATCTTCAAGAGCAGTCCTTAAAACATCGATATCTGTCTGGTTATTCTTTACCTCATTAAAATTAGTCCATTCACGGGTGTACCACTTTTTAATCTCTCCCTCTTTGCTAAATAAATAATGTCCCGGCAAAAACTCTTCGATTTTTTTGCATATTCCTTCCAGCGCCTTGAGTTCCGAGGCAAAGTAGACATTGCCGTCTGCATCCCAACCCATATAAAGCGGAATAATGCCGATGTGGTCGCGCGCCACAAAATAACAATCATTCTCCTCATCATACAACACGAATGCGAATATTCCGTTCAGGTCTTCCAAAAAATCAATTCCCTTTTCATGGTAAAGCGCCAGGATAATTTCACAATCAGATTCGGTCTGGAATTCGTAATTAAGCGATTTACGTAATTCGCGGTGGTTGTAAATTTCCCCGTTCACTCCAAGAACGAGCTTTTTATCCTTGCTGTAAAGTGGCTGTCCACCTGAGGTCGGATCAACTATTGCCAATCTTTCATGTGCAATTATAGCTCTTGATCCGCAATAGATCCCCGACCAATCCGGCCCGCGGTGACGAACTCTTTTTGACATTTTAAGAACCTGCGTTCTCAGGTCCTCTGCTTTTATCTTTAAATCAAATACTCCGACAATGCCACACATATTTTTACTGAATTATATCCGTTTAAAAATTCATCACTATGAAAGTAATACTATCAAAATGATCGTATATTTGGTTGCCAAATATACAAAATTCTTTTAAAGTCTGAATATACATTACAAATTGATAATGCAATTTTTTCCGCGCACATTCAGTTTAGATCACTATTCTTTTTTCTTGAGTGCATCTTTTATCTTATTCCAGATATTCGATTTGGGTTCCTCTTTAGTACGTTCTTCTTTTTTTGCATTGGCCGGTAAACTGGCCTCTGTTCTTGATTCCTGGCGTTCGGCTTTGCGATCCTGGTGTTTATCCGCTTTTTTTCCGAAAAGCCCCCATAAATTTAAAATCCCTTTTTCATCAATTGATTCCTCATATTGGGGGATTTCAAGCATGGCAAGGGTCGTTTCATCCAATGCCGGAAAATAATGGTTTTTGTAATCCCTGAAAGCCGGATCACGGTAAAGTTTGTTGTAGAATTTTCCCACTATGGGAAGTGCCATATATCCACCCCGACCCAGATTAATATTCCGGAAGTGAATCGAAGGTTCTTCTCCGCCTACCCAGCATCCGGTCACAAGATCGGGAGTGTATCCCATAAACCAGCCATCGGCAAAATTTTGTGTGGTCCCGGTCTTTCCGGCAAAAGGTCCCTCAATCTTGTAAAGTGATCTTATTTCTGCACCCGTTCCCTGATTGACTACCGACTGAAGATAATGAGTGATAATCTTCGCTGTTTCGGGAGACATTGCTTCTGTTTCTTCTTCATCGGAAGTAAATTTTTTTAGCAATTTACCGGTTGAATCTTCAATACGAACAAGGTAATTCGGATGAACCGTTTTCCCCATATTATCAAGACAAGCGTACGCCTGGGCAAGCTGGAGTAAAGGAATATCTGCAACTCCGAGTGCAAGCGAGGGTACTTTAGGCAAATTGGCCTTAATTCCCATTTTGCGGGCGAGGGCTATCGTTTCAGCTATACCTGAATCCATTAAAACCTGCACCGAAATTGTATTGACTGATTTAGTGAGGGCCCCTTCAAGTGAGTAATAACCACCATATTCCTCATTTGAATTCCCCGGAGTCCAATTTTGGTATTCTGCATAGGTTATTTTTTCATTGGGATAATATTTGTCGGGTGAAATTCCATTTTCGATTGCAGAGGCATACACAATGGGTTTGAACGTTGATCCAACCTGGCGTGGAGCTAAAACATGATCGTACTGGAAAAATCGAAAATCGTTTCCACCGATCCAGGCTTTGATATCGCCTGTTTTTGGTTCAATGGCAATGAAACCACAATGCAGGAGCTTCAACGCATATTTTACAGAATCAAGCGGGGTAATGTTTACCAGTTTTTCGCCTTCCCACGAAAAAATTTTCATATGCGACGGTACATTAAAGGCTGCTGTTATTTCAGCAGCCGATTTACCGGCCTCCTTCATCTTTTGGTATCGTTCCGAACGTTTCATTGCCCGCAGCACTACCGCATTGTTTTTTCCCCATGGATCCTTCCCGTCCCAATGTTTCTCGAATGTAGCCTGCAACTCTTTCATCTTTTCCTGCATGGCCATTTCTGCATAACGTTGCATTCTGAAGTCAAGGGTTGTTACAATATGCAATCCATCTGTGTAAAGATTGTAAGGTGTTCCGTCGGGTTTAGTATTTTCGGAGCACCATTCTTCTAACTGCGGTCTTATTAATTCTCTGTAATAGGCTCCCGGCCCTGTATTGTAAACCAGGTAATTGTATTTTATAGCCAGCGGTGCACTACTGTGTAATTTGGCTTGTTCTGGCGTAATGTATTTGTATTTAGCCATTTGCGAAATCACAATGTTTCTTCTCTGGAGCGAACGTTCGGGATTGGTCCGGGGATTGTAATAATTATTGGCCTTTAACATACCTACCAGTGTTGCCGCCTGGGGAACAGTAAGTTTATCGGGCCGCACACTGAAAAAGCGCTCAGCAGCAAGTTCGATCCCAAAAATGTTTTCCCCAAAAGGTACAGTATTTAGATATAAAGTCAGAATCTCATCTTTCGAATAAAGTTTTTCAAGCCGGTATGCAATAATCGATTCCCGGATTTTGCTTACCGGAAGTGTTAATGGGCCGTAGTTCTTCCTGCCGAAAATATTTTTTACTATCTGTTGCGATAAGGTAGATCCTCCTCCTGAACTGCGATCAACGAGAAAGATTGTTTTGACCACAACTCGTACGAGTGCCATTTCATCAATTCCCCGGTGCTCGTAAAAACGGTTGTCTTCGGTGGCAACCAGGGCATTAATCATATTCGGCGAGATCTCCTTAAAAGTGACATTGCTGCGGTTCTCGGTGTAATAACGGCCCAGTAATTTATTGTCTTTTGTATAAACTTCTGATGCAGCAGGTTCCTTGATTTTTATAAGCGTTTTTGAATCAGGTAGCTGTCCGAATGTCCCGACGTAAACCAATGCGAAAAGAGTAAGAACCAGAAATAGTCCAAAAAGGAAGAGTTTCATCCCCCATATCAGAACTCTTTTGTACCACGATTGTTTAGAATTTGATGATAATCCGGCGAAGAACCCCTTCCGTGGTTTCTTCTTCTCGGATCCTTTGTTTTTTTTAACTGGCATATTATTAAATCGTATAATCTGTATTCACTTGCCTAAATTTACTAACACCATGAAAATTGCGATCTCCGGTAGCACTGGTTTTATTGGAAAACAACTGTCTGACTTTTTTTCACGATCAGGGAATGAACTTATTGTGATTTCCCGCAGTGACTTCGTAGCCGGGAGCAATCAACTGGCAAAAGTAATCAATTCTGCTGATGTAATCATCAATCTTGCCGGGTCACCGGTTTTACAGCGATGGACCAAAAGCAATAAACAACAAATTCTTTCGAGCCGGGTCGACACCACAAGGTTATTGGTTGATGCAGTCCGCAAAAATCTTCCTGAGCATAGTCCCCGTGTTTTTATAAATGCATCTGCAATAGGAATCTATAGAAATACTGGTATTCACGACGAACAATCGACTATTTTGGGAAACGACTTTCTTGCAGAAGTATGTAAAGCGTGGGAGAGCGAAACTGAACCTTTACGCGAAATGGACTTAAGGCTTTGTATAGCCAGATTCGGTATTGTTTTGGGTACGAAAGGTGGTTCACTGCAAAAAATGCTGCCTGTGTTTAAAATTGGTTTAGGGGGAAAAATCGGTTCCGGAAAACAACCGTTTGCCTTTATTCACATCGAAGACCTTTGCAGAGCTATCGATCACCTGATTTTTAATGATTCAAGTTCGGGAATTTATAACATGGTAAGCCCGGATCCGGTGACCAATGATGAGTTTACTGTTGCTTTAGCCGAAAGTTTACATCGTCCCGCTCTGTTTACTGTTCCCGAATTTGCTTTAAAAATTATTTACGGTAAAGCGGCAGAGGTACTCACTAAAGGTGCATTCGTGAAACCTGTTCATTTACTAAAGGAGGGTTTCGTGTTTCAGTTTCCCGATATAACAGCAGCGCTTACAGATATGGTCCAGAAACACTGAAGGTGGACTGGAATTTACTATTCATACCTTCTAATGACTTAATTTAACACACATAAAATCAGTTAAATATGGATGATAATTATCAGGGTGAAAAAATTCCGCCTATATATATTGTCTCGGGCGGAAAAGGATTGGCCGGTGATGCCATCGTTCAGTCGGTTCTTATTCAGTTTCCCAATAATAAGGTGCCTGTAATCATTGTTCCTGATGTATTGAATCAGGAGAGAATGGATGACGTTATTTCAAAAGCCTTGCTCACCAAAGGAATTATTGTTCATACAATGGTCGATCCCGAAGCCAGGAAAATGTTAATTGAATCGTGTGTTAAAAGTAACGTGAATCATATTGACCTGGCGGGCGATTTATCGGATTATTTATCCGATCTGCTGCAAACAAAGCCCATCAGTAAACCAGGTTTGTACCGGTTGAGCCATATCGCGTATTTTAAGCGGGTCGAAGCGATTGATTTTACATTAAAAGTTGATGACGGACAAAATCCGGATAAAATTAGTCAGGCCGATATTATACTGACTGGAGTATCACGGACAGGTAAAACACCATTAAGTGTTTACCTTGCGATGTTTGGCTGGAAAGTTGCCAATGTCCCCCTGGTTTCGGGAATTGATCCGCCGGAAGAATTGTTCAAAGTCGATCCGGGCAGAGTATTTGGTTTAAATATTTCGCCGGTTTACCTGATTGCCCAGCGTGCCAACCGGGTCAGAAGTCTCAATATGGATGCCGATTCCGATTATATCAACAAACGGAAAGTGGGAGAGGAGCTCGAATACGCGCGCCGCTTATTCGTTAAAGGAGGATTTACCGAAATCCAGATAACCAATAAGCCTGTTGAATCATCGGCCAACGAAATTCTCACCATCCTTACCAGCCGTTATGATGAGCAGAAATGGAAGAAAGAGGAAAATGGACTGAAGTAAAGCGTTGAAGTTTACAGAAAATTTTCAAAATTACGATCCGACAAACCTAACAAAAAATTGCATAAAGTTATTTAGGATGAAACAGTTAATATAAATATTTAATTTAGACTTATCGAAATTGTTGAAATAATATTTACGACTTCATAAAAATATTTGTTAAAATCATTTAATTTTTTGCTATATTTGTATACACTAACATTTAATTTTAAGCCAATGGAAAAAACGTGATCGGAATGAATGTAAGCCGCGAATATTCTCCGGAACATTGTCGCGGATTGAATTAATTTATTGTTAAAAATTGCACGCACCCAAGAAAAACTATTTTCCGATATTAGGACTCCGACTTTTAATTTTTGCATTTCACTATTGAATACCATCCGGTTTTCAGTTTGCCATTTATTAATGTTTGATGATTCTCATCTTCGGAAGAATAAGTTTCGAAAAATAACAGGAGTTGCTGCCAGTGAATTGTAATGTTTATTTATTAATTATTTTACACAGCTTATGAGACTAAAACTATTTGTAACTACGTTTTTGTTATTCTTATGCGGTATAAGCATGGCACAAACCAAGACATATTCAGGTGTCGTCAAGGATGATGCCGGAATAGGTCTTCCAATGGTTTCAATCGGGATAAAAGGAACCTCGAAGGGAACAATGACGAATGAATTCGGTGAATTCAAACTTGAAGCCACAGTCGGGGATGTCCTGGTATTTTCTTTTATTGGGAAAAACCGCGTTGAGAAAACTGTCGGTCAAAGGAACATTATTGATGTTGAAATGCTTAATGATCAAACCCAAAT
>JBBRGI010000201.1:0-6712 GCA_038240855.1 Bacteroidales bacterium | reverse complement strand
CGACAACAGCCTGATCACTCCGGCCCTTCTGACCATCATGAAAGGTGGTGCTCCGTATATCAAGGATGCTGTTGCTCCTGTAACTACTCTTTTACCGCTTCCGGCCAATTACTATACGTTGAGCGATAACAGCAAAATGGTAATTAAAGCCGGTCAGCATATGGGATCGGTGGTGATGAAAGTTGATTCTGCCAAATTCCTGGCCGATCCGCTGACCTTGTTTGCCAACTATGCCATCCCGTTCCTTATTACCAGTGCCGATGCCGATACGATTCTGTCGTCCAAAAGCTCTGCGGTAATCGGTGTAAAATACGAGAATATGTTGTTTGGTAACTACTGGCACGGAGGTGTAACGATCAGGAAAAGTCCTGCGGGAGCAAATCTTGATACCATTAAGTATTATACAGCAGTGAATCAGCCTGAAAATAAGATTTGGAAACTGAAAACTGTAGCACACAATGCCCTTGTGACCAACGGGTACAGCGATCAGACTACTGCAAAAGAGGAGATGCTGCTCACCCTCGATGGCACCAACATTACGGTAAGTACCAGGTCCGGTTCTTCGTTTGCCGTCGTGCCTGAGGGAGCAAGTGTTTATAACCGCGCTAAACTTTTGCAAAACAGAAAGATCCTGCTGAATTACAAATATGTGAATGCTGCAGGTAATACCTGTTATGCTCAGGATACGCTTACTTTTCGTAACAGGGTACGCGATGGCGTAAATGAATGGCAGGACGAAAATCCGGCGAATTATTGATCAGGGTAAATTAATTTATTAATAGGTGGTTGACTTCGGTTGGCCACCTTTTTTTTTGAAATTGCGAATTCCACGAATTCCACGAATTAGATCGAATTACACGAATACTCCGAATAATTATGTCATGATTAATCTAACCTGCTACCTAAGAAGAGCAGCTTCGCTACGGCCTCTTAGTAGCACAAAAACATATTATTAGTTCTGAGCCGCATAGCGGTGATCTCTAACTTTTTATTGTGATGTTCAACCCACTTCGGGGCTGAATTTGCGACTCGTCAGTTTACCCCCGGTTCCGCAAGCTACACCGGGGGTTATTCAAATTGAACCACTTCGTGGTTTAAAATAGTTTTTCAGCAGACCCTTCTAATTAATCGGAAACATATGTTTTCAGATTGCACCAATCCTAATTTGACCGCTCCTGGTAAATATCTCGTATAAGTGCCGGTGATGCTGTTTTTATCCGTTCCATGGGGCGGTAAACATATATCAAACCATACGGGGCTGTCTTTTCGCGCTTCTGGTCATCGGGCAATGTTGAATAATATTCTTCGACCTCGTTCCAGATGTCGAGGATGATCTCGTCGGCTTCTTTCCTTAATTCGGCAACCTTCATAGTCCACCTGGCGGTGTTATTCTGAAGGGTTTTTTGAAAATGATAAGCATCTTTAAACTGGTCGAATTTCACCTTTACAACGGCTATTGAGGGATTATAAAGCGGATTGCCACCATGACTGATTCGTTTGGATTCACCTTCAATAATTTTCTTGCCCCATTCCAGGACTTCGGCATCCAGAATAAGTGAAGGCGATTTCATCTCGTTAAATCCGTAAAACTCCCTGACAGCCGGTTTCATATCGCCGCGTTGAATGGCAAAATTAAGTACCTGTATGAAATGGGAAAGATACAACCTCGCTTTTTTTACTGTTTCGAGGTACGTATTGCTGCTTTTTTCCTGCTGCGTCCTGGCTAATTTATGATGTATGATGGTGGTCTCGAAATTGGTATAAAAGGTCCTGAGCCTGGCCAACGACTTGGCTGAAAAAGCCAGCTCTTCAGCCTCCTTTTTCTGACCCATCATAATTGCTGTCTGAAGAGCTCTCAATCTCGCCTGATCGGTATTCGGAAGTCTTCTGTATGGCATACGCTCAATTTTATTTATGATTCCCTCTTGCTGCGAATTTATGCATAAACTTGTTTTTTAAGTACTTCGCAATCTGGAAAGGTTCAGGAGTTATCAACCACTGGTGGTTAATAACAAAAAACGCGGTCAAAAGACCGCGTTTTTTTATTGTATTGTACTGATATATAGTTAATCAGCAATTTTTGCTTTGAGATATTCACGATTTAATCTCGCAATATGTGCAATAGAAATGCTTTTTGGGCAGGCCAATTCGCAGGCACCCGTGTTGGTACAACCGCCAAACCCAAGTTCATCCATCGTTGCAACCATCGCTTTTGCGCGTCGTTTGGCTTCAACTTTGCCTTGGGGTAACATGGCAAGCTGCGATACCTTGGCGGCTACAAATAACATGGCCGATGAATTTTTGCAGGTTGCGGCACATGCACCACAGCCGATACAGGCTGCAGCATCCATCGCTTCCTCAGCATCATCCTGTAAGATAGGAATCACGTTTCCGTCGGGAACGCCACCTGTATTCACAGAAACAAAACCACCCGCCTGCTGAATTTTTTCGAAGGCTGTGCGATCAACCATAACATCCTTGATAACCGGGAACGCTCCCACACGCCAGGGTTCGACAATGATCGTCTGCCCTTCGGTAAACCTTCGCATATGCAACTGGCATGTTGTTACCATTGTATCGGGTCCATGCGCATGTCCGTTGATATAGAGTGAGCACATCCCGCAGATTCCTTCACGACAGTCGTGATCAAATGCAATCGGATCTTTTCCGCCGAGAATGAGCTGGTCGTTCAGTATATCGATCATTTCGAGAAATGAGGTTCCCTGTGAAACATTTTCAACTATGTATGTCTCAAACCGACCTTTAGCCTTCGGACGATTTTGTCTCCAGACTTTTACATATATTTTTTTGAGAATTATATCAGCCATTTTTATCGTTATTAGATATGATCTGCAATACCGCGTCTTTTATTTATAACTTCTCTGGGTTAAATGAATTGTTTCAAATACCAGGTCTTCCTTGTGAAGAACAGGTTCTGAGTCAATACCTTTGAATTCCCATGCCGCAACATAGGCAAAGTTTTCATCGTCACGTTTAGCTTCGCCCTCTTCGGTTGCTGATTCTTCACGGAAGTGCCCGCCGCACGATTCATTACGATTGAGTGCATCGCGTGCGAGTAAATCTCCAAGTTCGATAAAATCAGCGACTCTTCCTGCTTTTTCAAGTTCAGGATTCACATTGTCTAATTCGCCAGGCACGAGAAGATCCCTGTAGAATTCCTTGCGTAACTCCTTAATGGCCGCTATCGCGTTGATCAGTCCTTCGGCATTTCGCGCCATTCCCACGTTGTCCCACATAATCTGACCCAACTGTTTGTGAAAATGGTCGACAGGTGTTTTACCCTTTATATTGAAAAGCTTCTCCATCCGGGAGACAACCCCTTTTTCTGCCTCGATAAATTCCGGACGGTTAGTATCAATTTTGGGTACCATAATCTCATCGGCAAGATAATCGCCAATGGTATATGGCAATACGAAATAGCCATCGGCCAGACCCTGCATCAGCGCCGAAGCACCCAGGCGGTTTGCACCATGATCGGAGAAATTAGCCTCGCCAAGGGCATAGAGGCCCGGGATTGTGGTCATCAGGTTGTAATCGACCCATGTGCCGCCCATCGTGTAGTGGATTGCGGGGTAGATCTGCATGGGTTCTGTGTAGGGATCGGTATCAGTAATTTTTTCGTACATCTGGAATAGATTACCGTACCTTTTTTCTATTGTATGACGACCTAACCTTTCGATTGAATATTTAAAGTCGAGATAGACTGCTTTACCTTCCGAATTTACCCCGAAGCCTGCATCACAGCGTTCCTTGGCAGCACGTGAAGCAACATCGCGCGGAACAAGATTTCCGTAAGAAGGGTATCGTCTTTCGAGGTAAAAATCACGGTCAGGATCCGGAATATCATTCGGACTCATGAGTCCTTTTCGCAATTTTTCAGCATCTTCTTTCTTTCGCGGTGTCCAGACTCTTCCATCGTTGCGCAGCGATTCCGACATAAGTGTCAGTTTTGATTGCTGTGAACCATGAACCGGAATACAGGTGGGGTGAATTTGAACATAACAGGGATTGGCAAAAAAGGCGCCTTTCTTATAACATACCCACGAAGCGGAGGCATTACATCCCATCGCGTTGGTTGAAAGGAAGTACACATTTCCATAACCGCCCGATGCGATAACAACAGCATGTGCACCGAATCGTTTCACTTCGCCTGTCACCATGTCGCGGGCAATAATTCCGCGTGCTTTTCCATCGATTGTTACCAGGTCGAGCATTTCATGACGGGCGTACATTTTTACACCGCCTTCGGCAATCTGCCTGTTTAGTGCGGAGTAAGCCCCCAGCAGCAATTGCTGACCTGTCTGGCCCCGTGCATAAAAGGTACGGCTCACGAGCACGCCGCCGAACGAACGGTTCGAAAGTAAACCCCCATACTCGCGGGCAAAGGGAACTCCCTGTGCAACACACTGATCGATTATATTTGGCGATACCTCAGCTAAACGATGAACATTCGCTTCGCGCGAGCGGTAGTCGCCACCTTTTACAGTATCGTAGAACAACCGGTAAACCGAATCGTTATCATTCTGGTAATTTTTTGCGGCATTGATTCCTCCCTGGGCAGCAATCGAATGCGCCCGGCGTGGACTATCCTGGTAGCAAAATGCCTTTACATTATAACCCAGTTCCGAAAGTGAGGCTGCGGCAGATGCTCCGGCCAACCCGGTACCGATAACAATAATTTCGAGTTTTCGTTTATTATTCGGGCTGACAACTTTAATCTTTGCCTTATGATTTGACCATTTCTGTGCTATTGGTCCTTCAGGTATCTTTGAATTTAAGATGCTCATATTGTTGGATCTTTTTATTTCAATTAGAATTTAATCAGAAAATAGAGCGGGATTGTTGCAAATCCGATTGCAAGGACAACACCAATCAGGTTTGCCAGGAATTTCAGCCTTTTCATCCAATTGATATTATTCAGTCCGATTGTCTGAAAGGCACTCCAAAACCCATGAGAGATATGCAGACCCACGAAAATTCCACTCAGAATATAAATAATATCGTAAACGGGGTAATTTTTAAACAGGTTGGATACAAGTGCATAAGCATTGTGCATCTCAACACCTGTTCCTGTAGCCTGGTCTAACAGTGGATCGCCGGTGATTTTCATCTTCACCCAAAACTGGAGAATGTGAAGTATCAGGAAAATAAAAATCATACCCCCAAGAATAAACATGTTCTTGGAAGGAGCCCACCAGTTGAGTAGTTGATCTCCTGATGCATAACCTTGCGGACGTGCCCTCATGTTCTCAATGGTTATCCATCCTGACCAGATAATGTGAATAATGAAGCCTAAAGCAAGTATGGGCTCCATGATCATAATAGCAGGATTTGTTGCCATGAAATGCGCACCCTGGTTAAACAGGTTACCCGTGTCATCGAAAATAAGCAGCAGATTCAATGTCAGGTGAATAAACAAAAATGAGATAAGGAAAAGTCCTGTGAGGCTCATAAATACTTTCCGGCCTATGGAGGCGCTCAGGAAATTGCTCATAAGTACTTGATTTTAATTATTAGTTGAATGAAACACGTGATTTATAAAATTCCCTACAAAAGTAGCCCATGCCTTTATCCTTTACAACATGAATTAAATCATACTTCAAATTTAAAACGGTTCTAAACAGTCATGGTTTAACAATTGTTTTTCTAAATTATGTTCCTGATAGTGTTGTATATAGCCTCTAGGCTGCAATCATCATTTACCTTTAGGTTGCCCCCTCACTACGCTTTCATTACTGCCATGTATGTTTTCGAATTAATTTAAATCATATTTGACGAGAGTTGCAAGGCAAATAAAACCGGTTATTTTGGAGATTGCCTGCCCGGATTTATCACATAAATACAATACATTTGTAATATTGTGATGTTTATTTGTAAATGCCTTTATGGAACAATGCTTTATTTAATCAGGAATACCTGTTTGAATTTTTTAGCGATATTTATGAATGGGATTAAATATTACGGTGCTCTGCACCTATTTTTCTGTTCTTCGATTGAAAATGTTTTTAATCGTCACAGACCAAAAGGTGCAGCGCACCGAAATATTTAATTGATAATTCGGTTATTATCAAGTCAGTAACACGACAACATTTAATTCATATAACTTAACTGGCTATATTTTATGCAGAAAAAATTAATGGTTTTACTTTTACTTGTCACGATGGAAGGGATTTCGGCAGGCATGACAAATGTTTTACCGCGCCAAAAACGGACGGATCAAAAATATATCCAGGTGGAAGCGCAGAAAAGGCTTTATAACGGAGGCAATGTAAAATATGCACCTTATCAACCTTTTGAAACCCGCACCGTTGCCCTGCTTGCTGGATATCAGGTTCCCGTGAAAATGCCTGAAATGAGTAAATATGGTGGATGGCTTGAACATAAGGTGCAGGCAACCGGCTTTTTTCATGTCATTAAAATAGGCCAACGCTGGTGGGGAGTCGATCCCGATGGTTATTTGTATATCAATGTTGCGCTCAACAGCATCAGCATGGGAAAATCGGATCGAAATCAAAAGGCTGTCAATTCGCGATTTGGATCACCCCAAATCTGGATCAGCAAAACAATGGAAATATTGGTGGAAAATGGCTTTAATTGTGCCGGATCGTGGTCGGATACCGATGCCATTATCGAAGCCAATAAAACGGCAAAACGCCCGTTTGCCTATACCATTAACTGGAATTTCATGAGT
>JBBRGI010000200.1:0-6714 GCA_038240855.1 Bacteroidales bacterium | reverse complement strand
AGGAGGTGTGCGGGACACCCAGAACAATACATTTGGGCACGGGAACTTTACCTCCCACAACCTTCCAGCCCATCATCCACAACAAAAATTTCGTGATATATCTCATTACTTGTTCAAAAATGATAAAATTAATACTTCAATTAGTTTGTGTTCAATTCACCGGGCCAAATAAACTTCAATATTACCGGCCTGAGCATATTTTTTCAGAAGGCTTAATGCCAGATCAATTGTTTCCGTTGTACATTCCTCATCGCAAAACCCCACAATAACCATCAAAAATCTTTTTGTATCTGCTGTAACAGATGTTCTTACCGAATCACTCGTTGGTGAACCAAATGGCGAAATATTGTCGCGAAAAACCGGAAGTGAGGCAATATTAAGTTCGCCTCTGCCAATGGCTTCATATGGTTCGCCATTTTTTCCCAGGTCAAAGATCACATTACCTGAGATTTTTGAAACATCATATCCCCCTATGGACATCCCTGACTTCAACGAAACAAGATTGACCAGATCGACAAGATTATTGATCCGATAAAGCTGATGTCCCTTAACTACTCTGCGCATCAAAGCTTCGGATGATAAACGGTACCTGCAAGGGTCTTTGCCGCAACGCCGGTAAGCCATTCGTGATGCCCTGATAGCCGGATGACTACCTACCTCAGCCAGTTCACCTGAATGCCCGATTGTGCCGCAAGTGGCTTCAATTTCTTTCCATAATTCAGAATTTTCTTCCGAGATCGTTACATCGCATTCGATACAACCAAGGGTCAAACCGGGTAACCTATTTATAATCTCCTGACTTATAGTTATTTCCTTCATAACATAATTTCAGTTTTCACAGTCTGTTACGTTTCTAAAATTATCATTACTTTTGGTAAATATGCAATATATCGCCAACCAAAATGTATTAAATGGAGAGTTGGGATGCCGGATAATCGATTTAACCTTATAAAAATATTTCATCTTGAACATTCCCTTTATCGATATTCATACGCACAGACCCGTGAATTCGGAGGAGATACAGTCTGTTCCCAGCCTCTTTCTTCAGGATGTTGATTCAACTCATCCTGAATACCCCCGGTTTTCAGCAGCAATTCATCCCTGGCATGCATCACAATTTACTCCTGATAAAGTGGGTGAAATGCTCGAAAACATAGCGACGGCACCCGGAATAATTGCCATTGGTGAAACCGGTCTGGATAAAGCTTGTTCAACTGATTACCAGCTTCAGAAACTCATCTTCGGATTGCATCTCGACTTTGCAGTAAACCACCACAAACCATTGATCATCCATGCCGTGCGATCGTGGAACGACCTGATCATTTCGCTCAGGCACACGAAAATCCCTGTCATTATTCACGGGTATTCAGGAGGAAAGGAACTGACCAAACAACTCATTGATCTGGGATTTTACTTATCGGTGGGTGAATCGGTATTGCGTACTACACCCCGGTTTCGGGAGTCACTACAACTCATTCCCCTGACTTCACTCTTTTTGGAAACAGATGAATCAGGTGAAGATATCAGGAAAATATATCATGAAATATCCCAATTACGTGGTCTTTCTCCTGAAGAATTTAAAATTCAAATCTTTAAAAATTTTAAAACCGTATTTTGCTGATGGCTGGAATTCAGATCGAATTTCCCTGTCAATTTCCACCCAAAAAAATAGTTCATTGAATGCACGATTTTTTATGATTTAAATTTTGAATTTTAATAAAAAATACTATTACTTTACATCGAAACCTATAAACTGATAAGCTATGAATAAACAAAAACGATTTGCCGTAATACTCGCAGGATGCGGTGTATTTGACGGCGCCGAAATTCACGAAGCCACGCTTACATTACTGGCCATTGCAAAAGCAGGAGGCAGCTATGAGTGTTTTGCACCGGATAAGGAACAAACTCAGGTGATTAATCATTTGACCGGAAAGCTAATGGACGAGGAACGTAATGTACTGGTTGAATCGGCTCGAATTACGCGTGGGAGAATAAAGCCGCTAAATCTTTATGAACCGGAAAATTTTGATGCTGTCGTCTTTCCCGGAGGATATGGAGTTGCTAAAAATTTAAGTACGCTGGCTTTTGAAGGGAGTGATTGTACTGTAGATCCGGAAGTGGAACTTGCGGTCATTGCATCGGTTGAAGCTCAGATACCAATCGGGGCAATGTGTATAGCACCGGCGCTGATTGCCAAAATTCTGCCAGGTTCTGAGGTAACCATCGGTAAAGACCCTGAAACGGTAAAAACCATCGAAAAGATGGGAAGCATTCATCACAACACAGATCATGCAGAGGTGATTATCGATGACAAATTTAAACTCGTTACCACTCCTGCTTACATGCTCGACGCACATATCCTCCAAATAGCTGAAGGCACCCAGAATGTTATTGATGAATTAATTAAACTAATGAAAAATGGCCGCAGTTAAATGCAGCCATTTTGTAAATTTTTATCAATTTAAGGCACTAAAATTGGTACCTGACACTGAATGCGATATTGTTTCGGTATGAATCACCGTGATTGATTAGTCCGAATTCAGGTCTGAAATCCAGCGATAGCTGAATTCCGACAGGAAAAACATATTCGATGCCAATATCGCCGGCAGCCGCGAGAAAAACTCCGCCATTGTCATTTCCCGGATAACCGGAATCCCAATCCCATGAACCAATTTTTCCACCTGCTCCGGCATACCAATTAAACCCATTTTCAATGTTCCAAACCCACTGGTAAATTCCGGTTAAACCCCAGGCATTATACGACTTACCCGAATGCATCCCAAGATCCAGTTCAAGCCGGTTCAGGCTGCTAAGTCCATGCTGATAAGATATTTCGGTTCCGAATCCGTCACCTCCACCTAATCTCAAACCAATGGCGTGATCTGCGACTTGTGCTTTACCAATGTAAGCCATCAAGATAAGTACAAAAGCCAAAAGTAATTTTCTCATAGTTTCCCTTATTAATTAAATAAATAAAAAAAATCAGCATCAAATATTGTGCAAAAATATGAAAGTTGGCTCAAAGAAATGAAAGTATTACAAAACCTTCCACAAGGCCATCCAGACCGGAATAGCGACAATACAAAAAATGTACGATATCAATACCAGACTTCCGCTTTTCTGTGCGTCACCACCATAGTTTTTAATCTGAATTAATATGGCGACCGCCGGAGGAGAAACCGCCTGTATCAAAATAACATCGCTTAATAACGAATTTGTCTGACTTAAATTAAGGGCCATCATTACGATAACTGTTACCAGAGGGATAAGCAAAAATTTTACCCCGATAACACGGATGGTATCCGAAAATGTGGGCCATACTTTCAGTGATATTCCGCCCAGTACCGCTCCCAATATGAAATTCGCGATAGGAACAGTTGCCGTTCCAGTCAATTCAATGGCATTAATAACAATTTCAGGGATAAATCGTTGTAATCCGGCTAATACTAACAAGATTCCTAACAGATTGGCAATAAAAGGCGGAGTAATGAATTGTTTCCAGGAGAATTCAACCATTTGTCCGCCTGTGCTCAGAAATTTACCCACACTCCACAGAATCGGATTAAGCCCCATAATAATCAAAAAGCAGTAAAGCGCGTACAGATCAAACTGATCGGGATAGATTGCCTGACCGAGCGGTAACGCCAGATATCCTGCATTCTGCATACTGGCAATCGGCAGCAAACTTCTTTTTGAAGAAAGGTCGTTGTAAAAAAAAAGTACCGCGAAAAAAATTCCTACAGCGATCAATCCTACACCTACCAAGGGGAGTACCCACCACAATGGAAAACTCTGAGGATCGAAGGTCAGGACAATCTTCGAAAAGATCATCGATGGAAGTAATACATTGATAATGATCAACGTGAGGCCTTTGACATCACTTGACCTGAAGACTTGTTTCCAAACAAGCAATGCTCCGGCCAGCGCTATCAGCAATACCTGGAGCAATGCCAGTATATTACTGTTAAGGGTTGTTATAAAAACTTCGAACATATTATGAGGTCTTTAATCAGCCTGATATCACATGTCGGATTCATACCTGATTAAATTTTTATCACCTTTTATAAAACAGCCGACCTGTAATCAGCAAACCGGCAAAAACGAACAGGGCAAAAACAAGGCTGCTGACGGCAAGCTGCATGCCACCAGAAATCACGTGACCGCTGGTACATCCGCCCGCCATTCTTGCCCCGAAAATAAGTATAAATCCTCCAAAAATGGCCCAGAACAACCTTTTGCCGGTATCGTTCCCTTTGTAACGCCTCCAGTTATAATGGATTAACTGAATCTTGAATTCATTTTTAATAACAGAAAGCGCCAAACCTGCCAGCAGTGCACCGCCAAGGAAAATCAATTCCCAGCTGCCTGGCTTAACTATCTTTGCATAATAAGCATTATCGGTGTTTCCAGTCAGTAAATTTGCAAGATATGGAAATGTTGTCGAAGCTCCGATTGGCCTGTCCATGCCTATCTTCAAAAAGACAATACCATTTAGTACGGCAAGGGCTATACCGGCAAAAATCCATGTCCGGTCTTTTACCTTTTCAATTTTATGCACGTAGAAAGCGATGGCGATAAACGCAGCGCCAAGCAGAAATACGAGCATATAAAATATTACAGGGGTTGATCCAGTCATTGAGAACAGTGAAAATGCACCCAGGTCAGGTCCCAACAATCCGTTAATTGAAGGCAAAACAAGTGTGTAAACCAATCCACCTGCTAAGCCACCAATAAGACCAGCCACTGCATCGAGCGAACCTTCACCAATCGAAACGAACAGTGTTCCGGGACAATAACCCAGAATGGCCATGCCTGCACCAAAGATAAGTCCACCCAATACTACCCCGCCAAGAATCAATGGTTTTGTATGATAGGAGGCAAAACCCAAACCAATTTCAACATTAAGCAAAATTACTCCAACACCTATAGCCATTGCTATAGCTTTAGCAACTTTGTAGTTCTCGAGTGTGGCCATCCCACTAATGGTATCGAACCGATTCAATTTTGCGCTTTGTAAAATAGCTCCAAAAAGAAAACCATAAAATAAAATCATGATTGTCATAAGTTTCCAAAATTTTTAATTGGTTAATGGGGGTAAATTTAAGGAAAAATAGGACGAATCAGGGACTAACCTGAGAAAAAATTTGAGGGCGCATAAGGTATTTCCCCCACTACAACTTAAATTGACCTCTGTGATCCTGCTTCCAAAACAAAAATGAGTTTCGGTTTGTTAAATTTGATATTCAAAATATTAACAATTGCATTATTATTCAATTTAACAAATTCAGAAATGCCCCACTATCAACAATCAGGTACGAATCAGCCTGATACTACCCAATTGAAAGCTAAGCCTTTCCGTCAATTGCTTGAGGAATTCAAAGCCAGTATGAAGCGTGCCTTTCATGAAGAACATAAAATTGATCTGTTTTGCAGTACACGAGGGATTCCGCCCGCAGTCTTAAAGGAATTGATGTCGGGAAATCCTCTTGCACTCTGTATACCAAAACAATACGGAGGATATGGCGGCACCGTTAAGGAGAATATGGCATTTGTATCTGCAGCCTCGTATGAATCTCTTGCACTGTCCTTAACACTTGGGATTAACAATGCACTTTTTATTCAGCCAGTTGCCAAATACGGACAGGAGGCAGTCAAACCTAAAGTATTCGACCAGTTTCTGAACAACAGTTGCATGGGCGGTTTAATGATTACGGAACCTAATTTCGGAAGCGATGCCTTAAACATGCACACTTCGTTTATTGAAAAGGATGGCCATTTTCATATCCGGGGAAAAAAACATTGGGCAGGACTAACAGGGATGGCTGATTTCTGGTTGCTCACAGCAAGAAAGAGAACCGAATCGGACATGCTGATGCGCGATATTGATATGTTTATCTGCGATGTCAATGCACCGCGACAGCAAATCGAGGTTGAAGAGTATTTCGAGAACCTGGGGCTATATCAGATTCCTTACGGCAGAAATCATATCGACGTTTATATACCGGAGGAACAAAGGCTTATACCCCGCACAACGGGTATCCAGATGTTACTCGACCTGCTTCACCGGAGCCGGTTTCAGTTTCCCGGGATGGGTCTCGGTTTTATAAAGAGGTTACTTGACGAAGCTATAAGTCATACAAAGTCGAGGTTGGTGGGCAACAGGCATTTGTTTGATTACGATCAGGTTCAACATCGCCTTTCCAGGTTGCAGGCCAATTTCACGGTTTGTTCGGCTTTTTGTCTTAAATCAGGGGAGATCGCCGGAGTCGAAAACGATTTATCGTCGCTTGGTCTCGAAGCGAATGTTATCAAGAGCGTTACCTCGGATATTATGCAGGAATCGGCACAATCGTTGCTCCAGCTCGTCGGCGCCAAAGGGTATAAACTTAACCATATCGCAGGTCGTTCGGTTGTTGATAGCCGTCCGTTCCAGATATTCGAAGGATCGAATGACATACTTTATAACCAGATTGCCGAGTCGGTACTTAAGCTGATGAAAACGGCAAAAGAAAAAAACGTGTACCAGTTTGTTAAAGGATTTACTACCCGGGCCGCGGACCGTGTAAAAGAGATGGTGAATTTCGATCTGGAAACCCCGCTGATTCAGCGAAAACTTGTTGAATTTGGTCAGGTAATCAGCCGGATTGTTTCGATGGATCTTGTTTTGTATCTTCAGGAAAGAGGATTTCGCAAAGACCTGATCGACAATAC
>JBBRGI010000199.1:0-6769 GCA_038240855.1 Bacteroidales bacterium | reverse complement strand
ATGAAATTTCATCGTGAAGTGGTTGTCGATTTCGAATTCGAGGTTGTTGCCGAATAACGGAAATATTTTATAAACCATTTTCCGACAATACATGTTCAAACAGAAAAAAAGCTGTTCCGGAATCCGGAACAGCTTTTAGTCTGTTTGAAAATGTATTGTCGGAAAATGATTTATAAAAAGTTTCCGTTATTCGGCAACAACTTCGAATTCGAAATCGACAACCACTTCGCGGTGAAATTTCACTTTCGCGGTGTGTTTACCAACCTCTTTAATCGCGTCTTCCTTGATCAGGATTTGCTTACGATCAACTTCGAAGCCTTTTTCTCTTAGTGCTTCAGCAACCTGAATATTGTTAACCGAACCGAAGATTTTACCGGTTGTACTGGTTTTTGCACCAATGGTTATACTGATTGTTTTCAGTTTTTCCGCCAGCTTAAGTGCTTCATCTTTCAGCTTGGTCTCTTTATGAGCGCGCTGTTTTTGATTTTCGGCAAGTATTTTCTTTGCTGATGGGGTGGCCAATATTGCCAATCTCTGGGGAATCAGGTAATTACGTCCATACCCGCTTTTAACAACGATATTGTCGTCTTTGCTGCCCAGATTTAATACGTCTTGAAGAAGAATGATATCCATTTTTGTATATCCTAATTATTATTTCATCAAATCTGTTACATAAGGCAGCAACGCAATCATTCGCGCGCGTTTTACAGCCTGGGATACTTTACGCTGGTATTTCAATGAAGTACCGGTAAGTCGGCGAGGCAGGATTTTACCCTGTTCGTTAAGAAATTTTTTCAGAAACTCAGGATCCTTGTAATCAACATACTTGATTCCGCTTTTCTTGAAACGACAATACTTTTTCTTTTTTACCTCAACCGATGGGGGTGTGAGATATCTGATTTCGCTTGAATTCGTGGTCATGACTTAGTTCTCCTTTTGAGTTTTTGCACTTACCTTTTTTTGTCTTTTCTCGCTGTAAGCAGCGGCAAATTTATCCAGTTTCAGTGTAATGAAACGGATAATACGTTCGTCACGACGATATTCGGTTTCAAGTTTGCCGATGAAAGCCGGATCAGCCTTGAATTCGAAAAGATGGTAAAATCCTGTCGATTTCTTTTGAATGGGGTAGGCTAACTTCTTAAGGCCCCAATGTTCTTCATGGATAAGTTCACTGCCGCTGGCAATAATCAGATCCTTGAACTTTCCTACCGCTTCCTTTATCTGAGCCTCAGATAAAACGGGAGTAGCGATGAAAACGGTTTCGTACTGGTTCAACATACTATTAAAGATTTACATTAAACAATTATCATTTTTTATAAATGAGTGGCGCAAAAGTAGTAACAATTTAACTGATTACAAACACCCGGCAATAAAAAAATTCGTGGACGCTAAAAGAGCCGGCCAAAATGACCCGCTCTTTTGATTGTCTAGTTAGAACAAAAATGTAGTCTTAGTAAAAGTCCGATGATCTTAAACTTCTTCTTTAAAGCGAGTGCTAAATTAGATGATTTTATTAAAAAATGTTAATGGATGTTAGACTATATTAAGAAAATGTTAAAAATAAGGCCGTTTATATCCACATATACCACTGATATATAAAAAGTTGCAACCCCTATTTTTAAAACATGTTTTACAGCATGTTTTTGAATTTTGTGTTTTGCAAGGTAAAATTCTTAAAAGTAATAAATTAAACATGCAACACATCTCATTGATTATTAATATATTATATCACAAATTGAGATTACGGAAAATAAAAAGAATAAATCCGGTTCCATTTTCCGTGAAAAAATCCGGTAGCTGACATAAATTAGTAAAAGTGAGAAACAAATTTTCTTACTTTGTATTCTGTAAACTAAATCGTTAAAAATGAAGGCGATCAGAAAATCGGAGCCGGCACGCGGCTTATGGCTCGAGGATGTCCCAGTACCCCGGCCCGGCGTCAATGAAGTTCTTATAAAAATCTCAAAATCAGCCATCTGTGGAACAGATCTCCATATCTATAAATGGGATGCCTGGGCTCAGAAAACCATTAAAACACCAATGACCATCGGACATGAGTATGTGGGAACGGTGGTTGAGATCGGACTTGAAGTGACAAAGATCCAGCCTGGCGAACGCGTAACGGTCGAAGGGCATATCGCGTGCGGATTTTGCCGGAACTGTCGGCGTGGCAGACGTCATATCTGCGACCATACGATTGGAATCGGTGTGAACCGCGACGGTGGTTTTGCAGAATATGTCTGCGTTCCGGCCGAAAACGTACTGCTGATTGATGAACGGATCCCCGATGAAATTGTTTCAATCATGGATCCGCTCGGAAACGCTACGCATACTGCCCTCTCCTTCCCCCTTATCGGTGAAGATGTCCTGGTGACCGGTGCGGGTGGACCAATCGGTTGTATGGCGATAGCAATCTGCAAATTTGTAGGAGCACGTAACGTGGTTGGATCGGAAGTGAGTCCTTACCGCAGGAATCTTGCACGCAAGATGGGTGCTACGCTCGTTGTCGATCCGATGAAAGATGATATTGCCTCTGCCATGAAGCAGGTAGGGATGGTAGCCGGATTCGATATCGGACTTGAGGTCTCCGGCTCCCCCGTAGCCTTCGATTCGATGATTAGGCATATGTATAACGGCGGCAAAATCTCGCTGCTCGGCATCCTGCCCGACACCACCCAGATAGAATGGGACAAGGTAATCTTTAAAGGCCTGACATTAAAAGGAATATATGGACGCGAAATGTACGAAACCTGGTACAAGATGGAGAAAATGCTTCTTTCGGGACTTGATATATCACCTGTCATCACCCATCGTTTTCACTATACCGATTTCCAGGCCGCATTTGACATTATGGAAGAAGGCAACTGCGGAAAAATCATCCTTGACTGGGAAAATTAAAAAAAGCCAGTGATATGTTGGTCTGCGAATCAATTTTGTTACATTTGCCGACCATTAAAGCCACTTTAGCTCAGTTGGTAGAGCAGCTCATTCGTAATGAGCAGGTCGTGGGTTCGAGTCCCATTAGTGGCTCAGATTAAAATCAGTGATTTACAGACATTTAAGAAGCCTCTTGCAAAATCAAGGGGCTTTTTAATTACATTAAAACACGTTCTAATTTTAACTGCCATGTCAACATTCTCGATTTTGGTTCAAACAACCGTTGTAGTCAGGATGTTTCAATGCAAATACATAAAAAATGCGTTATACAATAAAATGAGAACGAAATGTTTAAACGTATGCCGAAAATACCAAACTACGACAACAACCACAAGAACAAAACCTAACTCTGCCAACAATCGCACGCTGTTGAAATCGCGTTATCAGACCGTGTTTATGCCGGATGGGCTAATTTCTTTAATCGGGTTTGATAGGCCTGCCAATAGTTGAGCTTGATTCTATCACTAAGGAAAGACGCGCCCAATAAGGTAGCAACTTTATCTGTCCCTAATGTGAGTACCCTAAAAATGTCGTTAACTTGCTTTTCGTTCAATCCTGCATGTTGGGCTAGCGAATAGAATTGTTGAAGTACATTACCTTTTGTCAGATTTAGAGGCAACAGCCCATCATCCAAAGCAAAATCTTTATCTTCGATATGGATTCTACTATTCAACAAATCATAAGCAGGACTTAACCGAAAGTCCCCCATGGGTGTTTCCAACAGCGAGAAGTTTTTAAAATGGGCATCTCCATTTGAGAATAAATAATTAAATATCAATAGTTTAAATAGTTTGGGGGCTTCCAGTTTGTATGCTGGCAAATGGACTTTCATCAATTCAAACAGCTCTAAATAATTGCCCAGGTATTTGTAGTGCTCCCCGTGCGTTTGCGGTGTTCTGCCAGCTAATGAGGCAAAATCATCCTGAGCCCGTTTACTGCCATCTTCTTTTACATCAAAACGTTTGGTAATGTATGCAGGAGCACCATTTTTAAAAAATATAAGTGCATTTTCAGCGGTTTCGATGTTGTACACCTGACGGGCTATTTGCATGGTCAGATGTTCATTGGCAGGCATCTGGCCGGCATTTTTTCCGGTAACTGGAATTGGTTTTAAGATGTATGTTCCTCGTTCACCCTCATTGATTAATCTGAGTTTGTTCCTTTCCAGAAGTACTGAAAATTTTTCCTGAACGCCTGAGATAGAAATACGTTTTATGTTTTCCACAAATAATTCATCCGTTTCCTGATTTGTTGCGGGAGAATCGTATGGTAAAACATGTTGTACGCTGTGCCCATTAAAAACCCTGTTTAAACAGGTCCTGCTATAAGTGCCATGACCTGTTGCAAGTGTTCCAGGACAATATTTTATTTCTGGTAAACTCATCACTCTTGTTCAATTTTAATAACCCCGACTGCGCCGATTGTATCATTTTTGGCTGTTGTCAATAGTAAACCGACATAATCATCGGGATCAATCCGCATTAATTTACAAACCACTTGCTTATTTGACCCTTCCGGTAGCATGTTGTAGAAAAAAGGGAAAAGGTATTGGGAGCTGTATTCTTGTTGTGATTTGGACAAGGTAAGACTTATGCCGGGCTTGTTACGATCAGTCATCCAGGCATCATTGTATCGGAAAGTAAACGCACCATCATCATGTTGAGTCAATATACCTGCCTCCTCACCTTTATATAAGATCACAGCGCTTCTCATTTATGCTCCTTTAATTTTTTTATTTGTAAACAAACTTCCATTCCAAGTACATCTGCTAATTTCTGGATGGTTAGTAAGGTGGGGTTGCCTTTCCCACTTTCAAATTGTTTCAGGGTTCGCAATCCCACACCGGAAAGCTCCGCGAGCGTTTCCTGTGTTACACGCATCATCTCTCTGCGTTCCTTAATCGTCTGTATCAGGTTTTCAAAGTGCATTATATGGCTCTTTATTATGCAAATATACTTTAATTTTATCAAATGCAATCAAAAAGAGCACTAAATGGCACTTTCATCTCTTCAATGGTGGGATACCTGACCTAGAACGTGACTGTTTTATCGGCCCAGACAACCAGGTTCACACAATCAACCATGGTTGAGATAGGACAAACTTCCATTGAATCTTCCAGATGGCGTGATTTAATACAGGTACCACAGGCTAGAATTTCTCCCCCTAAATTCACATAGTTTTTCAGTTGCTCGCCGACATTGTATTTTTCGTGAGTCAACCCTTCGCACTCGACGGCTTCACCCATAAGGAATACTTTGGTTTCATGGCCCTGCTTTTTTGCGGTAATTGCAAACCGAAAAGCGTTCCATGCCTTTTCAAACTCTTTGGTTTCGATGATAATTCCAATTTTCATTTTCTATATTTTTAATTATTCGATAGCGATTAAAATGTCAGTACGATTTTGTTCCCGCGGATTAGCTCATACAAATCTTTGAGTGATGAAAATTTGCATACTTCCGGTTCATTTTTTTTCCGGCTTATCAGGCAGGTTCCACAGCCCAGAATTGTTCCACCATTTCCCAAAAATTTGTCGGTTTGTTCCTTCATGGTGCTGTCGGTTTTCACAAGGTCATCGAGTTCGACACCTTTGCCCAAAAGAAATATACTTACCGTATCGCCCTGATTTTTTGAGTAATTAGCCAGCCGCATTGCATTCCAAACAGTTTCTGTATCGTTCGAATAGATGACTATGCCAACGGAGGTGGGTGAATCCCCGTTCGTGTTGGAAATAAGGGCATAAGTATCCACTACATTAACAAATGCCATGAGCAAGAATAAAATAAAATTTTTCTTCATAATTTATTGATTTATTTTTTCGTGAGTTTATTTACTGTTTTCACAAGCACCTCGATGGCTACATCTGTTTCATCAGTAGTTGTATTTTTTCCTGTTGAAATACGAACCGTTGAAGCGGCTGTCAGGTAATTCAGATTCATTGCTTTTAACACTGAAGAAATTTCGGTTTCCCCGGAATGACAAGCTGACCCTGTAGAGATTAACAAATCGCTACTGATAATTGAAGCAAGTGTATGGGCTTCAACTTTATCGAATGCGATACTCAGGGTGTTTGGGAGACAGTTTTCCAGGTTGACATTAACTTTTACAATATTGCCAAGTTTACTTCGGAGACCGTTTAATAATCTGTCCCGCATCGCGTTCATGTTCATACGGTTTTTATCGAAATCCCTTTTTGCAATTTCACAAGCTTTACCCAAACCAACAATCCAGGCTACATTCTCGGTACCCGGTCTGATTCCCCTTTCCTGACCGGCACCATGAAGAATGTTCGCTAATTTTGTTCCTTGTTTAACGTACAAAGCCCCAATACCTTTGGGTGCATATAATTTATGTCCGGCAATGGTTAGTAAGTCAACCCCCAGTTTGGTCACATCAGACTCTATTTTCCCCACAGACTGAGAAGCATCGGTGTGGAAAGCAATATGCCTCTGTTTTGCAATAGCTGCAATTTCCGCTATGGGCTGAATTGTCCCAACTTCGTTATTGGCGTGCATAGTTGTAAACAGGAGAGTATCGGGGCGAACAGCATTTTCAACATCTTTGGGGCTTACCATGCCGTTAGTGTCAACGGGAAGCATAGTTATTTCGAAACCCAATGAAACCAAATGTTTGCATACTTCGGTTACGGCAGGATGTTCAACTGATGAAGTAATGATGTGTTTACCCTTTTCTCTATTGGCCATTACATATCCGATAATTGCAAGGTTGTTTGATTCGGTGGCACAACTTGTAAAAATGATTTCTTCGGGCTTCGCGTTGATTAAACCAGCTACCTGTTCCCTTGCCCTTTCAACCGCCTCCTTGTTATGCCTTC
>JBBRGI010000198.1:0-6771 GCA_038240855.1 Bacteroidales bacterium | reverse complement strand
GACAGAGAAACATTATTCTGTACAAGAACACCATTTTGAAGAACGGTGGCACGGGCCGGAGAAAATAATGTGCTGTCGGCCTTAAACCTTGGCGCAGTATAGATAACATCATAGGTCTGCCATTCACCGGGTTTTTTACATACATTCACAAGCGGAGCATGTTGTTTGTAAAACGAGCCGGCCTGACCATTGCGGTAGGTGCGGTTATCGTAATTGTCAAGAACCTGTAATTCGTATTTTCCCTGCATAAAAATACCCGAGTTTCCGCGTCCCTGGCTCTTACTTTCAGGGTCTACTTCGGCTGGCGAGCGCCATTCGATATGTAACTGGTAATCTTCAAACTCCAATTTGGTCTGTATCGTACCGGTACCTTTAGTCGCGGTAACAGAATTGTCAGCGACCTTCCACCCCGGGGCTTCACCTTTTCCGTTTTTCCAATTTTGGAGCAATGTTCCACTGGTCCCGTCAAAAAGAACGATCGCATCTGATGGGGCATTCAGATTGTTTTCTGCTGGGGTTATCACCTTTACTTCAGGATCCCAGAATTCGGTCATCTCCGGTTTCATTTTTGCATCTTCGGGTTTCTGATTCTGAGCATTTGCTGTAAAAGCACCAACAAGGCATAGTCCTAAAAGAATCTTTTTCATTTTCGTAACAGTTTATTAAATATTAATTGATTAAAACATTAAAATTTCGGTGATGAGACAAAAATACTGCGTCCCAACATCATTTATCTAAAAAATAGTTTGGATTAAAGCCCAAGATCATTCATCACCTGGTCAATCTTAAGGTCTGTTCGGGCCGCTACAGCATCGTACTGATCGCGCGATGTCAGTGAATCTTTAACTTCAATGTAAAATTTGATTTTTGGTTCGGTTCCCGAAGGTCTGACCGACACCTTGGTCCCATCCTCCGTAAAAAACTGCAATACATTGGAGGTGATTTTCTGATTAATGGCTTTCTCAGCTCCGGTAACCAGGTTCTTCTCGGTGATAGTATCATAATCCTTAATAACCACGAGTGCTGATCCGGCCAGTTGTTTAGGTGGATTATTCCTGAAATTAACCATCATTTGTTCAATCTCCTCTGCGCCGGATTTTCCTTTGCGCACAATATATTTCATCTTTTCCTTCGAATATCCATAGGTAAGGTAGATGTCCTGGAGCATTTCGAACAACGTGCGTCCATTATCCTTTGCCCATACGGCAATTTCGGCCATCAGGGCACATGAACTCACAGCATCCTTATCGCGGACAAAATCGGAAGGAAGAAATCCAAAACTTTCTTCGCCGCCTCCAATATATTCCTTAATACCTTCATTTTCACGAATCACCTCGGCTATATATTTGAAGCCCGTATAACAATCGTAATACTCAACCCCGTTTTTCACGGCTATTTCGGCAGCTAATTCAGTGGTTACAATTGTTTTTACCACATATTGTTTCCCTTTCAGCAGTCCAAGTTCCTTGCGACGTGTAATAATATAGTACAGGAAGATAAGTACTGTCTGGTTTCCGTTGACCAGAATAAAGTCACCCTTGTCATTTTTTACCGCGATGCCCAGCCGGTCGGCATCGGGATCGGTAGCCATAACTAAGTCGGCGTCTGTTTCGATTGCCTTTTCAATGGCCAGTTTCATCGCTGCCGGTTCTTCAGGATTAGGTGATACCACTGTTGGAAAGTCGCCGCTCACAATATCCTGTTCAGGAACATGGATGATATTTTTGAATCCCATTCTGGCCAGTGCCATCGGGATAATTTTTACACCGGTGCCATGGATGGGTGTGTAAACAATTTTAAGATTTTCCTGGCGTTTAATTGCATCGGGTGACAGCGAAACAGAGATTACTTTCTGAAGGAATTTTTCATCCATCTCTGCACCAAGAATGGTGATATTATCTTTAGATCCGTTAAATTTTATATCATCAACCTTTACCTTTAAAACCTCTGCGATGATATTTACATCATGCGGTTCGACGATCTGGGAACCGTCGTCCCAATAGGCCTTGTATCCGTTGTATTCTTTGGGATTGTGTGAAGCGGTGAGGATAATTCCGCTCTGTAAGCCAAGTTCGCGGATCGCAAATGAAAGTTCGGGAGTCGGGCGTAAATCTTCGAAGAGGTAAACTTTGATTCCATTGGCCGAAAAAATCCCGGCTGCGGTTTCGGCAAAAAGACGGCTGTTGTTCCTGCAATCATAAGCAATGCCTACACCGATTTGCGGCAATGTGGCAAACGCTATTTTAAGATAATTGCTGAGGCCCTGTGTCGCGGCGCCTACCGTGTAAATGTTCATGCGGTTAGACCCTGCCCCCATAATCCCGCGCAGACCACCGGTTCCGAATTCGAGGTCGCGGTAAAATGCATCGATTAAGGCTGTATTGTTTTCATTGTTGATCAAAAGACGAACTTCATCCTTTGTAAGATCATCGTAATTTCCATTTAACCACTCATTGGCACGTTGCAAAATGATTGCAGGAGTTTCGGGACTTTTCATATTTTTAATCGTTAACGCAGTTTTAAATTCTCTAAAGCCTTAATGCAAAATGATTATTCAAAGATAACGGTGTTTTTAAATTTAATGATATATTCATGGTTCATAATTTATTTTTTTAAGATAGATGAACCGTTGCAATGATTTATATTGTGAGGTGATGTAAATAAACAGGATTATCATTTGATAATTAAGGTATATATTCTAATTTTGCGGCACAAAATAAAATAATGTCTAATTTATTAATTACAAGAACATTTTGAATGAGTGAATTTAATGAAAACCCCGAAATTAACGAAGCGGCAGATATTGCTGCTGAAGTCCCTGCAACTCCCGTTGTAAGGGTGCTTAAAGAAACATCAGCCAAAGCTGATGATGATTTTGACTGGGATGCCTTCGAAGGTGTCAA
Organism: Bacteroidales bacterium; assembly: GCA_038240855.1. Taxonomy (GTDB): domain Bacteria; phylum Bacteroidota; class Bacteroidia; order Bacteroidales; family Prolixibacteraceae; genus JAAFHB01. The sequence continues at coordinate 3,868 of JBBRGI010000198.1, read as the reverse complement.
GTCAACCAATAGTACAGCCAGTAAGAAAGAGATGACTGAAATGTACGACAACACACTTTCGATTCTTCAGGAGAAGGAAGTTGTTGACGGAAAAGTTATCGCGATGAACAAACGCGAAGTTGTTGTCGATATCGGTTATAAATCAGACGGTATTGTATCTGTAAACGAATTCCGTTACAATCCGGCATTAAAAATCGGCGATAAAGTCGAAGTTTATGTCGAAACCCTCGAGGACAAAAAAGGGCAGCTAACACTTTCACACAAGAAAGCCCGTGCAATGCGCAGTTGGGATCGTGTTAACGCAGCGCTCGAAAATGACGAAATTATTACCGGATTCATTAAATGCCGCACGAAAGGTGGTATGATTGTAGATGTCTTCGGAATTGAAGCCTTCCTGCCAGGATCGCAGATTGATGTTAAACCAATCCGTGATTACGACATTTATGTGAACAAAACGATGGAATTCAAAGTTGTGAAGATCAACCATGAGTTCCGTAATGTTGTTGTCTCGCATAAAGCGCTTATTGAAGCAGAACTTGAGCAGCAGAAGAAGGACATCATATCCAAACTTGAAAAAGGACAGGTTCTTGAAGGAACTGTTAAGAATATCACCTCTTACGGTGTATTTATCGACCTTGGAGGCGTAGACGGTTTAATTCACATTACCGATTTAAGCTGGGGACGTGTCGCTCATCCTAACGAGATTGTACAACTCGATCAGAAGATCAATGTTGTTATTCTTGATTTTGATGACGATAAGAAACGTATCGCCCTTGGTCTTAAACAATTGTCGTCTCACCCATGGGATAACCTCAGCGCAGAACTTAAAGTTGGCGATGTCGTGAAAGGTAAAGTGGTTGTGATGGCCGATTATGGTGCATTCATCGAAATCGCTGCCGGAGTTGAAGGTTTGATCCATGTTTCTGAAATGAGCTGGTCACAGCATCTTCGTTCGGCACAGGACTTCCTTAAAGTAGGTGACGAGGTTGAAGCAACTATTCTTACCCTTGATCGCGAAGAACGCAAAATGTCATTGGGTATCAAACAGATGAAAAATGACCCATGGGATAAGATCGAAGCTAAATATGCGATTGGTTCTAACCATGTAGCCCGTGTTCGTAACTTTACCAATTTTGGTGTATTTGTCGAAATTGAAGAAGGAGTTGACGGTCTGATTCATATCAGCGACCTTAGCTGGACCAAGAAGATCAAGCATCCGTCAGAATTTACGTCCATCGGCGCAGAAGTTGATGTTCAGGTACTCGATATCGACAAGGAAAATCGTCGGTTGAGTCTTGGCCATAAACAGCTCGAAGAGAATCCATGGGATGTATTCGAAACAATCTTCACCGTAGATTCAGTACATGAAGGTACTGTAATTGATCTGTTCGACAAAGGTGCAGTAATTGCATTGCCTTATGGTGTTGAAGGATTCGCTACTCCACGTCATCTTGTAAAGGAAGACGGCTCGAATGTCAAGATGGATGAGAAACTTGATTTCAAGGTTATTGAATTCTCGAAATCAGCGAAGAGAATCATTCTTTCGCATTCAAGAGTATATGAGGACGTTAAAAAGACTGAAGAAACCGCTAAGAAAAAGGCTACAGCAAAACAGACTCAGAAAGGGATGAAAACCCTTAAAGACAATGTTGAGAAGACCACTCTTGGTGATATCAGCGAGCTGGCTGCCTTGAGAACTCAGATGGAAGAGAAGGAGAAGAGAGATAACTAAAAGCAGATTATTGATTGGGTTTTATCCCCTTAAGTAGTAACCATGAATTTTATCGTTCGCAAGTCAGGTGGTTTTTCTTGTGTAAAAGTTGTCAAAGAGCGGCTCGATAGTTTTATCGCCCCTGAGTTGAAAGCAAAACTTGTGATGCTTGCCAGTAGTCAGGAACGTAACATCATTGTTAATCTGGAGGAATGCATCTATTGCGATTCTTCGGGACTAAGTGCTCTCCTGGTTGGAAAGCGGCTTTGTGAAAACGCTGATGGAACCTTTGTCATTTGCAATCTGTCACAGAACGTTGAAAAATTGATAAAGTTGGCTATGCTCGATACGATACTGGTCATAGCGGAGAACTTTGAGGAGGCTGAAAAATTTCTAATCATGAAATCTCTATTATAATAAAGAAAAAAACCCGGTCTAAACAACCGGGTTTTTTTTTCGTTTAATTCACCTTTACCCTGCGAAATCAATACTATCCCTTCCTATTAATGATATTTGAAGAAAATCATAGTCTGATGTCTCATGACCAGACGTATGATTCACGTATTTACCACCTTCAATCCAAAACCCTTACGGCTTAATTAATTGTCCCCTGATTTCACCTCCGGGATAAGCTACACTGTGTACATTTATATAATATAAATTGGCCTTCAGATCTGCCTGCTGGGTGGCATTCAATACCACAGGAGCCAGGACAATTGGTGAAACGTCGAAGGGTGCGGCAAGCGGTAAAGCTACACCACCTGACACATTAGCAGCACCTTTATGAATATGTGCGTTGGTTGCTGTGAAACCCGAATACCTAACCGAACCACTCAGGGTGTAAGTGATCGTATTATAGGTGAAAGTTGCCGTTCCGGTTGCTGTTGATGGATTTGCAGGCACTTCTTTTGCGCCATTCAAAACGACATTGTAGGTAACTGTAGGATCGTTGTCTTCATCTTTGTCACACGACGTTAACCCGAATGCAACGACTAACATCAGCAATGCGAGGGTAAGTAATTTTGTTTTCATTTCATTTCAATTTATTAATTAATACTATTAATTCAAATAATGAGTTACATGCAAATCATTATTTAGTCTAATTACAAATTAAAACGATAATTTGTTCGCGGTTAGTACTGTTTTTTTTATTTCTTTCTTTTGCTGAATCGCGGTTTTTCATGTACGTTTGAAAAAAGATTTGAGATGCTCCCTTTTTCGGTAACTATTTTAGGCAGCAGTTCTGCGCTTCCAACGTCAGACAGGTTTCCAACCTCCCAGGTTGTAAATCTTAACGAAAGATTGTTTCTGATCGACTGCGGCGAGGGGACACAAATCCAGTTGCGCAAATTCGGTTTTAAGGCCGGTAAAATCAACCATATCTTTATCTCTCATCTGCATGGTGATCATATTTTCGGATTACCCGGGTTAATTTCAACAATTGCTCTGGGTGGTAAGAAGGGGGAGCTGCACATTTATGCCCACTCCGAATTGAAGATCATGATGGATCACCTGATGAAGTTCATGAATGACTATGATGATTTCAGGGTTATATATCATCCTTTAAGTTTTCGCAGCAGGGCTGTTATCTTCGAGGATTCAAAGCTTACTGTGGAGTCTTTTCCGTTGAAACACAGGATTCCCTGTTGCGGATTTATCTTCAGGGAAAATCTTCATGAGCTTCATCTTCGCGGGGATGTAGTAAATTTTTTAAAAATACCCATCAAAGAAAGGTTACTTATAAAATCGGGGGCTGATTACCAGACACCTGAGGGTAAGATTATTCCGAACCAGGAGCTTACTTTTCCGCCTGATCCGATCCGCGCATATGCCTTCTGTACAGATACGGTTTACCGGAAACAGATTATCCCCGTAATTGAAAATGTCGACCTCCTTTATCATGAGGCAACCTTCGCCCATGAATTAAAGGACCTGGCACTGAAAACTTGTCATACCACATCATTACAGGCTGCAGAGCTTGCGCGTGAGGCCAGGGTTAAAAAGCTGATCATCGGTCATTTTTCGAGCCGTTACAAAAGTGTAAAAGCGCTGGTTGATGAAGCCAGAACGGTATTTCAAAACACCTTTTCGGCTAATGATGGAGACAGGTTTAACATTCTGTGAATCCAATCCGAAAGCATAAGCAAATTGGCACTG
>JBBRGI010000197.1:0-6777 GCA_038240855.1 Bacteroidales bacterium | reverse complement strand
TAAGTGTAATCCTGAACGGAAATATTATGAAATTGATCCATCTGATTTTTGTGAATTAAAACTGGTAGCTGATCCCTGCATATCCGCCTGTCCTTTTCTCAAATCTGCTACCATAATCACCGGCAACGCCGGTAAAGAGCTGAAAAGGTAATTTACTCCCTGAATAATTCAGCTCGCAGAGGAATGAGAATTCATTCAGGGGGTCAGGATATGGGCCTTCTGACCAGGGGAAAGAATCGGTGTAAGTACCAAAATTGCGCGACCAGGTAAATATTGTTTTCCAGTTTAGTCCGGGCCCCAGCTCACCTTTGGCGCCAAAATGATGCATCCACATTCTCGTACTTTCAAAACCATCCGCTTTACCATTAGCCCCGATGCGCGGAACGAAAAGCGGGGTTCCCATCATCCTGTTATAATACGTAAAAGAGCGGTAAATATAATGATCGAAATAATTGTCTTTTCCCCTCCCTGTCAGACGATTCGGGTCATCGGGCATTTGTGCTGCGATGAGATGGAACGATCCGCTCTGATTGAGGGTATACATAAATTCGTAAACGAAATCAGTAAATAATGCTGACTGATCTTTTTTGTTCAGGTGTAATCCCCATAAACCATCGCGCAGATTAACCATCTCCATTCCGGACCGATCTTCAAAAATATGATTCCAGTAAAATTCCAATGAAGAATGTGTCCACTCTTTTTTAACCTTGAGGGCATAAATCCCTAATTGATTCCCGCCACGGTTGCTTTGATCGTCTTTGTATGCTCCTGGTCCTCCTTTTAAACCAAGGACATAATTGAAGTATTGCGAGATTCCGGGCATCTCACCAATGATATTATCGGGTGAGGTTCCTCCCCATAAAACGAAATGCTCCAATCCCCATATTATGCTCCAGTTTTTCTCAAGCTCTGCCTTCCCGTAAAGTGATTTATGGTGCAAATGGGCATTTTTTACGTAGGCATGGTCCGAAAAGAATTTCTCTTCGTATTCAACCTTGAACGAAAACCATTTTTCCCAAAAAAGGAAAGGGATATAACTATCTGTCGAAAAGGAGATTCCCGGTAACGGCCGGGAATTATTCGACCGGTCGGCATTCCCGTTGGTTGATGACAAGCCTCTGTAGAGAGCAGGATCGGATTGGGCTCCTGCCTTGAGTATAATCTTTTGATGACGTACTCCCAACCAGTATTGATTCGCCTGGAAATCTGATTTTCCGCCATATCCGTAAACTAAATGGGCGCCCCAGGTAAAGTCCCATGTGCCGGAAGAAGCAGGATCAAATTTTTTCTCAAAACCTGCCTGGATCAATTGATAGTTGTTGTTGCTAAGGGAAAATACACCATCACGATTGGAAGTCATCCAAAATGGCAACTCATTTCCGGAGGAGAGGTAGGTGCCGAAGGAGATTTTATAATCAGTCTGTTTCTTTGTTTCCTGGGCAAAAAGACCCGAAAGGACGAATGACATAATGACTAAAAGTATAAATCTCAACATGGTATAGGTTTTAAAAAAAAATCGCAGGCCTGTAAGCCGGGTTCTGTTTTTCATTCTATCATTTATCTGGGACTGCTGTCACCAACAGCCTCTTGCAGCCTACCCCTTACGACTCCTGCTATCCCTGCGGAGAACAGAACCAGGGCGGGCAACCCTGTGTTCCGAAGAACCCGTAATATATTTGGCCTTACAATCTATGAGGCGTACGGCTAACCGTGTTACCACGACTACCGGTGGGCTCTTACCCCACCTTTTCACCCTTATCCGTCAGTTGACGGACGGTTATTTTCTGTTACACTACTGCAAACTTGCGTCCGCCTTCCCGTTAGGAAGCATAGTGCCCTGAATTGCCCGGACTTTCCTCCCCGATAAATCAGGGCGATAGAACAGCCTGCGAAGTTGCAAATTTACAAAAATGTTGGCAAATTTTCCTGTTAACGGACTGCAAACGATAAAAAACAGATATGTTAACTGATTTTTAATAACTTTGATGATTTAATGTGCTTCACTGAATTCAGGCAGGGAGTTTTCGAATTTTTAAGTCAAAACTTTACTGATATCAGAAACAGGATTGAGCATCGAATCAAAATAATTGTGCATGGAACAAAAATTTATTGTGGCTGTCTCAGAACACCGCTTATTCGGTTTTTTGATTTTGCCATATCTTGCAGTGGATGGAACCGATAAAAAGTATATTTCAATAGAACAGCGTCTACGGTTACATGACCTGTCATCCGGTAATTTCACTTTTTCAACCATTCAGACGCAACTGGTTAAATTAACCGAGAAATACGCGGATGATATTCTTGCAAAAAAATACAATAAAAAAGGGACGCTGAACGATTTTTACAAGAACGTCCAAACAGAGGAGTTCAATAAAAAACTGGTCCCCTATATTGAGGAGATCATGGTAAAGTGTCTGGAGATACTTAAAACTGCCGGAATTCCGGTTTATTTTAAACGGGCAAAGTATTCGAATCTGTATGACGAAGATCTTATTGAATTGTGTCATAAAGATATCAGCACTGTCTTTAATTTCCACAAGCTCGAAGATGAAACACGATATTTTTTGACCATCAGGCATGGGATAAATCAACTTCCACTGCTACACCGAAATATTATTCTGCTTGTCAATGAGCCTTGCAGAATTCTTTACCAGAATAAGCTTTATTTTTTTGATGATATTTCCGGATCGAAGCTGCAACCCTTTTTTGACAAGGAGTATATCAGTATACCACAAAGGTTTGAAGAGAAGTATTATGCATCATTTATACTGAATGCTGTTAAAAGCCAGGAAGTTAATTTTTCAGGATTTGAAATTATTGATATCCCGGCAAAAAAAGAGGCAATTCTGTCAGTGGCAACCGACATCACCGGCTATCCGGTTTTTATTCCTGTTTTTAAATATAACGATAGCATAATTAAGGTTGATGATGAAGGGAAGAAGGTTGCAGCATTTGAGGTTGCAAACGGTAATTTTATTTTTCGTCGCTTCGAAAAAGACCTGGCCTGGGAATCGCAGGTGATCAACAGACTTAGGGAACTCGACTTAAAAGGTGAAGCCTATGCGCTCCAATTGTCCGATTATAGTATTGATAACAAGGAGAATAGTGATTATGCATTATACGAATCAATAGAGTGGTTGGCGAAAAACAGCCATCATCTGGAAACAGCAGGGATCACAATAAATCAGGATAGGCTTGATTACAATTATTTTACAGGGACTCAGACACTCAATTTACGGATTAACAAAGTACACGACTGGTTCGACATTTATGCGACAGTAACATTTGGTGAGTTTTCCTTTCCCTTTATCCGGTTGAGGAAAAATATTCTGAACCATATTCGGGAGTTTAAATTGCCTGATGGCGAAATAGCTATTCTTCCTCTAGAATGGTTTGCAAAATTTCACAATGTTTTTAGTTTCGGAAAAGTCGGCGAACAATCGATCCGGATACAGAAATATCATTTCATGCTGATTTCTGAAATTGCCGATGAAATGGACAATACCGTCAAAGACCGGATTGTTTCATTAAATAACAGCGGTATTGAACAACAGGAAATCCCGCCGGATTTGTGTGCTGATCTTCGTCATTACCAATACGATGGATATACCTGGTTATATCATCTCTACGCAAATGGATTAGGCGGTTGTCTGGCTGATGACATGGGACTTGGAAAAACGATTCAGGCACTCACTTTATTGCTCAAATTAAAACGACAAGAGCAAATTCAGCCAATATTTAATCACCGGAAAACCGGTCAGTTATCGCTTTTTGTAGAGGAGGAACAACCTGGAGAAAGAGTTCAGCCTGCTACTTTGATTGTTTTGCCGGTATCTCTGGTTCACAACTGGGAAAAAGAGATCCGGAAATTTGCCCCTTCATTGCGTACATTTGTTTATAGCGGGGCTCGCCGGCGCGAGAAAAACTCTTTGACTGACATCATTGTCAATTGTGATATCATTCTGACCACCTATGGAACGGTAAGAAATGATTCTGAAGAATTTTCGCAACACGAGTTTTTCTTTCTGATTCTCGACGAGAGCCAATATATTAAGAACAGTGAATCAAAAACCTATCAAACGGTTACAACGATAAGGTCGCAGCACCGGATTGTATTGACAGGAACGCCAATCGAAAATTCCTTGTCCGATCTTTGGGCTCAGATGAATTTTCTAAACCGTGGATTATTGGGAAGCAAAAATTATTTCAAGCAGGAGTTCCTTATTCCGATTGAGCGGGATAAATCGCCTGATGCCAGTGAAATGCTCCAGAAATTAATCCAGCCATTTATTCTGAGACGTACCAAGGAACAGGTGGCGAAGGATCTTCCTTCGCTGACCGAAGAGACAATTGTTGTGGCAATGACCCCCGGGCAATTTGAATTTTATGAAACCGAGAAGTCGGCGGTCAGGAATATTTTACTCAATAATTTCAGGGATGAGAAATTACAAAAATCAACATTCTTTGTATTACAGGCCCTTACCCGGTTACGGCAAATTGCCATTCACCCAAAACTAATCAATACAGATTCAGCTTTTGACTCCGGTAAGTTTCTGGAAATTATAGCAATGCTCCGTATTCTGGTAGCCGAGAACCATAAAATTCTCGTTTTCTCCTCTTTTGTGAAACACCTGAAGCTATTAGCCCATGAGTTTACAAATGAACATTGGAATTACAGTATGCTTACAGGCCAGACCACCGACCGGAAACAAGTCATTGAGGAGTTCCAGGAAAATCCTGATAAGCGAATTTTTTTAATTTCATTAAAAGCGGGAGGAGTAGGATTGAACCTGACTGCGGCCGATTATATTTTTATAACAGACCCCTGGTGGAATCCGGCCGCCGAAATGCAGGCAATCAGCCGGGCCCATCGTATTGGTCAGGATAAAAAAGTTTTTGTTTACCGTTTTATCTCTGAAAATTCAATCGAACAAAAAATTCAGTTGTTGCAGGAAAAAAAATCAATGCTGGCGAATGAGTTTATTAATTCAAATGACCCGCTGAGAGATATTTCAAACGAACAGGTCCTTGATTTATTCGATTAAATCTGAAGGCTGCCAAATCGGTTAAAATTGAAAAGGATGAAACCGGGCGGTTTCATCCTTTTACTAAAACTAACCAAACTAACTAACCTAACTAAACCTAAACTTATGAAAAAAAATGTAATACAAATGTACGGGCGAATCACATGACTACCAAATATTTTGTGTTAAAAAAATGTAAAATTTGCGTGTATTTAATATTAACTGATTTACAGTCTTAAGTTTCTTTTTGAACGCCTGGTAATTATTGAAGATTGAAACGTATTTCATATATTTGTAAAAAAAGACCATGACAACAATAATCATAGAAAGCAAATCGAAGGCAGCGCAAATAATGGTGGAGTTTCTGAAAACTCAGTCGTATGTCAAAGTTATAGATGATATGGAACATATCCCCAATAGGACAACGATAAAAGCTATTGAAGAGGCCAGGAGTGGAAAGGTAATTAAGGCACAGAATGTAAAAGAATTGCTTGAAAAGCTAAAATAGTAGTTTATGTACGAAGTAATTTCAACCAATCAATTTTCAAAGGATTACAAGAATTGTACGAAGCGCAGATATGATATCAAATAGATACCTTAATCAAATTATTTAGCAGGTACCGGCACGGTTCCCCAAAAACATTTACCTCATATTTTATCTGGTAATATGGCCGGTTGCTGGGAGTGTCACATAAAAGGAGATTGGTTATTGATTTGGTTAAAAGACGAAAATTTAAAAACTATTCATCTCGTTCGGACAGGAACCCATTCTGATCTTTTTAAATAAACTGTTAAATAAACAAAAAACCCGGTCATTCGTCGGGTTCTTCTGTTTTTTCCTGGTCTAGCTTTCAAATGTCATTCACAAACTGGAGCCTGATTGTTGATATATGGAAAAATTCTTCAGAAATCCGCTTTACACCGGGGTTGCCACTTTTGTGATCCTGGCCACAGAAACGCCGGTATTGATCTTTAGGCTTTTATTGTCAATGTGAACTAAGGCGTAAACCGCGGCGGTTCCGTCCTTTTTAACAGTTTTTTCGTTGATGAATAACCTTGCTGACGCCATTTGTTTGAATGTTTTTTGAATGAATTACACCTATCCGAATGAAATTTGAATGGATTTCAGTTTTTAAAAGCAAAAACAGACTGTCGTAACTATCTGACTATAAAATAGAACAGGACACCATAATTAAATGATGTCCTGTTCTGGTGGTGCCACCTGGAATTGAACCAGGGACACACGGATTTTCAGTCCGTTGCTCTACCGACTGAGCTATGGCACCTTGTTTTCTAACGCGGTGCAAAAATAATCAAAATTTGTTTCCATCCAAGCATCGACTGAAAAAAAATCAAATAAAACTGAATTTGATTAAGATTCGAGATGACTCGTCCTGAAATTTGTTTACAGTTTTATCACGTATTTCGCGAAACAAAGTTTGACGAAGTCAATTGCACTGTCTGCCCCAGCCGGACCCGTTTTTCCGGGGAGAATCGAAGAATTCATAATAAAAGCATTGGCAAATTGGTTCATTAGCAAATTGTCTCATCTTCTGCCTTTCTCATTCCCCCCCCTCAAAAGTTTTCCCATCACATCTCGTAATAGCACCGCTATTTTCAATACTTTTGCAACCTGTTCAAAATTAATTAATGGAATATTTTTCTGCTCTTTTACCCAATGGAATAAGGCTGGTTCATCAGTATGTTGATTCACCTGTTGCCCATTGCGGAATAATTATCAATGCCGGCTCGC
>JBBRGI010000196.1:0-6812 GCA_038240855.1 Bacteroidales bacterium | reverse complement strand
TGGAGTTCTGTTCCGAACCTTGCTATCCGGTTTATGATGAGTTAATTGTGTTGGACGAAACCGGATTGTTCACAGGTGCTTATAAAAAATTAACTGCTCCGTTTTATCCTGCTTTTTAAAACATTTTGCAAGTGAAATTCGTTAATATGTTGATAACAAATGTTAAAGTAAACGGATGGATATGTTTCAGGATATTAACTTTTGGGCAGTTTTACTTGCCGCATTTACCAAGGTGATCCTGGGCAGTTTTTGGTATTCACCTTTGATCCTCGGAAAGACCTGGATGGATGAGAATTGTTTCACCGAGGAAGATTTTAAAAAAGGACATCCGTTGCGCCTGATGGCCATCTATTCGTTATCATTTGCTTTTATTGGCGCCCTTGCAATGTCTTTTTTTATTACATCCGAATCCACCGCCTTATCAGGTGCCGGATTTGGTGCGGTGGTGTCAATTGTATGGATTTCAACATCAAAAGCAAATACTACACTTTACGAGAATTACTCGCTTCGTCATTACCTGATTCATGCAGGTTACGATGTTTGCAGTTACATGGCAATGGGTGCTATTCTGGGAGCCTGGCACTGAAAAAGGTATTCACTCCAGCCTTCTGACAAGATCAGAAATTAAGAAGTTGCTCATTCAATGTTTTTTATCAGTCAGCGTTGCCTCGATTTTTGTACGAAGCTGATCTCTTAACTCAAGCAACTTTATCGAACATCCCACCTTGTAAATATGAGGCATGATAAAGCGTTTGTGTTCGGAAGGTAATAATTCGGCACGCGTTAATAAATAGGCATGGCAATCCATTGGAGCGGGTAGCGGATTGGTAATTGCCTTATTTTCAAAAACGATACTGTGAAGATTTTCTTTTTTCAATCCTTTGATTGTGGTGTACTTTTCAGGATGAACAGGGTTGTAGATCTGTTCGCAGGCATCAGGGTCCTCGCTTTCAAGCAGGATGCCATCACGAAAAAAATTCCCTTCACTGTCGTAATAACGGTAGAGTGATTTTCTCCCGGGATAGGTCATTTTTTCGATGTTTTCTGATATTTTCATGCGTGCTGTACCGTTACAAAAGGCCAGTTTATACACTCCGTCGAGAGCCGCATCGGGTTTACCCGTAACAAGTTCAGTTCCGACGCCATATCCATCAATGGGCGCATGTTGTTCCTGCAGACTTTTGATCACATATTCGTTCAATTGATTGGATACTAATATTTTAACATATTCAAGACTGGCAGCATTCAGCATTTTTCGTGCCTTTTTGCTGAGATAGGCCAAATCGCCGCTGTCGAGCCTGATGCCTGTTATTTTATTTCCCCTGGCTTCCATCTCTTTGGCGACGATAATTGTATTCGGAACACCGCTCCGCAGTGTATCATAACTGTCAACCAAAAGGATGGTCCGGTCAGGATTCGATCGTGCGTATTCACGAAAAGCTGTCAGTTCATCCTCAAAGCTTTGGATCCAGCTATGGGCCATTGTTCCGGAAACGGGGATGTCGTATAAAAATCCGGCATGAACGTTTGAAGTCGAGGCTGCTCCTCCAATTATCGCAGCCCGGCTTGCCTGTATACCACCGGTTCCATGTGCCCGGCGAAGGCCAAAATCGGAAAAAGCCTTGTCACCACAAACTGATTTTATTCTGTATGCTTTTGTAGCTATGAGTGACTGAAAATTTAAAATATTGAGCAACAAAGTCTCAACCAGTTGAGCTTCAATAATATTCCCTTCAACACGAAGTATTGGTTCCCGGGGAAAGACGATCTCTCCTTCACGGACTGAATAAATGGTCCCGGTGAAACTAAAGTCTTTTAAATAGTCAAGAAATTCAGATCTAAAACCTTGCTTTTCAAGGTAACTTATGTTTTCATCCGAATAGCGGAACGAAGACAGAGCATTCAGGAAATCGGCAAGACCGGCAAAAACAAGAAAGCCCCCTTCGAAGGGATTGGTTCTGAAAAAGTAATCGAAGACCGTTTGTTCATCCTTTTTCCCGGCGAAGAAATACCCCTGAGCCATCATTAATTCATAGAAATCGGTGAAAAGGCCTAAAGTTTCAGCGGCTGAATTTATTTTCATTCTGATTGAAATTAAGCAGTTAAAGTAAAAACAGTATTTATAGAAATAATTGATCCAAAATACAAAAATCCCGGAGAAGTTCCGGGATTTTTGTATTCATAGCTGGCCGAATTCAGACCCATCAGATTCACCGCAACAAGATGTTAATTCAATTGATTTGTCTTGGCGCCAGGGTGAACGTAAGTCTGTTTAATCCTTATCGCTCAATTGTTTGCGATCTGTTTGGTCCAACAGATACAATTTTGACCGGAATATTTAGTCTTGATTCAATAAATTTGATATAGTTGTTTAACTCTGCCGGAAAGTCGCTTTCGCTGGTTACTCCCGTAAGGGCTTTATTCCAACCCGGTAATGTCTCGTAAATGGGTTCGACACGTTCATCGAGTTCGTAAGGAAAATCTTCGGTAAACTGTCCGTCGATCTTATATTTTGTACATACTTCTATCGAATCAAAATCATCCAGAACATCGGCTTTCATCATGATTAATTCTGTAACTCCGTCAATCATGATGGCATATTTGAGTGCCACGAGATCGAGCCAGCCGCAACGACGCGGACGTCCGGTGGTAGAGCCATACTCGTTCCCGATATTCCTGAGTTTCTGACCAGTGGCGTCAAGCAGTTCAGTCGGGAAAGGACCACTTCCAACGCGGGTGCAATAGGCTTTGAAAATTCCGTAAACTTTTCCGATTTTATTTGGAGCAACTCCCAATCCCGTACAAGCTCCTGCGGTAATTGTATTTGACGAGGTGACGAAAGGGTAGGAGCCGAAATCGATATCGAGCATGGTACCCTGTGCACCTTCTGCAATTACCGATTTCCCCGATTCTATCAATTTATTGATGACTGTTTCACTGTCAATGAGTTGAAATTGCTGAATAGTCTTGATCCCTTCAAACCATGCTTTCTCATATTCGTCAAGAGCAGCCTGGTAATCGAAATTATAGTAATTTGTTAGCAGGTCGGTATGTTGTTTAACGCGGGCTTTATATTTTTCGTCAAAATTATTCAGGATATCCCCAACTCTGAGTCCGTCACGTCCAATCTTATCACGGTAAGCGGGGCCGATACCCTTTAATGTTGATCCGATTTTTGCATCTCCTTTTAAAGCTTCGGAGGCGGCGTCCAGTAAACGGTGTGTTGGTAAAATCAGGTGAGCTTTCTTTGAAATTAAAAGCGTTTTTTTCAGATCGAAACCCAATTTTAGCAGTGAATCGATTTCCTTTTTAAAGATCAATGGATCAATTACTACACCATTTCCAATGATGTTGATTTTATCGTCCCTGAATATCCCGGAAGGAATGGTGTGTAAAACATGCTTTATGTTATTGAATTCCAGGGTGTGTCCAGCGTTAGGACCTCCCTGGAAACGGGTGATAACATCGTAACGGGGTGTTAAAACATCCACAACTTTTCCTTTTCCTTCGTCTCCCCACTGAAGACCAAGCAATACATCTACCTTCATTTTTAAATATCTTTACGTATTATTTTCTTTTTGCAGTGATCTTTGCTGAGGCATGAATGCCTGATATTTTAAAGCCTTATTGCTTTTTACCAGGCGGCGGGCAAAATCGACCAAAGGTAGAGAATATTTTTTAAAAGTGATAAAGGTGTGAATTGTATTTTAAAAATCAAGAATGGATTGTCCTATTTGGGATCTTCCATTTCGCCATAAAGGTACAGTGAATGATGAGAGAGCTTGAAATTATTTTTGGCACAGGCATCCTGAATGATTTCGAGGATTCGGGGATCGTGAAATTCCATGACCCTGCCGTTTCGGATATCAATCAGGTGATCGTGTTGTGTCGATGCCAGGGTTTTCTCAAACTGCGCAATGTTTTTTCCAAACTGATGTTTCACCACTAACTTACAATCAAGCAGCAATTCAATTGTGTTATACAATGTCGCACGACTTACCCGGTAGTTCTTATTTTTCATCGAAATGTAAAGCGTTTCGATGTCGAAGTGTCCTTCCCTTGAGTAAATTTCGTCAAGAATAGCATACCTCTCAGGAGTCTTTCTATGACCCTTACGTTCGAGATATTCCGTGAAAAGCGCTTTCACCGTTTCCCTATTATTTTGAAGGCTATTCATACTTAATCTAACTTTAAATAGAGGGTAAAATTAAAAATATTTTTAGTAACCTAGCATTTTATCACAAAAATAAAAACAGAGAATTTTAAATCTCTTTCCGATTCACCGTATCGATACCTTTAATATTTAAGAGCTTTGTGATCAGCGTATCTAAAATCTCAGTATTCTGGATATAAAGATAGAGGTTCCCTTCAAACACCCCGTCGTGGGCATCAATATTAATCGAGCGCATATTGATTGCATATTCATTCGAAATAACATGGGTGATTTTATTTACAATTCCCTGATGATCGAAACCTCTGATATATAAATGAATAAGATAAAAAAGCATCTTTGATTTAGTCCAGTTGGCCTCAATAATGTCCTCTCCGTGACTCGACATCAGTTTAACCGCTTCGGGACAGGATTTATTGTGTATCATGATTTGCCCATCGAGGGAAACAAAACCCACCACATCATCCCCCGGGATCGGATTGCAGCAGGGAGCGAGCAGGTAATTTGCCTTTTTTTGATCTTCGTCGAGTAAATAGGGTTTTTTCCGGTCAATTTTATAGTTGTCGATTTTTTTATCCCCCCCGAATGCGAAAGAGAGTTTCCAGAATTTTATAAATTTATTTACAGATTTTTCGAGCAGTGTAGTCTCGAGGTTATCGAGACTCACGAGTCCCATTCCGATTTCGGCGTACAGTTGCTCTTTGGTATGTAACCCGTAGTGGTTAATCAGTTTTTTAAGCGTATTGGAGGATGGTTTTACATTTAATTTCTCGAGTTGTTCATTCAACTGGTTTCTGCCATCTTCGATGTGCTTTTTCTGCTCCTGTTTGAAAGAATCCCTGATTTTTGTTTTGGCCCGCGCAGTGATCGCACTATCGATCCACGATGGTTTGGGAGACTGTTTGTCGGAAGTGAGGATTTCGACCTGGTCGCCGCTTTTCAGGACATGGCTCATCGGTACAAGAATATGGTTCACTTTGGCCCCGATACAATGATTTCCAAGTTCAGAGTGAATGTCATAGGCGCAATCCAGTACGGTGGCCCCCTTGGGAAGCATCTTCATTTCCCCCTTAGGGGTAAAAATCACGATTTCCTGTGAATAAAGATTTAATTTAAATTCATCGAGAAAGTCAAGAGCATCCGATTCAGGGTTGCCCAGTAATTCACGTATTTTGCCAAGCCATCTGTCCAGTTCACTCTCTGCAGAACCTTCCTCTTTGTATCGATAATGCGCCGCAAATCCACGTTCTGCAATTTCATCCATACGTTCTGTACGAATTTGAACCTCAACCCATTGACCTTCCGGCCCCATCACTGTAACATGCAATGCTTCATAACCGTTTGCCTTGGGGATGGTAATCCAGTCGCGTATCCGGTCGGGTTTTGGGGTGTATATATCGGTGATTAACGACAATATATCGAAACATTGTCTCTTTTCCGAGACTCCTTCCTTATGTTTAAAAACAATTCGGATCGCGAGCAGATCGTAGATTTCGTCGAAAGTGACATTTTTGGTCTGCATCTTATTCCAGATCGAATAAATCGACTTAGGGCGCCCGCTGATGGTAAAGTCGAAATTTTCGTTGTAAAGCTTTTCCTGTATTGGCTTCGCAAAATCGAAAACGAGGTAATTGATTCGTTCCTGCTCGCTTCGAAGTTTGAGTTCGATTTGCTCGAATATTTCGGGATTTTTATATTTCAGACTCAGATCTTCGAGTTCCGTTTTAATGGCGTACAGTCCGAGCCGATGAGCAAGGGGGGCAAAAATGTAAAGTGTCTCTGAGGTAATTTTTAACTGTTTCTGATAAGGCATCGATTCGAGGGTGCGCATATTATGCAGCCTGTCAGCCAGTTTGATCAGGATTACTCTCACATCGTCAGATAATGTGAGAAGCATCTTCCTGAAATTGGAAGCCTGGTTTGAGTCGTACTTTCCCGAAAGTTTCGTGAGGCCGTCAACCAGGGATGCAACTTTTTCACCGAACATATTCTCAATATCGCCAAGGGTATATTCGGTATCTTCAACAACATCATGCAAAATTGCTGCAAGAACCGATTTTGTTCCGAGCCCTATTTCACTCACGACAATCTTGGCCACTGCAATCGGATGAATTATATATGGCTCGCCTGACCTGCGCCGGACTCCCAGATGGGCAGTATTTGCAAATTGAAATGCTTTTCGGATCAGTTGCTCGTTTTCGGACGATAGAGGCCTCGTAAACGACTTGATCAGGTCTTCGAATAAATCTTCAATTTCTCTTTTTTCTATTTCGGTCTGCAAATCCATTCTGTAATTATTGCCTCTTGTATATTAAATGCAACGGTTGCCAACTTTCATTCGGGATTTGGAATCCTGGATGCCGGCTCATTTGATTGTCGCTTCTTAAGGGTTTAATGCATGTTTTCCACCTCCTGCGTCTTATGAAACGTAAAAATAACTTTTTATTCTGAACGTTTACAAATTACCAGATAGATAAGATTGGGTTCATTTATTTTTGCTGTTATCAATTTTGTCGGATACAATATCGAGGGTTTCTACCATCGTGCCCCACGAAAACTTTTCTTTCTCGCGTATGACATTATCGGTAAAAAATTCGCCACGCTGATGGGTATAAAAATCGAAAATTGCCTCAGTAATCGC
>JBBRGI010000195.1:0-6814 GCA_038240855.1 Bacteroidales bacterium | reverse complement strand
ATTGAACATTTTCGAAGATTTCTTTAAACTAAATCTTGTTTCATTTTGTTAGTTGTTCGAATGTATGCATCTATTGCATTATTTATGAATACTAATTTAATGTAAATAAAAAGCAATGTCTGATTTTAATGTGCTCATACCAAAGTTGGGTGAAAGTATCCAGGAAGCTACTATAACTAAGTTATTTGTGAAACAAGGTGATACGGTGGCTGAAGATGATATCCTGTTCGAAATAGCAACGGATAAAGTTGACTCGGAAATTCCTTCACCCGTAGCCGGAAAAATTAAAGAAATCCGCTGTGCCGAAAATGATCTGATTCCGGTTGGTCAGACTGTAATTGTCATTGAATTAGAGGGAAATGAAACCGTAGCAGCCCCCGAATCAAAGGCCGATGATGTTCCGGGTACGTCGGAAAAAGCCGATAAAAAACCTTCAGAAACGAAGGAACCATTCCCCGACGAATTTGAAAATCCAGATATTGAGCCAGCCGAAACATTAAAACCTTCGGCTGAAAAAGCAGTATTTACCGAAGAAACACCAGAGGAACTCAAACAAACATCCCACGGATTGAACCAGGTTTCTGAGCACAAACCCGAAGAAACCAAACAACCATCTCCTGGCTTTTCAAATGAAGATTTGAAAAATTCAGACCGGTTTTACTCACCACTTGTCAAAAGTATTGCGTCAAAGGAAGCAGTGAGCCTGTCCGAACTTGAATCGATAAACGGAAGTGGCCTGGGAGGAAGAGTTCAGAAAAATGATATCATGAACTTTGTCGAACAGCGCAAGTCAGGTGCCGGCAAACCTGCTTCACCGGTTGTCCAGACCGCATCTCCGCAAGCTGCCCCGGAAAAGACAACGGAGAGACCAAAGTTATCAGTCTCAGTTGGTGCAGAAGATACGATTGTTAAAATGGATCGGATCCGTAAATTAATTGCCAATCATATGGTTATGTCAAAACAAGTTGCTCCCCATGTTACGACTGTCGTGGAAGCAGATGTAACAAATATGGTGCTTTGGCGCAATGCTGTAAAGGCTGAATATGAGAAAAAATATGGCGAAAAACTTACATTCATGCCCATGTTTACCGAGGCGGCAGCCAAAGCGCTGTCAGAATTCCGCCAGGTAAATGCCTCCGTTGAAGAAGATAATATTATTTTGCGCAAACATATCAATATTGCCATCGCGGTAGCTACCAATGACGGTAACCTGGTAGCACCTGTGATTAAAGATGCAGATACAAAGAATCTTGTCGGACTCTCACGCGATATCAATAACCTGGCCAGGGCAGGTCGCGAAAATAAGCTCAATCCGGATGATCTCCAGGGGGGAACCTTTACCATCACCAATTTCGGAACTTTTGGAGGATTAATCGGAACTCCGATTATCAATCAACCTCAGGTTGCGATCCTGGCAGTTGGTCTAATCGAAAAAAAACCTGCCGTGATGGAAACTCCTACGGGTGATGCAATAGTTGTGCGGCACAAGATGTTTTTATCGCTTTCCTACGACCACAGGGTGGTTGATGGAATGCTGGGAGGAATATTTCTCAGACGAATTGCCGATTTACTTGAACAATTTGAACAAAACAAAAGTATTTGATTAGAAATAAATCCATGACTATGAAAGTTTTATTAGATATTCCGGTACACAAAGCCTTTACGATCAAGAATACCGACAAGGTGCTCCTCGAAAAGTGGTTTTATATGATGACCTTGGGACGATTGATCGATGAAAAGGCTCCGAACTATCTGAAGCAAGCCATTGGATGGTCGTATCATGCACCCTATGCGGGACATGATGGAATACAACTGGCTATCGGGCAGGTATTTGACAGAGAACATGATCATCTCTTTCCTTATTACCGCGACATGCTCACAAATATTTCTGCGGGTCTTACGGCCGAAGAGATCATACTAAACGGGATATCAAAAGCCGCAGATGTTAATTCGGGCGGAAGACATATGTCGAATCATTTCGGAAAACCGGAATGGAACATTCATAATGTATCTTCAGCCACGGGTAATCACACTTTGCATGCAGTTGGTGTGGCTCGTGCCATAAAATATTACAAGGGAAATGGCGTTGCTATCAGTTCGCAGGGTGAATCATCTGTATCAGAAGGATATGTTTATGAGGCGATTAATGGCGCTTCAACGGAGGAATTACCTGTAATTTTTGTTCTACAGGACAACGGTTACGGCATTTCGGTTCCCAAAAAAGATCAGACAGCTAACCGAAAGGTGGCCAATAATTTCACAGGATTTAAAAATCTCAGGATTATTCACTGCAATGGTAAAGATGTTTTTGATTCGATCAATGCGATGACCGAGGCAAAAAAATGGACACTGGAAAATCAGCAGCCATGTATCGTCCAGGCCAATTGCATCCGGATTCATTCTCATTCCAATTCCGACAGGCACGATTTGTATCGTAATGATATTGAGCTGGGAAATGTACTGGAATCAGACCCCTTGCTGAAGTTTAAACGTTTGCTGCTGCGTTATGAACGATTTACAGAAGAGGAAGTTAAGGCAATAGAAGTCAAAGCAAAGGAAGAAGTTAAAATGGCTCATAAAACTGCGCTGGCATCGCCTGATCCTGATCCTGCATCTATTTATGATTTTGTAATACCGGAGCCTTACCCGGCATCAAAATATCCTGATGGTCTACACAATTTCAGCGGTGAAAAGAAAAAACTTATCGAAGGTTTGAATCAAACCCTTAAAGCAGAATTCCGGCATAATCCCGATACTTTTATCTGGGGTCAGGATATCGCCTATAAGGAAAAAGGGGGGATATTCAATGTATCAAAGGGATTGCAGAAGGAATTTGGTCCTGCCAGGGTATTTAACGGGCCAATTGCCGAGGATTATATTACGGGAACGGCCAATGGCATGTCGCGATACGATAAGAAAATCAGAATAGTTGTTGAAGGGGCTGAATTTGCCGATTATTTTTGGCCAGCCATGGAACAATTCGTCGAAATGACACATGAATATTGGCGAACGAACGGTCAGTTCAGTCCCAATGTTACCATTCGCCTGGCTTCGGGAGGATACATCGGCGGAGGATTGTACCATTCACAGACAATTGAAGGCGCACTGACAACTTTTCCGGGTATTCGAGTCGTCTATCCCTCTTTTGCCGATGATGCTGCAGGATTACTGCGGACTTCAATAAGATCGGAGGGACCCACGCTCTTCCTCGAACCAAAGGCACTGTATAATTCACCCTCGGCAGCTACACCTATTCCTGAGGATTATGAAGTTCCGTTCGGAAAGGCCAGAATTCGGCGTGACGGTACAGATATGAGCATTATAACCTATGGAAATACAACCCATTTATGTCTGATGGCGGCCGAAAAACTCGCTGCCGAAGGATACAATCCCGAAGTTGTTGATATCCGGTCACTGATTCCACTCGACAAAGAATCCATTCTTAATTCTGTAAAAAAGACCGGGCGGGTTCTTGTGGTACATGAAGATAAAGTTTTTGGAGGTTTTGGCGGTGAGTTGGCCGGAATTATTGGCGAAGAGGGGTTCGCATTTCTGGATGCACCCGTTCGCAGAGTTGGTTCTGCTTTTACTCCGGTTGGATTTAACCGGATACTTGAGGCCGCAATTTTAATTAATGAAGAAAAGATTTATACTGCAGCTCTGGCATTATTAAAATACTGATCTTTGCAATTGATAAAAACGAAATTTAAACAGATCATCCGAATGGGAAAGACAGGCCTTTTTTACAGTTTTAATTCCAAAAAAACGGCAAAGATTGCCGGGATCATTTATAATGCATTTTCAGGAGAAGATGTACGGCAGATTAATGTTGATGACGTTAAAAAGGAACATTTCCTTGAATTTGATAATATAATTGTCGGGGTTTCGACCTGGTTTGACGGAGAATTGCCCTATTACTGGGACGAATTATTACCCGATCTCGAAGAGATTGATTTTTCAAATAAAAAGATAGCCGTTTTTGGTTTAGGAGATCAGAAAGGCTACCCTGAAAATTTTTGTGATGCAATCGGTATTATGACCGAATTTTTTGAAGAAAGAGGGGCAGTGATAGTTGGCAAATTCCCGGTAGAGGAGTATACTTTCGAGGAATCCAGGGCAGTAAGAGACGGTGAGTTCATAGGTTTACCAATCGATCAGGAGAATCAGTCGAGGTTGACAAACGGGCGTATTGAGAAATGGGTGGCCAATCTCAAGAATGAATTTATTTGATCTATGTTACGAATAATTCGTGATCTAATCTACTTTGCCCTGTTCATTTTCGCCATTTATTTATTCGCAAAAACCGAGAAATTCAAATCAAGATACTGGCCGGAAGTGATTAAAGTCAGGGAGATTCAATTGACAGATAGTGATTCAATTATCGATCAGTCAAACAGTGCTTTTATACCTGTAAATTACATTGGATCGATTGACTTTCGGACGGTAAGACCTGATAAAAGAAAAGAATTGTTTATTCAGCATTTACTACCCGCTATTGTAGTAACACGCAAACGATTACTGGATGATCTGCACCATGTTGAGTTTATTGAAGATCGGATCAATAAAAACCTGGCGATTTCGGATTATGATTCTTCCTTTTTGACAGAAATGAAGACAAAATATGAGACCGATCTCCTGGAGGAATTAATAGTGAGAATCTATCCCCATCCGGTAAGTCTTGCATTAGCCCAGGCAATACTTGAATCGGGGTGGGGTACGTCAGCAATATTTCGGCAGGGAAGTAATATTTTCGGAATAATGTCGTTTTCAAAAGATGATCCGAGACAGGTTCAATATAATGATGGTGATGCAGAATTGTACCTGAGAAAGTACAATTCTGCCATAGAATCGGTCGAACATTATTACCTGTTAACCTCAAAAGTTTCTTCGTACAAAAAATTCAGGCAAAAACGCTGGGAGGGGGGAACCTCAGTGCAACTCCTACACTTTATGGATAGTTACCACGAATCGGATCAGTACACCGAAATGGCCCAATCCATCATTGCAAGTAACAATCTTGGGCAATATGACAATATATCAATAGACCCGGCCTATAAGGAAGTGGTCACATTAAATTCATTTTTAATGAAATATTAATATTTTGATAATTAATTCATTTTCCTGATGTTCTCTCATTCAGTTATCTTTGTGGAAAATTGAAGTAATGAGAATGAAAATAAAAAAAACAATTGCCATCGTTGCCCATGATAATCGTAAGAAAGACATGTCAGAATGGGTAAGTTATAACTGGAAGGAGTTAGCCCATCATACGCTGGTATGTACGGGCACAACAGGAAAACTCGTAAGTGATACTATAAGTCAGAAGTGTAAAGAAAATGATGCGATGCCGCCACAGGTAATCATTTTAAAGTCAGGACCTTTAGGTGGTGATCAGCAACTGGGTGCGATGATATGTGAAGGGAATGTTAACCTTTTGATTTTTTTCTGGGATCCGATGCAGCCTCAACCACATGATGTGGATGTAAAAGCGTTGCTCAGAATTGCAGTTTTGTACAATATTCCAACTGCGTCCAACCGGTCTACGGCCGATTTTATCATTTCGTCACCCTTGTTTCATCTTGATTATAAACCACTTATAAAGGACTACACCCCATATATGACCCGAAATATTAATGTGTGATTATCGCGATAATAATGCCAGAGGTTCTTGGGCATCCGTTGATTTGACGGGACAAATTGGTCACGCAACTGAAAGTCAATTTTATGAAATCAATACGCCAAGTGGAGCAAACTATTTTAAACGAATTGCTTGGGATTGAAAAGATAAGGGCGTATATTTGGTACAGCGAAACGCATACTAATTATGAACCAGAATTTACAGAATTAAAGGATTTACAGGATAATTATTTTAATTATAACAGTTTTCTGGATTCCTTCAACATTTCAGGATGTCAGTCAGCGGCACGGAAGTAATTTCAGCTTCGCTGGGATTTGGAATAATTCGAATATTTCACTGGGCAACCAAAACATGGTATTTAATAGTCTCAATTCGGACTTCTAACAATACAGGCTGTTTTGTTAGATTTTGAGATGTATCTCTCTGAAAATCAAATATGCACTTGTCTTATAAGTGATATTATGTTATTTTTGTGAGCGTAAAAAAAGAGGGAAGTGCTCCCTCTTTTAATTTGACTATTTCTTGTTCAGTGCTTCAAATTTGTCCATCATTTTAAGCCTGTAGTAGAGATTCTTTAATTGGTCAATAATGAAGTTGTCTTTAGGATTGAATTCAACCGCCTTTTCAAGAAAAGGAACTGCGAGTTTGAACTGATCGTCTGATTTGTTCTTTTCTATTTCGTACTGGGCCTGGTTACTTGTTGGCACAGCATTGGCGACATCAAATTGTTTTACACCGCGGTTAAAATAGATAACGCCAATATTGTAATAGGCATCACCAAAATCAGGTTTTACTTCAATCGCTTTCTTGTATTCTTCGATGGCATCATCCTGGCGGCCGAGTTTATCAAGTGCCACACCCTTGGCCAGATAAAACGATGAATTTGTTTTCTCTTTTTCAATCGCTTTATCAAGATAACTAATTGCCTCATTTGGTTGACCTGACATAATGTAATAGTTGATTAACTGTACGTTAATGCTTTGATCTTCAGGGTATTTTTCAAAAGCTTCCTTCATGATCTCCACAGATTTAACTGTGTCTCCAAGTTGCTGGTAAGCACTGATAATCTGGGCGTACGATGAACCTCCGTTATAACCGTATTTTGCACAGTCTCTGAAGTATTTGATCGCCTTTTCGTATTGTTTGGCATTCATTGCTGCCAACCCCGTATTATAC
>JBBRGI010000194.1:0-6856 GCA_038240855.1 Bacteroidales bacterium | reverse complement strand
TCGTTTTCCAGTGAACCGGCATCAATGGCAGGCATGATGGTTTCAGGAGATACGCTGGCCCGGGATTCTGCCAGAGTCTTTTCACCGGCAAGGAATTTTTCCCACAATTGCGCTATATTGTCATTTAATTCCTCCCTTTTTGCGGCCAGGAATGCTTTAACCTGGCGTTCATCGGTAGTTGGTAAATCAATATTTGATATATAACTGCTAATATCCATGTTTAAAATTAGATTGAAAAATTATCCACGGGTTCGGGTGACATTAAAATTGCCATTCCCGGTTTCGAATCGTGCTTCAGCGTTGCACAAGGGACATTTGGTGATCTTCTCTTCGCCTGTACAAAATCGTCTCATTACAGAAATCTTAAAATGATTAAAAGTATTATTAGGAGAATAATCTGCGACATATCAACTGCGATTCCGTAACCGACTTGTGCCGGGCGTGCCATAGGCCGGAAAATACCGAGGATCGGGTAAAAAATCTTATCAAAAAAATTAAATGTCTTCAGGTAATTACCGGTGAGCCGGTCTTTGTAGGGAGTTAGCTTGGAGTATAAAAATAATCCAACAATAAGAATATTTATAAAGATGATAAGTAATAGTTTCATTTAATATTTATTAAATTACTGTTTGTCAATCGTTAAAGTGATATTTGATTAACTGAATTAATATAAACAATACCTGGACCTGTGATCTCAATGAGTGAAAAACCTTCACCGGAGAATATATTCGAGGCCGACATCGAGGATTGAATCCTGCTTTCGAGATTCAGGCTTGCACAGATAAAGCTGCCATCATCAACCTGTATGATTTGTCCTGGTTGCAAATCAATCCTCATAGGCGAGCCGATTGAATCGAGAAAGAGTGTCCCTTTTCCGGTGATTTTTTGTAATACCAATCCCAAACCACTAAAAAGGTTGCCTATTGAGAATTTAAAGTCTACATCAACCTGTTGACTTGATGCCACGTAATATCCTTTTTTACAGATGATACCACCCTCCATTTCAGTAATGTTAACCGACAGCATACCTCCTTTACCGGCAATCACCATTTTTTTGGGACCCGGGGTTACATTTTTATAAACCACAAGAACAATGTTTTCACCTGAAACACCTCGTTTTAACATTCCCCAGACGCCCTCCTGCAGCACTCTCATCTCTCGTTCAATCCCTTTTTCAAGGTAGATCAGCGAACCTCGCTCTGCGAAAAATTCTTCTCCGGGGTTGAGTATGACCTCCAGACATTTTAAATCGTATCCTATAAACTTGCAATTCATTTTTTGATTAATATTTTGTTTTACCCCACTTCATTTTAATCAAATCATATTACCGTATGAACTTCAGGCGGTGGAGGAGGAAGTTGCATTTCGGCTGTTGATCCTATACTCCGGTTTCCCATGCTTACTGAGGCGGAAACCCATTTGAAAAATTGCCGGAAGGTGGCACTGTCTGTTGTATCGAGACTTACCACATGATCGGTAAGTTCTTTTAATTTAGCTGTATCGGCTTTTGAGCCGGCGGCGCAGGCAATAATACTTCCGAAGTTGCGGTGTTTTATTTCCGGAATCATCTGCATATATAGGAGATTATCTGAAGGTTTTCCGTTTGTCATAATAAAGAGAAGCGGCATCCAGTCACCCTTCCGTTCCGGAGTAGTTAACTGTACCTCCTGATCAACCCTTTCGCAAAGGAAACGAAGAGCTTCACCCAGATGTGTTCCGCCTGATTCGGGAAGAATGATCTCGGGTAACTGCATGCTTTCCAGTTCCGTAAGGGGAAGTATCTGCTCGGCAGTCCGGCTAAAAGTGATCAGACTAATGTGCACCGATTCCAATGCGAAGGGATCCTGACGTAAGCTGGCAATCATTGATTCAAGGCCAACCTTAATGGATTCAATTGGTTCGCCATGCATCGCACCCGATGTCTGAATCAGTATATATACAGGTAATCTTCTCATATTAAAATTATTAATAACTCCATTTTTTCAGCACAATTCCTGAAATTTTTTTCTGAATTCGAGCGGTTTACGAATATTTACGAAGGCTTCTCTTGTACCGCCGATCCCAATAATTGTGATACTGCCGAAGCCAAAAATTCTGCCAAAAATGGTCTGATCGACATTCACGCTTTCGATTTTGTTTAAATTCAGCTCAATGGTTTTCCTGCTGATCAAACCCGTCTTAATGACCACGCGTTTGTTCGTGATTGCAAACTCATCGGTATATTTATCAACGAGCGGAGCAATAGTCAAAGTAAACAGAGACTTTAAACTAAAAAATATCACCCAATGATAAGTCGTTTCATACTTGATTTGTTCTCCTGCGATAAGATTATTCTCTACATAATTGCTCATGAAAATTTTATTTAATATGCTGAAATATGTTCTTGTGATCAAAACATTATCGCCTAATTAAAAACGAGCAGCACATGAATGCACCACCCGTTATTAAAATTAAGTAGTATGAAATTCCACTCAGACTACAATATTGACTTCAGGTGGGGGAGGAGGCAGTTCACTAAGACCGGTGACCTCTTTGCCACTGGCCTCAATTTTTTGACTCCCGGAACTTACCGATGCTGATACCCACTTAAAGAAAGCTTTAATCGTGGCAGAATCGGCCGTATCGAGCTGCACAACCACATCAGTAATCTGCTTCAGAACAGAGGTATTGGCTCCGGAACCTGCAGCGCAGGCTACAACCATCCCGAATTTACGTTTCTTAAATTCTGCCAGCCCTTTTTGCCAGTTATCGGTTGGTTCACCATCTGTCATCAGGAACACCAATGGTTTCCAGTCACCTTTTTGTTCCATGGTGGTTTTCGCAACTTCGTTATCTGATCTTGAGGCCAATACGGATAACGCATCACCCAAAGCTGTTGTCCCGTTAGCCTGGATATCGGGCATCTGGAACATTGATAATTCAGTAAGTGGAACCAGTTGCCGTGCAGCACTATCAAAAGTAATCACACTGAGGAAGGCGGTCTCGAGTGCATAAGGATCCTGTCGCAGTGTGGATACAAGTATCTGAACCCCGTTCTTTACCGCTTCGATTGGTTCTC
Source organism: Bacteroidales bacterium (assembly GCA_038240855.1). Taxonomy (GTDB): domain Bacteria; phylum Bacteroidota; class Bacteroidia; order Bacteroidales; family Prolixibacteraceae; genus JAAFHB01. The sequence goes on along the minus strand of JBBRGI010000194.1, from coordinate 3,798 downwards.
CGGTCATTGATCCGGATGTATCCAGAACTAAATAAACTGGTAGTCTTCTCATGTTATAAGTACTTGTTTACTACACTATCCAATGTTCCCTTGAGATCTTTGTCAGCAGTTGGTTCTCCAATTGCATTGAATTTCCATTCGCCGTTCTTCTTGTAAAAAACGCCCATCACCATCGAAACATGTCCGGCAAAGTTTGGCCCGTTAGCAATATCGTAGGTTGCAAAAACTTCGTTTACACGCGTAGCCGTTCCTTCATAGATTCTGATTGAGGCAAAAGGAATCGTTTTGAAATCGTGTCCGCGAAAGCTATTTAATACAAATGCAATTTTTGTAACCGATGGATCAAATTTTCCAAGATCCACTGATATCACTTCATTGTCTAAACCGTCATCTCCGCCGGTATCTCCGACTACATCATCACCGCTGTGGCGGATGGAGCCGCTTTTCGACTTGAGGTTTCCGAAATAAACCACTTCCAGAGCTATATTGTTATCGTCGAATGTTGCGCAACTGGCATCCAGATCGACTGCTTCCATTTTCTTACCTCCAAAAAACCCTTTCTTTTCAATGGCTCCCCAGTTCACACCTACACAGATGTTTACAAGTTTGCTGCCATTGCTTTTTTCAAGGCTGATTCTTTGACCTTTTTCTAATTTTATTGCCATTTTCTTTTAGATATTAATTGTACCTGTTTAAATAATCTTCAAGGCCCCCTTTAAGACCGACTCCAACTGCTTCGAATTTCCACTCTCCGCTACGTTTATAAAGTCTGCCAAATTCAACGGCTGTTTCGATTGAAAAATCTTCGTCAAGATCGTATTTCAGAATTTCTTCGTTTGTATCTTCATTGTAAATTCTTACAAAAGCGTTTCGCACCTGACCAAAATTCTGCTTCCTGCTTGCTGCCTCATGGATTGTAACGACGAAACTTATTTCAGTCGCCGCAACATTTATTTTTGAAAGATCCACCCGAATGCTTTCGTCGTCGCCTTCTCCGGCACCTGTAAGGTTGTCGCCTGTATGCTCTACGGAGCCATCGGGAGATTTAAGGTTGTTGTAAAAAATAAAATATTCGTCTGCCAGTATTTTTTTATTCTCTCCAAGAATAAAAACTGAGGCATCAAGATCGAATTCAGCACCAACTGCTGAATTGGCATCCCAACCCAATCCTACAATAAATTTAGGTAACCCAACATTTACCCGTTGTCCTTTTTCCAAACTAATAGCCATGATGTATTGATTTTTAGTGGTTTATGTATTTTTTCAAAATTTCTACAAAATTATCAGTTGCCTGAGGCTCGCCAAGTGCCCTGAATTTCCATGTTCCTTCGCGTCGGTATGCCTCTGCAAAAATCATCGAACACATACCCTTTAACGTCGCATCGCCCGAAAGGTTGAATTTGGCAATCTCTTTTCCGCGCAAATCGACAGCCCGGATGTAGGCATTTTCAACCATATCGAAATACTGGTTTTTAACTTTTCCCTGGTAAATGGCGACCATGAAAATAATTTTCTGATATTTCTGATCCAGCGCATCAAGTTTCACAATGATCTGTTCATCGTCGCCCTCGCCTGCACCCGTGCGATTGTCGCCGGTTAACCAGATATGACCGGAGGGATGTTTCTGACTGTTGAAATAGATCACATCACTTTCATAAAGATTGATCTCTTTTCCGTTGGGCATCTTTGCTTTACGACCAAGATTGGCCACTTTACCATTGGCATCGAGAAGAAATGCAATGGCATCGAGATCAAACTCATCGTCTTTTCCACCACCCAGTAAGCCACCCAGGAATCCGCTTTTCTTCTTACGAATATCCCAGCCTAATCCGATTGTCACCTGCGTGAGGTCGTAACTGTCTCCTTTGTCGTTTTTACGCAGGTCAATCGTCTGTCCTTTTTGTAAATTTATTGCCATAGTATTCATAATTAATGTTGAACCAGAGATGCAAACCAATCTCTCCATCAAATTAAAACATGGGTAAAAATACTAATTTAAAAATGGGCTGGCAAATTTTAAGCTGCTGTAAAACATAGATTTTTAAACTAGCTGACCTTTACCTTCAAAATTAGGTTAATCGATGTTTTTACAAAATCCTAAGCAACAACTGGACCACTTTTATATAGACCGACAAATTCTGTAAAAGATATCCTGCAATATGTGAATTTTAAGAGATGGCGAAAAAGTAAGAGAGATTGGATATCTTTGAACGATCAGGCGCAGCTTGGATTTCCAGTATTATCCACTTTTAAATCGCATTATTGAATATGAAAAATATTAAAATTCAATTTCCATACGAATTACTACTATTATGTCTGGTCGCAGGATTTCAATTTTGTTCGATTTATTCCGCCCGGGCACAAGGTAAGGACAGTCCGCAGTGGGGCGAAAAGTATTCCCGGAATATGGTGTCGGATGAAACAGGTTTACCATCAACATTTAATTTGGAAAACGGCAAAAATGTAAAATGGTCGGTTTCTATTGGAAGTAATGGTTATGCAACCCCGGTAATATCTGACGGTAAGGTACTAATTGGTGCAAATAACGCAGACGAACGCGATCCCCGCCACAAAGGAGACCGTGGTGTTTTACTCTGTTTGAATGAATCCGACGGCAGTTTGTGCTGGCAACTGGTTGTTCCGCGAATTGAAGGTGACAGGCACAACGACTGGCCCATGATTGGTATTTGTTCTCCGCCAACCGTTGAAGGCAATCGTGTTTATGTGCTTACCAACCGTTCAGAGGTACTTTGCCTCGACCTTAACGGTCAGGCAGATGGGAATGACGGGACTTTTCAGGGTGAGGGATGGTATATGGCTCCTTCAGGTGAATTTGCATATGAAGTAACCTTAAAGGATGCGGATATAATCTGGTCGTACGATTTAAAACTTGAAGTGGGTTTGAGCCCGCACGATTCACCGCACGCTTCCATTTTGATAGATGGCGACTACCTTTACCTGAATACTTGCAATGGCGTTAATTACAAGCATCTTGAAACCAACGCATTAAATGCACCCAGTTTAATTGCTCTGGATAAAAAAACAGGAAGACTGGTTGCAAAAGACAATGAACATTTTGGCCCCCGGATCTTTCACTCTTCCTGGTCTTCGCCGTCAATGGGAGAAGTTAATGGACAAAAGCAGGTTTTTTTCGCTGGTCCGGATGGAATTTTGTATGCATTCGAAGCTCTTTCCCAGTCTGCATCACGTGAACAAGTCCAATCGTTCAATAAAGTCTGGCAATTCGACTGCGACCCGACAGCTCCTAAAAAGAATATTCATGAATACCTGAATAACAGGGTTGAAGGCCCGAGTATTTCTTTTGGGATGCCTGTATTTTACAAAAATCGCATTTATGTTACCGTGGGTGGCGATATCTGGTGGGGGAAGAAGAAAGCATGGCTAAAATGTATCGATGCCACAAAGAAAGGCGATATAACCAATACCGGTGAAATCTGGTCTTGTAATCTTGAACAATCCTCAGCATCAACACCTGCAATTTCAGATGGATTAGTTTATGTAACCGACTGCGGCAAAAACCTGCATTGCACTGATGTTGAAAATGGTCAACGCTATTGGACGCATAAGCTTAGAATGGATTCGTGGAGTTCAGCCTTAGTTTCCGACAAAAAAGTTTATGTTGGTTCACGCGGAAGCGATTTTTGGATTCTCGAAGCAGGTAAAACATTAAACGTGTTGGACTCCATAAAAATGGATAGCCCAATTCACTCAACTCCAGTTGCTGCAAACGGGGGGATGTATATTTCAACTATGAGCAGGCTTTATGCTATAAAAAAT
>JBBRGI010000193.1:0-6863 GCA_038240855.1 Bacteroidales bacterium | reverse complement strand
TGAGTCCACTCCGAAAAGTATTATTTTGCCACCAAAGCACAAAAGCACAAAGATTCACTAAGTTTAAACATCTAATATTCATTTCTTTGTGAATCTTGGTGTCTTGGAGGCTTAGTGGCATTCTTTATCTTTTGACTTATCGGAGTGGACTCAATAATACAGGTATGCCGTCAATTTCAACTAATCGTGCAGAAAATCCGTTCGTTGCAATCTCACCATAATCATGCCCGGCATCCGACGGCCAACAGGCACCGACAATTAAATTGGTATTCCCGGTATTGGCTAACCGGTGGGCAATTTCACCCCCGATATAATGCACACTTCCCGGGTAAACTTCTTCGGCCCAGGTATTCCGGTCGCGATCCATCAGAATCAGCATTCCATTTCCCTGAACGCCCCAGTAAAATTCGGCACGGTCCGATTGTGAATGATAATGTCCTTTGGTCATAAAATATTCGCTGCCAACTTTCCCCGGCATAATGGTCGATGCACCAAAAAATAAGCCACCCGGCGTTCCCTCATTGACAGGCAGCCAGGATTGAACGGAGTAAACCGGCATTTCAGGATTCATATCGGCCAGTTCCTCCTGGTTAAGAAATATATCGGAAACGTCTTTCAATGTCCTGAACTGGTTTGTAACAGGATCGCCTTTCAGGATATAATCGTCCGGATTTAACGCAACGGGAGATTTAAGTATTTGTAAATGTTTCATTTTGTCAAAGGATTTAAATTGAAATAACTGTAGTTGCCGGACTGGCCAATTTTCATAAACCTGCGACTTATGACCGTTTGACCTTTATCAGGGGTAAATTCGGCAACAAGCACATATCCACCAGCCTGGGCGGGCAACACGATCGAAACCGGGATATCGGTGCGAAGAAACGATTCCAGCTTTACCGGGAAATTTTGTTCTGAGAAGTTATCCCCATTCGCATTCAACATTTTTATCTTAACAGTTCCATTGACCGCTTTATTCTGATTGTTGATTCCGGCCAGAGTAAATAGTAGGGTCGATCCCGGTTGGTGAGGTTCTATATATTTGGTGTAGCGTTCATCGGTCAGGTTGATAAAGGTAGCAGCCGGTGCAAATGCATGACGGAACCAGTCGAGGGTAGGAGTGGGCTTCAAATCCTTAATATTACCCGAAAACCAGTCGCCTGTATACCCGTAATTGTTGGCAAGATAACAAAATGCCAATACCCCAGCTATGGATGGTTCGCTTCGGAGCCACTCTGTTTCCAGTTGCATCCAGTATGCCTGCAGTTGCCAGTTTTGTTCAGGAGTCGAATTTTTCCCCAGGTAATAATCATATACTTCAACAGTTAATTTGCTGGGCATTCCGTTGCGCCATAACCATATCCATCCATATTCATTCACCAATTGGGCAGAACCCGATTCCTGGATATTGCGGATGCTACCAGGTTTGAAATCGAGGTTGCCAAGCGGATAGAAATTTTTGGTTGAGCCAGGCTGCTTCTCGCTGATACGACCCTGGTAGGGATGAGGTTCATCCATCTCATCCTGTATCATCTGATCGCCAGTCATATAACCCGCATCCCAGATGCGCGTGGGATCGAGTTTCTTCAATTCGGGAATCAGCGTATTGCCGATGTAATCATCCCAGTTCTCGTTGATCGCATCCCAGATGGCTATACTTGGATGGTTGCCATCACTCCATACCCAATCGGTATATTCCTTGCGGATCTGATCATCCCAGCCATGGTTTTGCCAGTAAAGCCATTCATTCTGAAACAATAACCCATGTTCATCAGCCAGGTCGTACCAAAATTCGGGTGCAATACCCACGCAGATTCGCATCATATTCCAGTTGAGCTGTTTGGGATAATCGACCAGCAATTTCTTCACCCACTCTTTGTCCCAGACAAGGTTGCCACAGTCGGGATCTTCGAAGAAGCGTTGCAACGTAACATTGGTTCCCCGTAAGATAATTTTTTCGCCATTCAGGTAAAAGAACTTCCCTTTACGGGTAAAGTCGCGCATTCCGAACTGTTTGTTTATTTCGTCCGAAACGCCTTTGTCGGTGATTAATGTTGCTTTTGCACTATACAGAAATGGTTTGTCAGGCGACCAATTTGTAAATTTTGAGACTGGAATATCGAGTGTAACCTCTGATAAATTATCGCGTTTGGTTGCGAAACGGCCCTTTGCTACCGCTACCACTTTCCCGGAGAGTTTTTCGGCAACCGTGATATTAAGCGTCACCGAATCACTCATGGCATCGCCGTAAAAAATCTGCGCCGGGCTTAAATTTCGCAACTGTGCCTTTACGGTAATCTTTTTTCCGGCTACTGAGGGCAAAACCAGTAACCGGTTTATACGAACTTTCCCTGTGAACGAAACGAGTACATCGTCCCAGATTCCCGGCAGATAATGCTCTTTCTCTTTATCTGTGCCACCGGCAGCTTCGCCTGGAAGCCAGACACGGTCGCCAACCTTTATCAGAATTTCATTTTCTGCGCCAAACTTTAATGCACTTGTGATCGGAAATTCGACAGGCGTGTAACACGCCATCGATGTACCCATATCGATTCCATTCACATAAACCTGGGTGACATACTGGCTTTTTTTAATCGTAATCATTGCTTCCCTGCCCTTCAGGTCGCCGGGAATCAACACAGTTTTCTGATACCAGCTGTAGCGGGGTGTGTAATCGATAGAATAAAGATTGTGTTGCTCTTTGGCTTCAACTTTTTCGGCACGTTTGAAAAATTTGTCGTAATCGGCAATCCTGGGAACAGCCAGGTGTACCAGACCCGGAACAGGAATGGTTCTTGTGAATTTCGCCGGAGGAAAAGCGTTGACAGTTTGGTCGAATTGCCACGTTCCGTTCAGGTTGATCACTATCCGTTGTCCGTCAATGACGGCATGGACCAGAAATGAACAGCAAAGGAAGGAAAACAAAGTAGTAAAGGCGAGAATCTTTTTCATATCGGATTATTAAAACGAATTTCTTTTATTCATTACAAAAGGATTATCAATTTTGAGTTTTTGGTGGTTCAGGATCATGTCCGCCATGCTCTTTCCCATTTGTGCAAAGTCAGTTGAGATGGTTGTTATTCCACTGGCCACAATGCTTTTGAGAGGAGCCTCGTTGTAAGAAACGATTCCCATTTCGATCCCCGGAACCAGTTGTTTATCCATCGCATAACGAACCAGGAATTCCAGGTCGCGGTCATCAACTACCACAAACGCATCGCCCGGCTGGATATTAAAGGAGTTAATTTCGCTGACTACCTCCGATGTTATAGACTGTTGTCTGCAAAATTCACGGAAGCCACTGGCTATATCCTTAAAGTGCGATTTTAGGTTACGGATAATAAGAACCATCCGATTGTATTTACAAACCAACTGGACATTCTTAATCAATATCCGGTAGATATCACGTTCAAAATCCTGGCAGACAAATGGATAAAGGCTTTTGTACTTTTTGCGGCCCTGATCGAGGATAAACACTTTTTTGGGAGGCAATTTCCCGATCAGTTGAATCGCTTCCGGATGATCGACAGGCATAATTACATATTCTGAATATTCACCAACCGCGCCCTCAATGATGGTTTTAAACATTTTCAGGTTGTTGTTGTGAAAAAAGATTTGTTCACTCCCGTCTGTTTTCAACGCCTCTTTGAATGAATCGTACAACTCTTCCTTATAAGCTGTAAGACGATCGAAAACAAGTAAGACTTTGTGTTTGAATTCAGTATTTTCATTCTGAATATAATAACCCTTTCCCACCTGTGATGTAATTATTCCTTTGGATTTTAATTCGTTATAAGCCATCAGAACTGTATCCTGGGAGAGGGAATGTTGTTTGCAAACCTGATTCAGGGATGGGATTTTATCTCCTTTCCTGAGCTCGCCGGTCTGGATATGGTGTTGAATGGCGTCAATTATCTGGCGGTATTTAGGGACCGCAAGATTGTCTTCGAACTGAATATCAATTGTTTTTCTCATTCCCAACCTCTAGGTAGTACTATGCAATGATAGTAAATATTTAAATACAAGATATCAGGGCATTAAAATTATTTGCAGAATAAGATTCGATTATGGCAACCTAAAAGTGGAAGATTGAAGTTGAAAAAGATAGAGGCAGAAACTCAGCAAAATAAAAAACATCGAAATTGACAGATGTATCTGACAATTTATTACTATTTTTGTAGAAAGCATCTGACAAAATGGAAAGACTATTTCAATTTTCAGCATTAAGAATCAATGCCATTGACACATCCTTCAAACGTTATTTACGGAATAAGATTAACTGGGACAATCGATTAATAGCGATAACAGGTGCAAGAGGTGTTGGTAAAACAACGCTACTACTTCAATATATAAAGGAAAACCTAAATGAGGTACCTGATGAAGTCATTTATGCTAACATGGATGATTTGTATTTCGCTAAAAATACGCTTGTCGATTTCGCAGATGAGTTTGTAAAAATGGGAGGGAAGTATCTTTTTCTGGATGAGATTCATAAATACAAAAACTGGTCGCAGGAGATCAAAAATATTTATGACTATTTTCCTGATCTGAAGATTGTTGTGACGGGTTCCTCCGCATTGGATATTTATAGAGGGAAAGCGGATTTAAGTCGGCGAGCCATTCTTTATAGATTACAGGGCTTGTCTTTCCGTGAGTTTATCGAATTAAAATACAATTATCATTTTCCAGCTCTTGTGCTCAATGATCTTTTGAACAATGCCTCTAAATTAATACCTCCAATTCTGGAGAAAATAAAACCGTTGAAACTTTTTGAGGAGTATCTCCAAATCGGGTATTATCCATTTTTCAAGGAAGGCGAAGCTGAGTTTCAAATCAGACTTAAGCAAACAGTAAATTATTTGTTAGACAGGGATTTACCATCGGTTGAAAAAATTGATTATAATGCTGTTCACTATTTAAGAAAGCTAATCGCTATATTGGCGGAGATTGTTCCATATAAACCTAATATTGTGAATCTAAGTCAGCAGGTAGGAGTAAGTCGTGAAACTCTCCTACGCTATTTATATTTGCTGGAGAAAGCGGATTTGTTAATGCTTTTGCAAACCAGCACACATGGAATCAGCAAAATGAATAAGCCTGAAAAGATATTTCTTAACAATCCGAATCTTGTTAATACACTGGCAGATAATCAGTCAAATCAGGGGACATTGCGAGAAACCTTCTTTTTAAATCAACTTCAGGTACTTCACTCAATAAATGGATATGAAAAGAGTGATTTTCTGGTTGATGATAAATATACTTTTGAAATTGGCGGTAAAAACAAAACTCAAAAACAAATTACAGGAATTGAAAACGCATATGTGGCTGCTGACAATATTGAATACGCGCAGCAAAATAAGATTCCGCTATGGCTTTTTGGTTTTTTGTATTAAACTGCTTTTTTGAATAATCTATTCATGTGAGTTTGTTTTGTGGTAAGAGTTTATACAAAGTTTATCTTTATACCAGGGGGTTCATCCAGATCAACTGTTTGTCGATGTTATCGTTGAGCTTATATTTCCTGATATGCCCCGGTAGTGATTCCCCGATAATTTCAATTTTATCCAGGTCACCAACTCCCATTCCCGTCTGGTTGCAGAAATTCAGATAGCCAACTTTCGCAAAATCAATACCCATGAGTTCTACCGCAACGCGGTCGGCAGCCAGCCAGTCGGAGCTTGCAACGCAAACCCTGTGATCGACAGGGGTTCCGCTGTTCGGACCGTTCCCTTCCATCCCTTCGAATCCATCTATGAGTGCAAGATGGGGATGTAATTGTTTGGCGAGGGAGAAAATGTTGTAGTTAATTCCACGGAATCCGCTGCCATGACCAATTGCCTTATCACTTTTGGCCCCAGGTTTACGTTGAGAAGTCCAGGTGAATCCGGCATCTTTAATCGGGGCCCCGAAGACGATATTTTTCAATGAGAGCGTAGCAATCACCCGGTCGTGGGTTTTCATCCGGGCAACTGAAACAATATATGAATCAGGATCAAGCAAGACTCGCGACATGCGCATGGCATGAGGTCTGAAATCCTTTTCATCAAAAACATGAAGCACATCATAAGGCTGCTGATCGAGGTCGACCAACTTTACCGGGTATTTATTCATCAGACGGAAATAACCGTAGTTGTCGAAACCATCGAAAGTTGGTCCGTTTGCTGCTGATTCGGCAATAATCACATTATCAAGCTTTTTAATCGACTTCAGAAATTCCATGATTCCTTCCAGCGTATCAACATGGGTTGAAGTCAGCGGGACATTTGTAAGCACATTGTTGGGCTTGAGCACAACGCGGCGATTCCCGATCGCACGACGGATTTCCTTTGCGAATGGCTGTAAGGCGCGAAATGCCAGGTCTGCGCGATTATCACCTGTCGTGAGTGCAACCTGTGCTTCTTTTTGCACCTGTTCCCTTGAACCGGTAAAAGCAGATAGTGTTGATATTCCGGATACTGCAATTGAACCAATTACAGATGTTTTAATGAAATTTCGTCGTGTAAAAGTGCTCATAAGTAATTGTCAATTAGTAATTTTCAATTTTCGATGGACTTATTATCTTAGTAATTGTCTTTTCTTAAAATCAGACCATTATACTTCAATCTGCTGATGAATCAGGTTGTTGTCTGTTTCGAAGATCGAACATACAGAAATTAGCGGAATAAACCGGGAGAATTGAGCAAAAATTATTTATAACGCACTTAACATTTTTCAGAGTACCAGGTGATCAGTTTATCGGGATAGTTGAAAACAGGTTTTAGATTTAATCAATTCCCTTTACTGTTTCATCCATACTCCGGCCCGCCAATTAAATATTGATAGTCCACCTTTCCGGGGAAAATGTTGTTATGCAGAAACATCCGGGT
>JBBRGI010000192.1:0-6910 GCA_038240855.1 Bacteroidales bacterium | reverse complement strand
ATTGATAGTGACACTTTAAAGATCATTCAGATGTTGTCAGAAGATCCAAAAAACAAGATTGTGATCATCAGTGGGCGGGACAAGAAATTTCTGGACGGACAATTTTCCGGTGTTAATGTCAATATGGTGGCCGAACATGGTTATTTTATTAAAAAAGCGAACGGAAAATGGGTGGCAACAGTTACTACGAACGGAAATTGGAAGGAGGCAGTTTTACCTATATTGAACGAATATGTAAGTCGTTGCAATGGTACGTTTATCGAAGAAAAAACGGGAAGTATTGCCTGGCATTACAGAAATGCCGATTCCGATTTTGCGCAATTGCGGCTTCATGAATTAAAAGACGACCTTGCAGATATTATCCGCTATAAAACAGATTTTGAAATTATTGAAGGTCATAAAGTTCTTGAAGTTAAAAATGGCAAGCATGACAAGGGACAGGCTGCCAATGCCCTGTTAGCGGAACAGGATTTCGGATTTGTCTTTGCCGCGGGAGATGATAAAACTGATGAATTCCTTTTTAAGGCTTTGCCCGAATCGGCCTATACAATTCGCGTAGGATTAAGTCCTTCATTTGCAAGGTACAATGTCACTGATATTTCGGTATTATTGAAATTATTGGAAACATTGCCGAAATAACATGGAGTTAATACGCAATTGAAAGAGCATGATCAGAATACGGAAAATTACCAATCCCTATCTCGAGGCAAATATCCGGAAGATGGAAAAAGTGAAGGGGATAATTAAAACCCAGTTTCCTCTGCTGGCCGAAAAAAAAATTGATGAGATCGACAATCAGATGATCGATCCGCTTAAGTACAAATATCAGACATCGCTTTTCATTGCGGAAGATATTAATGATGTGGTAAGAGGATTTGCCCTGATGTTGTATATGTCTGATCTGCGCTTCTGTTATCTCGATTTTATTGCCGTATCACCCGAAAAAGCTTCTTCGGGCCTGGGTGGAGCACTTTATGAAAGAGTAAGGGAGGAAGCGGAATCTCTGGATGCAATCGGAATTTTTTTTGAATGTTTACCGGATGATTTGGCAATCAGCGGTGCTGAAGAACTGATCCACAGACAGAATCAGAAGAGACTTGCGTTTTATGAACGTTTTGGATCAAGACCAATTGCGAATACACGCTATGAATCAAAAGTGTTCCCGGAGGATGAAAGCCCGCCATACCTTGTCTTTGACGGACTTAGCAAGCAAAATATCATCTCCAATTCGAGGGCCCGTGAAATTGTAAGAGCTATACTGGAACGTAAATATGCCGACTATTGTCCGGTATCCTATATCGATATGGTGATCGAAAGTATCCAGGACGACCCGGTTGTACTTCGTATGCCAAAGTACGCGAGAAATAAAAATTCAAGTTTATACAAGCCTCATCTGAGCGAAAAGAATAAGATTCTGCTGATCGTAAATGACAAACACATTATTCATCATATTAAGGAAAGAGGCTATGTTGAATCTCCGGTCAGGGTAAAGAGCATTCAGAAGGAACTCGATAAAACAGGCCTGTTTCACTACGCAAAAGTAATTGAATACCCTGATAAGTTTATTCTGGAAGTTCACGATCGTAATTATTTTAACTACTTCAAAAAAGTATGCAGGAATCTTCCGAAAGGAAAATCCGTTTACCCGTATGTATTTCCGATACGAAACATTGCCAGGGCACCAAAAGACCTGTCGGTTCAGGCAGGTTATTACTGTTTTGATACCTTTACTCCGCTTAATCAAAACGCTTACCTGGCAGCCCGCTGGGGAGTTAATTGTACACTGACCGCAACCGATGAGATCGTTGAAGGATGCAGGATTGCCTATGTTTTAACCCGGCCCCCAGGGCATCACACCGAGCGGTCGGCATTCGGAGGTTTTTGTTATTTTAATAACTGTGCCATTGCGGCAAATCGTTTTAGTAAATTAGGTAAGGTTGTTATTCTTGACATTGATTTTCATCATGGGAATGGACAACAGCAGATTTTCTACTCACGCAGCGATGTTTTAACCATTTCAATCCATGGGCATCCTTCATTTGCATATCCTTATTTTTCAGGCTTTTCAGATGAAAATGGTGAAGGTTCAGGTTTGGGATTTAATGTAAATTTCCCCTTGCCTGAAAAGTTATCCTATGAATCGTATTCCAAAACATTGATCAGGGCTTTGAAATTGATCACTGATTTCCGGCCCGACTATTTAATTGTTGCCCTGGGACTTGATACAGCAAAGGGAGATCCGACGGGAACCTGGGATTTCACTACCGCGAATTTTCTCCATACCGGCAAACTGATTGGCAACACAAAACTTCCTATGCTTATTGTTCAGGAAGGCGGATATAAAAGTCAATCCTTAGGTTTGAATGCCAAGGCCTTCTTCAATGGAATTTACCAGGAATATAGCAAACCTTGATGATTGGGTGATCCTCAATGCCTGATTCCTGCTAATCCGGTTAGAATGGCTATATTTGGCGAAAAAATAGTGGATGGCACTTTTACTTTTTTATCTATTCCTTGCTTTAATTATTTCTTTTCTTTGTTCGATCATGGAAGCGGTATTGCTTTCTACCCCAATTTCCTACCTGAGGGGCAAGGAAGATGGTGGAGATCCTGCAGTAAAAAGGCTCATTAAGTTAAAAGAGAACATTGACAGGCCTCTATCCGCTATTCTATCATTAAATACCGTTGCGCATACTGTTGGAGCAGCGGGTGTCGGAGCCCAGGCCACAATTGTATTTGGCGAAGCGTATTTTGGAATTGTGTCAGCAATCCTCACACTTTTAATCCTCGTTTTAACAGAAATAATCCCCAAAACGATCGGTGCAAGATTTTGGAGAAATTTGATAGTAATTACAGGATATATCATTAATGTTATGATAGTTATTGCTTATCCCCTGGTCCTATTGTCCGCATTAATTACCAGACTGATTGCCTATAGCAGTAATGAGCAGACAACGAGTCGTGAAGAGATTTCGGCGTTGGCAAATCTGGGAACAGAAGAAGGCGTGTTTGGTGAGCGTGAGAATAAAATTATTCAAAACCTGATACGCCTCAAAAAAGTTGTTGTTTCCGAAGTAATGACCCCGCGAGTCGTTGCTACAATGGCCGATGAAAATATGAGTCTGGCTGATTTCCTTACAGAAAAAGATTATCTGCGTTTCTCTCGTATTCCCGTCTATTTAAATGATATTGAAAATATTACCGGTTATGTGTTCCGGCAGACAGTTTTTGAAAAACTTGCAGAACATGAGGAAGATCTGCTTCTTAAAGATATAAAACGGGATATTGTAATTGTTCATAATTCAAAACCCGTAATCAGCTTATGGGAAACTCTTCTGGAGAAAAAGGAACATATTGCCATGATAATCGATGAGTATGGAGGCATAGAAGGGATTGTCACGATGGAAGATATTATCGAGACGCTGGTGGGTTTTGAAATTATTGATGAAAAAGATACTGTTACTGATATGCGGCAATATGCGCGCGAGCGATGGAAAATGAGACAGTCGAAGTATAATTTATTAAACCAGATAAAGAAACCACTGGAATAAATTATGATCCGTCGTTTAGGTCCGTAGAGACAAAGCATGCCTTGTCTCTACATATCCTGTGCATTTAATAGTTTTTCAATATCTTTTATCCTGCCAAATAGAAGGATCTGGTCTTCTTTCAGTAGTTTCTGATTAGCTGAGGGTAACCCCAGCGACTTTTCCTTTAGTTGAACCTGTCCAAATATGGATTTTGATTCTTCGGTTCTTATAATCGTCAAAATAAGCAATGAATGTCTGTTGGTAAAATCAACCTCACTGAGTGTCATACCATCGTACCTGTCGGGCAGTCGCACTTCAATAATTTTATAGTCATCTGTGATATCATACGAGTTACTTAGCCCGGAGAACAGTATGCTGTCAGCAAAGCGTGAAGCTGCATCGAATTCAGGCTGAAGGATATGGTCAACGCCAAGCGCTTCGATAACCTTTTGATGAAGCGGGTTGATTGCTCTGCTTACAAGTTTTCTGACACCCGCCTGTTTCAATAAGGCAGTTGTCATCACCGAAGCGCCAAAATCTTCCCCTATGGTAACGATGGCATAATCACACTCTTTTAAAGGGAGTGTCGCCAGGGCTTGTTCGTTGGTACTATCAAGGCAAATGGTTTGGGTAATTACATCCTTAAAAATTTCGACCTTTTCTTTTTTTTCGTCAATACCGATTACCTCATGGCCCAGGGAGGTAAGCCTGACTGAAAGGGATGAACCAAAATTTCCGAGACCAATGATGATGAATTTCATGCGTTTATGATTTAATTGATCATGACGTTTTCCGTTGGATAACTATACCCGAAGTTGTGCATTTTCCTGAATATACCCACCAAAATGGTTAATGTTCCGACACGCCCGAGAAACATGGTGACAATCAGTATCCATTTTCCGGCAACAGACAATTGAGCCGTAATACCCATCGACAATCCAACGGTGCTGAAAGCTGAAACAACTTCAAAAATAACGTTGGTGAGTTCTAAATTTTCATTGGTTATTGTCAGCAGGAGCACGGCCATCCCAATTACCATGAACGAAAGAAATATAACCGAAAATGCCCTCCTGCCTGACGCGTTTGACAATTCGCGGCCAAAAATCTCCGTTCTGTCTTTGCCTTTTGCCATGCTGATAAAATTTAATGTTGCAACTGCAAAAGTGGTAGTTTTGATTCCTCCTCCTGTGGAAGCCGGTGATGCACCTATCCACATTAGAAACAAGTAGAAAAAAATAGTTGACGGAGCCAGCGACGACATATCAACTGTGTTAAACCCCGCTGTTCGGGATGTGACCGATCCGAAAAATGCACCAGCTATTTTACCGTTGAGTGAAAGGCCTTCCAGTGAATGATCATATTCTGAAAACATAAAAAATATAAATCCTGTCATAAGCAGAACCAAGGTGGTAATCAGGGCTATGCGGTTATTGACATTGATAATTTTAGAGGTGTGAATATACTTATTTCTAGTGGTGAACTGAAGGTACTTATTTATGAAATAATGTTTCAACAAATGATAATAGTTGAAAACGATGGGAAAACCCAAACCTCCTAAGATAATTAATACTCCCATAATGTAATGAAGAATGTAATTATTCCTGAAGCCGGTTTGATAAAGGTTTTCGGAAAGTGTTGAAAAACCTGCATTACAAAATGCCGAGATGGAATGAAACACAGAAAACCCGATTAAAGATAAATCTCCTGTAAATAAGGAGGGATCCAATGTTGAATAAATAATTAATGCTCCGATGGCTTCAATGGATAAGGTGATCGAAATGATCTTTACAAGGGCATTAAAGATTTCACCAAGCTTCTCTTCGTTGATCAGGTCTTTCAGGAGAAATTCGTGGCCAAAACTCGATCCGCCTTTAAAGAAATATCCAAAAAAGCTGGTAAATGTCATGATTCCCAAACCACCTATTTGAATCAGAACAATGATGAAAACTCTGCCCAAAGGGGTAAAGTAGGTAGCTGTGTCAACTACAATCAGGCCGGTAACACAAACAGCACTTGTCGAAGTAAAAAAGGCATCAGTAAGCCCAATACCTGTGTAGGTTGCATTTGGCAACATAAGTAATCCGGTGCCGGAGGCTATGATAAACAGGAAACTGAAAGCAAAGAGGAGCCCCGGATTTATATTGCGGTTGTTTAATTGTAGAGAACTCGTGGAAATTTTAACAACTAAAGAGAGGATTAAAACGGTGTAGATGGCCAGGTTGCGGTTAAGAATTGGGTGAAGCCTTAATTGTGACCAGTCGATACCCGTATAACCAGTTCGGGCATCAAGCATCAGCAAAAGTACGGGTACGATAGCCAGTTCAGCGATTCTGAACTTTAGAAAACGATCCACCCATTTTTTTACCGTTACTCCGGCAAGTGCGCTAAAGATAATAATTAGGAGTATTACATTATATAATCGCTGTATTACGAGTATTTCAGCAGTCATATGAGTAAACCCGATATGATACAGGAAGATAAGAAACCCGGCCAGTGCAGCCAGTATTCCAATAGTATCGAGGAAGTTCATAAACCACATTCGAAAACGGTTGAAGAAATCAATAGCCCTGACTATTCTGATGTGTAAAGACATGGTTCCTGCAAATGGTATAAATTATCGACGGTGAAGCCTTTAATGTCGATTCAAAGTTAACGATAATTTTGGCAACTATTTAGCGTAGAGACAAGGCATGTGTAGAGACAAGGCATGTGTAGAGACAAGGCATGCCTTGTCTCTACACAAAAGAATTATTTTAAAACTGTCTCTGCATCTTTATGTCGTTTTTATTCCGGAAATATTAAATATCTTTGCCTCCTAAGTTTTTTGAGTATTTAATATAATTCAATACAGATAATTAAACCGTTTATCCAATGCAGAATAAAGGACTGATTCGGCTTTTAGCCATTTTGTTAGCCTTAGTATGTGTTTACCAGCTTTATTTTACTTATAAAACCTATAAGGTTGAAAAAGATGCAAAAGCTTATGGCATTACTCAGGCAAGACTGAAAAATCCAGGTGCTACGCCTGAACAGTTACAGGTACTTGCTCAGAAAAGTGAGGCAAATTACATTGACTCGATTTCCAGTCAACCTGTTTACAATTTCCTGGGACTTCGCAAATACACCTACCGTGAAGTGAGCGAATACGCCATTCCGCTGGGCCTTGACCTGAAAGGAGGTATGAACGTTACCCTTGAGATTTCGGTCGTTGATCTTGTAAGGGCGATGTCAGGTTACAGTACTGATTCCACGTTTAATGCAGCGATTAAGCTGGCAGTCAAAAACCAGGAAGACAGTCAGGAAGATTTTGTCTCTTTATTCGGTAAGGCATTCGAAACGGTTGATCCTAATGCAAAACTCGCTGCAATTTTCAATACCCT
>JBBRGI010000191.1:0-6963 GCA_038240855.1 Bacteroidales bacterium | reverse complement strand
AGATGATTACTCTCCGGCGGCTGATTCGATTCATGCGGAGAAGGAGATTTACAAAAAGATTGATCTTCTTGAAGATGAATTCAGAGAACCTTTCCAGCTTTTTCTAAGTGGTTTCAAATATAAGGAGATTGCCGAAAAACTAAATTTACCCCTTGGTACGGTAAAAAGCCGGATCTTTTTTACACGCAAAAAATTGGGCAAATGGTTAATTGAATATATTAACTAACAATTACTCTCCGGTATTATCAGGCGTTTCATTCATAATTCACAGTTTTGAAACGGTTATGGTGTAAATCCGATACAAAATTAAAACTCCCTGCAGAAGTAATTGTGCAGGGAGTTTTTACATCTTCAAGTGACTCATCCTGTATATTGAACGGTCAGCTATCTACTCGTTCTAATGAATTTAAACTTTCATTTAACAAGGCTTCTTCCCTGTAACTTCCTAATTCAAACGTGTCTGAATCTCAACGATAATGTCCTTATATTTGACAAGGACCCTCTTCCATTCCGAAAATATGGTGTCATCATTGATGTTTGAACCACTTTTGCCCGACTCTTCACTGACCAGTTTAACGACATATTTTGGGGTGTTACTGTCTGCAGCTTTAACAATGAGTCTTGTGCGAATGGTATTATTAGGAAAGGACTGGGAGACCCAGGACGTTCGCAGATATCCTGTTGACATGTCGGTAATTTCGAGGATATCAAAATAGTTCATCACTACCTGGCTCATTATTCTCCAGGCATCAGGCTGACTTTTCCCGTTGATATCGATTATGTTATTGATATTTACAAAATCAACTACTGCAGTGGTTGTAAAAGCCGCATCAGCTTCTATTGCCAGTGAATCCATGGCGGGAATTGCGGGCGCATTATCCTGATTGCAATAGGTTTTCAACATCGAAATATACCCATCCTTTTCAGCGGTTATTTCAACACACTCACCTTTGGGAATTTTTACGGTATATTCGCCGGTCCCCACAACTTTGCCTTTGATCTTTAATGCAACATCAACCGGTGATGTCCGGATCGTTACGGCCCGATCCTGGAGCAGAAATTTATCACTTGCAGGAATGTCAGCGATGCCTTCTTTATTGCAATACGATTTTTCAGCACTGACAAAACCTTCTTTTGTTATTTTGACTACTACACATTTATCGAAAGGAACAACTATCTGTCCATGACCAGTACCAACTGCCTCGTCGTCTGCCAATATGCTTGCATCTGCCGGGCTTGCAACTAATTGGATTACACGATCTCTTAATTTTAGTTCTTCATAGACAGGTGGAGGGGCGGCATCCGGAAAGTTGGAATAGGTCTTTTTTACGGCCACATATCCTGTTTTCTGTACCTCTACTTCTACTTTTTCACCCTCTTTAATAATAATATTTAAGGGAGTTTTTTCCTGTTCGACCCCATCTGTAAATACTTTCGCATCGGTTGGCCATACTTTAAGAGCAACCTGGCGATCTTTCATTGTAAGAAAATCTTCCTTAGGTAGCTTTTCTCCCATCTGAGCGACGTAAAGCTTTCTAAGGTCAGCGTAGCCTGGTCTTTTTATTACAATGGTTTTCGCCATATTCTTTGGAACCTCGACAATCGCTAACCCTGTACCCAGTTGCTTCAGTTCTCCTGATTCCGAGATCGTTTCGTAAATTACCGCATCGACGGGTGTAACATGTAGTGTGATTTTCTTCGGTGGAAAAATTTGGGGCAGGACCGAATACGTGATCCAAAAAAAT
Source organism: Bacteroidales bacterium (assembly GCA_038240855.1). Lineage (GTDB taxonomy): Bacteria > Bacteroidota > Bacteroidia > Bacteroidales > Prolixibacteraceae > JAAFHB01. Next base: position 5,218 of record JBBRGI010000191.1, on the reverse strand, counting down.
AACAGAATTGCTTTCATGAGAAAAATACTTTGTTAACAATGGTGTCTGTTTGTTTCACTAATACAACCATTACCGTAATTTTAATCCCAATGTGACATTTACCTGGCTATCCCACGAGAGATCATTGATATGGCTACCGACCATATTATCCATAGGAACAGAATAACGAACGTCGAGGGTAATAAATCCAAGAACGTCAATGCCGCCACCTCCCTGAAGCGAGAAATTACCGCTTTGTCTGCAAACACCATATGTCCGCGGAGCCCTGGTTTCCTTTAACAGAATAGATACTTCCGGACCAGCCATAATGTGTGCACTGATTACTCCCAGATTGATTAATCGTAAGCCAAACATCATGGGAATTTCAAGGGTTTCGAGTTTTAATCTGGTCTGACCATTACTCGTCAGCCCTTGCTTATGAACAGCATAATAAAATTCAGGTTGAAAATACAAGGTACGCCCGAATTGCATGAAGAAACCTGCCTGGTAGTTTGTTTTGAGCTGGTCTCTAATTTCGTCAAGGTCATATGTCGGAGTTGATAAATTAACACCAACTTTAGGACCAAACCAGAATGATGGTTTTTCTTTGGCCGGCACCTCATATTTTGATGCGGCTGGATCCTGTCCATTTACAAGACATGAAAAAAGAAATACCATAACAAGAAGAAGTGTTATTTTTTTCATGACAGATATTTTTTAAATTTCATTATAAAAATAAAACAAATAATTTCAAAAAAAGTTGCACTTATAGATTTTTAACAAATTATTTCGTTATATGGCGGCCTCTTTGGAAGAATTGCACTAATTTAATTTTAACTTGCTGAAATATTGTGTGATATGCTCGATTTCGATTTTCAGGGCAGTCTGATTTCGTGGAAATGAAAACGGCACTGAATTGACTATATTTTTCTTATATAGTCTAATCAGGCCAAATCATAATTTGCGGGCTGTTTTACGGACTGAATACAAATCGTAAAATTTGTAATTCAAGGTTGAGTCCTGATAAGGGAAGAATTAATTTACAACTGTCCGCAGCTGTATTTACTCCCTGCTGTTGAAAGTTTGTCTGAACAACGCGAAAGCCTTCTGATTTGATTTCTGATCATTCAATCCGCTCTGGAAAAAAATTGTGACTGTTTTCTGAGCTACATTAAAACTAATAATTACCTTTATTCGATTACCTTGAAATGCTCTTTATTGCCTTCAATTATCTTGCGATAAAACTCTTCAGGATAGGCAGGATGAAGCGGTGAAGCTGCCACTTTGCCTGATTCAGCTTTTTCGAAAACGCCGTTTTTCTCAATCATTACATTTCCGTCTTTGTATTTAATTAACAGAAAATGACTCAGATCGCGCCAGCTTTTAACTGAACTTTCGACCTGGCTGGCAGAGAATTCGGTAAGATACTGAAGTGCAAGTTCCTTATTACCGCTTTTCCAGAGCGTTAAAGCTGCCTGATCAACTACCGGGATAAGATTAAAGAATTTATTTTCCATCTGCGACTGAACTTTTTGAAGATCCACAATCATGTCTTTGTATCTGGAATATACCAGGTTAGAAACCTGATTAAAAATCCAGAAAGCTGAATTATCTGACCAGGTTAGAAGATCACCATTACCGACTCTGATTGGTTCAGGAACTTGCTTCATACCACAATAGATTGGCATATAACAGGTCATATAAGTGTCATCAACACCAAACCATAAGATTCCTCCAATTGAATTGGGAAGATAGGAACGGCTCTGGGTTACAAAGGAGAAGCCGGTTTGCTGGGTGGAAATTGCACGTTCGTGGACGTAATTTACAGAATCAACATTCCACGTCATCGGACGCCAGCGGTATGGTGCTCCGAAAGGACCTGCACCTGCATCTTTTGTCATATCAAGAGCAGTTCCTTCATAATGATCGCGCATAATATCCATTACATCCTTGACCGAAAGCAGTGAATCGGGCTTTATCCATAGAGGTATCCTGTTGGTGGCAACCTTTCTTTGATCGAACATTACCTTTCCCATCGCGTAACTCTCATACTGTCCCATTTGCTTATTCACTTTATTGAACCCCGACCAAACGCGTGCATCGCAAAACCTCGCACCACTGAAATCGACGGGAGCATAGGTATCGGAGAAGCTAAAATCATTATTCTTCCCACTAAACCAACCTTTCTCAACTGCAAATGTGATGACATCGGACGAGTAAAGACTATTTTTCGGATCATTTAGCGGGAAACTGGTAATTCTTGCCTGGTTGGCGTGACCAGAAATATAGCCATCGGGAATCCTCAGTGCAATCCAAACAGCCCCTTTTTGTCCTTCACCCTTACCGATCATTTCCATAATCCATACTTCGTTGGGATCTGCTATTGAAAATGACTCTCCGCTGGAGGCGTATCCATATTTTTTAACCAGGTCGGTCATAATTGTGATGGCTTCACGGGCAGTTTTTGAACGCTGAAGTGCGATATAAATCAGGCTCCCATAATCAATAATTGCCTCTTTTTGTGTGGCAAGTTCTTTTCTGCCACCAAAGGTAGTTTCGCCAATGGCAACCTGGTTCTCGTTTATATTGCCGGTTACCTGGTAAGTATGTTTCACCTGTGGAATTCTTCCCAGAAATTTGCCGGTATCCCATTCAACAACATCCAGCATCGCTCCATCGGAGTAATCGGCTGCCGGCCAGAAGTATAGTTCGCCGTATAGCGTATGTGAATCTGCTGCATAAGTGATCATCGTGGAACCATCTTTTGCAGCTCCTTTTGTAATCAGAAAATTGGTGCATGCACCGGAAGGTACAACCTGTAATGCTACCAAAATCAAAAGGATGAATAAGCTTTTTTTCTTTAACATTGAATTCGTATTAATACATTTGGCAAAAATATGAAAATAGTTGTATCTAGAACTTTTTTATCAGCGTAATGAACCTATATTTTAGATGAGTTTTATCATCGAATCGCTGTCTGATAAATGATTCCGCCTATGTGGTTCTGTTTTGAGCCTGTGACAGATGAGTGCACATTGACCCGGCCGTTGTAGGCAAGGACCCCCAGAAAGGCGAAAATTAGTGCTTCTTTAAAGTCGATGAGTTTCTCGTGAGGAAGGACGATTTCACAACTGGTTTTGCTCTTTAATTTATCGATCAGGAACCGATTCTTTGATCCCCCTCCTGTGGCCAGCAACCTGCCTTTGTTCCCGATCACCCTTACTATCTGATGAACGATATGTTCATATACTGTTGATGCCTGATCTTCAATCGTGAGCCCTGATGCTGCCAGTAAAGGGGTGATCTCCCGGGCAATCCATTCCCGTCCAAGTGATTTTGGCCACTCTTTGGCATAGAAATCGAGGGTGTTCAATCTTTGGAGTAAGGATTCGTCAATAGTTCCTGACGCTCCGATACGACCGTCCTGATCGAAGGCGCAACCGACCTGCTGCGCCAGATCATTAAGAATTATATTGGCAGGTGCAATATCAAATGCAATCCTGACTCCATTAAGTTCAAATGATATATTGGCAAAGCCGCCGATGTTCAGACAGAAATCGTATCCTGCGAACAGCAGCCGATCGCCGACCGGGACAAGTGGTGCACCCTGTCCGCCTAAAGCTACATCGAAGTTTCTGAAATCGCAGACGGTTGTAATACCTGTTGCGGCTGCGATTGCGGCTCCGTTACCCAACTGAAATGTAAGCCGTTTTTCGGGTTGGTGAAAAATTGTATGGCCATGTGATGCAATTAGTTGCGGAATATTTTTCCCATGCATAAACCTGGAAATAAGTTCGCCTGTATACCGGCCGTATTCGTTATTCAACAGCAGAAACTCCTGCGCGTTCAGGTCGTGGGCACCCTTTAGTTTTTCGGTCCAGAAAACCGGATAGGCAATTGTTTCCGCTTCAACAATTTTGTAGTTCCAGGACTTGTCTGACTCTGAAAAGCTGCAAAGCGCGATGTCAATTCCGTCAAGTGATGTACCCGACATGGTTCCTATGGCCAGTATTTTCATTTATAGATTATTGCTTTATATTCTGTTCTGTTATCCCTGTTATCGGTTACAACCAGCCGGAGAAGATGTGACTTTCCGAACGTCATTCTTTCCTTATCAAAGGTATAACTGAGTGTTTTCGATTTTCCATCATATTCGAAGAGCACCCAATTTCCGTCTATTTCGCCACGATAGTTTTTAATTCCTGACAAGTCATCGTCAATCTTAAATTGCACTTTTGCAGGATTGGTCAATGTTTTATTGTCCTTTATACTTAATGAGGTAATAACCGGAGGTCTCTTATCTATTGCAACCGAAAAACTTCCGAAAACAGTGGTGCCGGCCGTAATCCATCCGCCCGAATATACGCCACCGATGGCTGTTTTCCGGCCGGTGGCCGGATCAATCATTACAATCAGGGCTTTATCCCTTAACTCTTCGGGTAGATCATTGCATTTTATTGAGAGTGTATAGGGCAAATTCAAGGGTACAAATTTTGAGTGCACGTGGTGAAGTTCGGCATAACAGTCAGTTGGCGCAGGAGCAGTTTTCCAAGTGAAATTAATATTGTCATATAATGTACCATTAGGAAGAAGCACCTTTATTTTGCTGTTTTCGAATTTATTTTCCCGGTCAAACATAAATGGTTCACCCACCGGCTCCTTTTTAAGGGGGATTTGAGATTTTTTACCAGTTGTCCTAAACTTCAGACTTGTTTTATTGTTGAATGCGTCAGACACAACGATCTCGAATTCATGACTTTTCGCGTCATCTATGTAAATTATCCCGTTGTTCTCCGGCGGATCGTAGATATCCAGCCGGTTTCCGGGCTGCCTGTATAATCGTTGTATCCACCGTTTCGATTTAATGTATTCCTCATAATCGGCCTGAGAATTAGCATATTTTGTCTGGTCAAACGAAAAATTATCCATTTTGAACCCGAATACCTTTTTCCCGTCGCGGTATAAGGTAGCCGAATAGATGCCGCATTTTAAACCAACACCGCTGAAGTAATCCTCGGCCTGTATTCCAAATCCTATCTTGCCGTAAAGTTGAACAGACTGATTACTTACCAACCTGTAGCCATCCGGAACAGGCACTGTTTCGAATCTTTTTTTGCTGCGATCCGGTCCGATATTGCTGTTTACAGATAAAGGATAAGCATAAACGGCAGTTATTTTTGGTTTACTGTTGTCTTTAATTCCAAAATTATAAAATATCGGGTTTTGAACCCTTTCCGAT
>JBBRGI010000190.1:0-6978 GCA_038240855.1 Bacteroidales bacterium | reverse complement strand
TAAGCGGCGTTTTCATCAGCTCCAGTTGAAAGGGGAGACTCGATATGATTTGCGGATAAACCGTCGGGGAGAGCTCGCTACCTGAAACAGAACCGAGATTAATTCCTGCCATTGCGGCTAATCCGCCTAATCCTCCAAGTTTGGATACCCCATCGCTTCCTGAAGGGACCATGATCGTGGTGGCAACGAACTCTTTAGACGTGAATATCGCGATAAAGAAACCGAGAATGCCGCAGACTAATATCGATAAGATGACGGTTCGCCTGCCTGCCCAGAAGGTTTTGGCAAGGGCGATCAGGTCTATTTCGTCGTCAGCAACCGGAATGGTGGGTTTAGTATTTTCGGGGGACATAGGGGGAATTTATGATTTATGATTTAAGATTTTGAATCCAAATATTTCCTAAAAACGATAGGAGACCCCAATCTGAGATTGAAAGTTAAAAGTATTTTTTGCGGGCGTCCAGAAATTGGGATGAATGCTTGCGACCGGAATATAACGATACTGGTAATTGTAGGAATTGATGGCCTGTAATTTTACTGAGAACAACAGGTTTTTCCAGTCCCAGTCGCCGAATGCTGTAATTCCCAGGTCAACCCAGTTGGCCCGGATATCGCGAATGTAAGTCGTTTGAAAGTCATTGTCGTGCACAAAGCGTTCAACCTGTATTCCGATTGTTTTCAAGGTTTTTACCCAACTCACGCTAACCATTTGCAGATTACTGCCTGGCCCGATTCCTGCGCCCAGTAATTGTCCTTTATTGGTATATCCCTGGCTGATATCTGCATAGTGTAAATAGAGTGATCCTGTTGGACGTTCCGGGTTGGTGCCTGTTTGCGCAAGTTGCGTCAGTTCCATGTTAAACTGAATATACTGATCTTTATGCGCATTTAATTGAATCAGCTTCCGGAAACCAACGACGTACGCCCTTGTATGATCCGGTTGCACAAGTAGATCCCTCACGTTAAAGGCATGATCTTCACGCCCAAATTCCCAATAGAATTCTGCCTTTTCCTTCTGCCATAACCACCGGATAAAAACGGATGCACGCTGATCATTGGGATAAGGGCTTTCTTTTTCGCCGTAATTGGCTTTTTTTGTAATAGCGGAGAAGATTGGAAGGAAGTCTGCAAAACTACCACCCATATCTGCCCAATAGGAGATGAAGGTACGGGTTGCTCCCATAAATAATCCCGGAATCCATTTGGGTTGATAGCTGATCACCATTCCATTGATGTAGCGTCCGTTCTCTCTTTTCGGAAAGTATAATTTTGCACCATTAAAGGTACGGCCGGTATCTGGTGTAACGAATCCGGAGTTCTCAAGTTTTCCGGCAATGATTTGTCCTTCGAATGATCCCAAAAAAGTTCTGAAGGGTTTTACGGTATTAAAGGTAGCATGTAAAAATCCGGGAGCCGTGTTGCCCATGATAAGAGAGTTTCTTATCCCGGGTCCCCACCACAGGTTTTCGGTGGAGATTCCTGCCGAAACCGGGCCTAATGTCAGCCTGGCGCTGCTTTGTCCCCAGGATAACCGGCGATAGGAATCATTCCCGAATTTTTCAGGCAGATCAATATTGTTGTATGTGCCATAGTATCCTGCCCATATCTGGTCCGAATTATCTTTATAAAAACCCTGGAAGTTCCTGTTTGCGGCGTAAACATATTCTGGTTGAAACTGAATACTTAGCGGACCATACTTTGCAAAAACGCCACCACTGACCATTGTCTGATAGCCCCTTGCAGGGATCATAAGGCCATCATTGATGCTGTAAGGGTGGTGGGTATTGAACTGTTGTTGCCATGTGAATGGTAGCAGCACTATCTTTCCCTTGTCTCTGCCGAAATGAAAGGTTCCATCCGGGTGAACACCTAGTTCTTTATCCTCACTACCGAACGGATTGAAAATATCTTTTTGTTTGGAATTGGCAGAAGGGTGAAAGGGACGAACCGTAAAAGATATCGTAGAATCTAAGTTTCCAAGTAATTGTGCCCTCCTGTAAGCATCTTCAAGAACCGGGGTGCCTACTGGTATGGACTGAGCTAGTAACTGTTCAGTGAATAAGATGGTAAATAACAGAATTACAACTGTATACCATTGTTCCCTTAATGGAACTACATTATATGAATTGAAATTCACTCTTTTAGACCAACTATAGCGATAGAAATTTTTCAATGGAAGAATTTAATTTTACTAAATTTTGTAACCTAAAGAACTGAAAATAGCTCTCCAAAATTCAGGTTCATGTTTTGCCCAGGCATGACAGCCAACGGGCAATTCGTAATGATTAAGTGAATAACAATTTTGAGGATAAGATTCAAACGAAAATTTTAGTGCAGTCGGGATATCTGCAATTTTGAAATCTTTGTCGAATATCGGAACTACGAAAGAATAGAAAATATCTTCATGGGGCCGTTTTTGTCTGAGCCAGGATGCGATGATCCTTTTCATCTGATTGTCTTTGGTAATCGAAATGAATTTGTCAACTCTTCGCAACGAAAAGCCACCGTTACCCACTGCATTGGTTTTCTTTTGAAGTTTCCAATCTATCATTAACCGGACGGACATAAAAGGCTTTCGAAAGAGTAAGGTTCTGATTGTTGCATTGCCGGCATGGTTTTGAGAATTGAACCATGGTGCGCCGACATAATCGAATGTTAAAAAATCGGTAAAGTTATTTTTAAAGACAAAACAGTCCAGTTGATAAATCAGGATAAACTCCGAATCAATGAAATGTTCGTAAAAAAAATTGCTCAATAAAAGTGAACTATACGAATTGACACCAGTGAAATGTGAATTGTTTAATTCAATGACAGTAATCTTTTCCGGATCGATAAAATTTCGGGGTTCCGTTTTTTCAGGAATAACCAGGTATTTGTTGAATTCCGAAAATACTTCAAGGGCTCTGTTCAGTGAAATTTCCTCGTATTTTGTGAGAAGGGTTTTTTCAGTGATTATGACAATCGAAACCTGGTACTTTTTCATACAATCGGGTAAAATGATTCTGAACTTTTCTTAAGCGTTCCAGATTCCGTAAGCTTTTTTTGAAAGAATTTTCTGAAATTGAATAGGATTTAATATTGCTCCCGATAGATTGGTCAGGCACAAGGCGATTACAATTCCAGAAACACCCAGCATTCTGCTCAGCCAGATTGCCAGGGGTATGAATAGAATGGCTGCAATCACGATATTTACCAGTTGCAATCTCAGCTTTCCGATACCAAATAAAAAGGTTGAAAAAGCTACGCTCCAAAGCAGAATAATAGAATAAATTCCCATCAGAATGGTCAGCGCAAAAGGGATTTTTATTTGTGGTACCCAAAGCTGGTAAATAAACTCCGAGCATACGACCATCAGCAGTATTCCCACTGCACTTAATGCCCAGATTTTCAAAATTCCTTTTATTCCTTTTCTGATCCAGTTGAAATCGTCTTTGGCATAGGCGTCTGTGGTTGCTGACCACATGGGCGCTATGGCGATGCTGAACATTAGCGTTACAAGGCTAAAATATTTAAATACAATATTATAAGGGGTAACCTGCTCCGGACCTAAAAGCTGGGCTATGATGATATTGGATGAGCTGAAAATGATAATGCTGGCTATTTGCATCAGAAAGAACTGGATACCCAATCCCATCAGGTCCTTGGTGTATTTTAACCTGATTGCTTGAATCACTGGTTTCAGGTACCTGTATTGTGTCAAAAAAATGATCGGGGATGAGATTAACAGGACAAGTACCGGAATGCCTGTAAACGTGAGGATCACGTTATAAAGTGAGCCTTCTGTGGTACGTATAAGGATATAAATAATTATCAGGGATAAAGCGCTTCCGATTAAGGTGATTAAATCATTGGTTGCAGGACGCTGATCGGCAATTAAAATGACTCCGGTTAATTTAAATATGAGGGTGAGACAAAAAAAAGCAAAGGCAACAATTATTACTGTATTTAGATTTTTTACTGTATCCGGATCAACATTCAGGATAGCCGACCATTCAATAAAAGGTTGGAGAGCCAGGAACAATAGGAAGCATGTGGTCATTATCAGTGTCAAAAGAAAGAATGTTGTACTGACATATATCTGACCCAGCCGGTGATTACTATTTGCAAAGGTGACAGCAAGTTTATTGCGCAGACCATTTGCAAGACCTATATCGAGATAATTAACCCATGTAAGAATGGAACTGAGCGTTAACCAAACCCCATATTCACGGGGTGATAAATAATCTATCGTTAGTGGTACAAGTAACAGCGAGATAAGAATACCTGCCCCCTTAAGAAGAAATGACCAGATGATATTTTTTTTCGCCCTGATACTGCGAATATCACCCGTGAAAAAGTGCCTAACTTTACCAGAGACTAACGAGATGAGTAGTGGTGGCGTCATTTACAAATCATTACCCGGCTAGAATCTGTAGCTTAAGCCAATTTGACCCTGGAAATTGTAGATATCTTTCCCGGGAATCCAGAACAAATCAGGATTTTCGAAGGCTGGATCATAAAAGTGCTGATAATTTAGTGATTTTATACCCTCCACTTTTGAGGAGAGAAGAAAGTTTTTAAAGTTCCATTCACAAATTGCTGCTATACTTAAATCCACCCAATTCCCGCGGATGTCTTTCGTGGCGATATTGTTAAAATCGTTATTATGGACATAGCGTTCGAATTGCAATCCGATTGTTTTAAGGGCTTTAACCCAACTAACACTTAATGTTTGAAGGTTACTTCCGGGACCTATACCCGCCCCCAGCAATTGCCCTTCATGGGTATACCCTTGCCGGATATCGCGGTTTGAATACCAGTAACGCCAAAGATGTTCCGGATTAGTTTTGGTTTGTTCCAACTGGGTCAGTTCTACATTTAATTGTATGTATTGATCCTTTAGTGTTTTTAAGGGTATTAATTTTCGGAGACCCAGTATATAGGCCCTGGTATATTCAAGTTGTAACATCAAATCTCTTGAATTGTAGGCATGGTCCTCTCTTCCGTATTCCCAGTATATTTCAGCATTTTCATTTACCAGCAACCAGCGTGCAAACAACGAAGCCCGCTGATCTTTCGCAATCAGAGGCTCTTCCTCTCCATATTGGTTTTTTTTATCCATAGGATATAGCACCGGAAAGATATCCCTTAAACGAGAGCCCATATCTTTACCATAGAAACTTAAACTTTTGGTTAAACCAATGAAAAGTCCCGGTACCCATTTGGGTTGGTAGCTTAAAACTATTCCATTGATAAACCGCCAGTCGTCGCGTTTGGCAAAATACAGTTTGTTTCCAAGGTATGTACGGGTTGTATCCGATGGAAAAAATCCTGAATTTTCCAATCTCCCGGCAATGAACTGACCTTCAAAGGAACCTATCTTCGTTTTAACCGGTTTTACAGTATTTAGGGTTATATGCTTAAATCCATCTGATGTATTACTCATTAATAGTGAGTTACGCATTCCGGGTCCCCACCATAAATTCTCATTCGATAAGCCAAGTGATATTGCATTAACTGTTAGTCTGATACTGCTTTGTCCCCATGACAATTTATGATATGGCTTATCACCAAAACGTTCAGGCAGGTCAATGAAATTAAACAATTCGGAATATTCATACCAAACCTGGTCGTCCTGTTCTTTGTAAAACTGCTGAAAATCGCTGTTGGCTGCGTAGACATATTCCGGCCTGAGTTGAATACTTACCGGGCCGGCTTTTGCAAAAAATCCCGCACTGAACATATTCTGGTAGCCACGGGCAGGGATCATGGCACCATCATTGAAGCCTGCCGGGTGATGTGAATTGTACTGTTGTTGCAACGTAACCGGTAAAAGCTGTAAAAAAAACCGTTTGTTCCGGAATTCCCTTTTGCCATCAAAGTCCGAAACTCTCTCATTGTCAAAAGTCCGTGATGGATCGAAGACATTTGAGGATTTAAGAGAGGCGGCCGGGAAAATGGGACGAACAGTGAAAGAGATGGTTGAATCAATCTCCCCCAGCAATTGAGCCCTTCGGTATGCATCTTCCAGTATAGGAGTACCAACAGACAAGGACTGAGCCATCGGGTGGAAAGGAGTGCTCAGGATGCTGATGATCAACAGAAGATAAAACTTAAGAGATAGTTTCATTTTTATATTTCAATTTAAGGTCAACGCGTTATCTCCTGAATTTTCCGACCTTGTCCCCAAATTCACTTTTAAGTGTTCGGTCCAGACCTTCAGCCAATGTGAAAGGTGCCTCAAATCCGGAATTGATGGCCAGTGTTGCATCAAATTGGGTCGTTGAGCAGAATTTCTTTATTCTTATGCTGCTGATCGGGAATTTCCTTCCCGTTATGCGGGTAAGCAGGTCAAAACCTATACCACCCAAAAGGCCCAGCCAGTAAGGAAGCCGAAAGGAGGGAAGTTTTCTGTTGAGGCTTTCCTCGGCCTGTAAAACAAGTTCGTTCATCGACAGATCAGGTTTGTCGATGTAATTCAGCACGCGAAAGCCGGGTTTAAGTGTATCTATACAAAATTTAATGAATGCAGCAACATTTCCGACGTATGCCATTGACTTTCTGTTTTCGCCTCTTCCAATCATTAAAAAATTTCCAGAAGCGATCTGACGCAGCAGGTTATGAACGTTACCCTCATTATTTTCACCAAAAGCTACTGTCGAACGAATGATTGTAAGTGATTTATTGGGAGGATCTTTATGCTGCCACTCGCGCAGGACATTTTCAGCCTGCCACTTGCTTTTACCATAATGACTGAAGGGATCGGGAGGAAACTGTTCATCCGGATTTTTCTTGTTAAGCCCATACACGGCAACCGAACTGATAAAAATGATGTTTTTTATTCCCTGTTTATCCATCGCATCCAGTACGTGACGCGTACCATTCACATTCACCTCATAATAAAGGGAAATCGGCGAAACATCATCACGATGCTCAGCCGCCAGCAAAACTACTGTATCTGTATTGATTGAGAATACATGTTCCAGATTCTTCTCTCTG
>JBBRGI010000189.1:0-7151 GCA_038240855.1 Bacteroidales bacterium | reverse complement strand
GAAAACGTGAGAATAAACAATGGAATGGTGTTCGCACTCAAATGTTCGAAACTGGCGTGTATAACCGGTGAAAAAATAATACCGCGCAATCCCTTAAATGCATGCGGTAGAATTCCCCAGGTTGAAAAGTCCAGTTGAAATTCGAATTCAAAAAGCTTAACAAACCACATGACCGCTACAATCATTGCAGGTATGAAAAGAGAATGCTTTACAATCCGCTTTTCTATAGTGTATTGCTCCTCTGAATAACCTCCCGGATGATAGCGTGAAAGTAGCGGCATAAGTGGTAAGTTTGTTTTAAACGGTTATGTAAAGCTTATCGTTTAGTAAACCCTTGAGAATGTGGGCAAAATTCATAATATCCTCTTCTGAGGTATCAAATGAGGTCATCCACCGCACTTCTCCCCGCTGTTCGTTCCAGGTATAAAAGAAATATTCGTTCTGTAATTGCGGAATCAATTCTTTTGGGACAATCGCAAAAATTCCATTAGCATCAACTGATTGAGTGATCTCAATACCCTTGAGTTTCCTGATTTCAGTTTCAAGGATTTTTGCCATCCTGTTGGCATGTGCAGCGTTGATTTTCCAGATCCCCTCGCGCAGGTATGGGACAAATTGAGCACCAACAAAACGCATTTTAGAAAAGAGCTGGGCTGCCTGTTTGCGAAAGTATTTACTGTATAAGGAGAGGGCTGGATTAAAAAAGAGGACGGCCTCACCAATCATCATCCCGTTTTTTGTTCCGCCAAACGAAAGAATGTCGACTCCTGCATCCCGGGTGAATGTTCTGAAGGGAACTTCAAGCGAAACTGCGGCATTGGCTATTCTTGCGCCGTCCATATGAAGATACATCCCATGCTGATGCGCCAGATCAGCCAATGCACCTATTTCATCCACCGAATACACAGTGCCCATTTCAGTTGCCTGGGTGATACTGATCAGTCCCGGTTGTGAATGATGTTCAAAACCAAATCCATGCAAGTGTTTTTCGATCTGCGCGGGAGTGATTTTCCCGTTTTGTGTAGCGACAGGAAGCAGTTTACTACCGGTGAATTTCTCCGGTGCACCGCATTCATCAGTATGAATATGAGCTGTTTCTGCACATATCACCGTATGAAACGATTGCAGGGCTGATTGAATCCCTAAAATATTGGCGCCTGTTCCGGTTAGAACAAAGAAAACATCAGTGTTCTCACCAAATTCATCCTTAAACAGCCTCACAGCTTCCTTTGACCATTTGTCGTCGCCATAACCTATTGAATGACCTGCATTTGCTGACTCAATTGCTTTTAAAATCTCAGGATGAATGCCCGAATTATTGTCGCTTGCAAAACCTCTTTCCCGCATAGTTGTTTATTGTGATATAGTTATAAACGATTAAATATTTTCTCTGTAAAAATATAGTTTGTTTTCGGCTTTTTAGTATATTACCTGCCTTGTAATTTGGATTACATTACATTTGATTATTAATTAATTCATTCTCGGATGACAAAAAAAGATAAAACGGTCGTTAATATATTTTGGATGCGACGTGATTTAAGATTACAGGATAACACTGCACTTTTTCATGCTTTGAAAACACGCGAAAATGTCTTACCGTTGTTTATTTTCAATCCCGATATTCTTGAACACCTTGAAGTTCGTCCCGATTTCAGGGTGAATTTCATATACAAAACACTGCTTGGAATCCAGGAATCACTTGAAAAGATCGGATCCAGTCTTTATATTGCTCATGGAAGACCACAGGATGTATTCAAAAAAATGGCAGAAGAGTTTCATATCTGCAGTGTGTATACAAACCGCGATTATGAACCCTATTCTATAATGCGTGATACCCATGTGGAAAGGTTTTTAAAAATCAATAAAATTGAATATCATTCCTACAAGGATCATGTTCTTTTCGAGAAAGATGAACTTGTAAAAGACGACGGAAAACCGTATACTGTTTTTACTCCCTACAAGAAGAAATTCCTTGAAAAGTTAAATAAGGAGATGACTCGCCCTTTGGACACGACACAGTATTTTCACAATTTTCTGAGGACCAAGCCGTTTCCTATGCTGAGTGTTGAAATGCTGGGATTTGCCCCTTATCTTGTTGATTTCCCATCAAGGACATTGTCACAGAGTCTGCTCGAAGGATATGAGGCCAACAGGGACTTTCCTGCGCGCCATGGTACCTCAAAACTCAGTGTTCACCTGCGGTTTGGAACCATCAGCATTCGTAAAGTTACGGCTCTGGCACTTTTGCATTCCAATACATTTCTTTCGGAGTTGATCTGGCGTAATTTCTACAGTCAGATTCTCTGGTATTTTCCGCATGTGGTGACAAGGGCTTTTAAACCGGTCTACGATAATATCGAATGGGAAAATAACCTTGATCATTTCAATGCCTGGTGCCAGGGAAGAACTGGTTACCCGATGGTTGATGCAGGTATGCGTGAACTTAATCAGACCGGATTTATGCATAATCGTTTGCGGATGATCACTGCCAGTTTTTTGTGTAAACATTTATTGATCGACTGGCGATGGGGAGAAGCATATTTTGCAGGTAAGCTGAACGATTATGAACTTGCTTCGAATAACGGGGGATGGCAATGGGCTGCAGGATCGGGTTGTGATGCAGTGCCTTATTTCAGAATTTTTAATCCTGAGTTGCAGGCGAAAAAATTCGATCCCAATTCTGAATATATTAAAAAATGGATTCCCGAACTAGATACTTCTACCTATCCGCAACCAATTGTTGAGCACCGGTTTGCACGCGAAAGGGCGCTCAAAAGATATGCTCAGGGGATAAATATTTTGGATGAACCGTATGAGCCGCATTATTAATTGATTATAATTCAATGATTTTAAGGCTCTTGCTGCGATTGATATACCCTTTGATAATTACCCGGGTATCGCGGTTATCGTTGTATTTCTGAATACAGTCGTGCAGATACTCCAAATTGTTTGAAGTATACTCGGCCGACAAATAGCCAAAGCCGATAAACCGCCCATTTTCAATTTTGATAATTGACTGTTCTTCATTGGTCCGGCCCTGATCAATAACGAAAAAATTAGGTGACCGATATTGGAGTGCCATAACTGATTTAAGAACCCGCTGATTATAACTCTCGCAGTCCTCCGCGCCTGTGCATGCGCCCTGGCAATGATGCAACTGTGCCTGGAAGCACTCGCCTGATCCATTATCGAGATGACACAATTTTTTGCATAATGCATATTTTTCAGCCAGATTATGCAGGTATTCCAGTCCTTCCTGCTGAAAATGAAAAGTCGTCAATGGAATATCTTCACCCTCAATCCTTTGGATTTTTAGGTTGATGTAACCGTTTGTATCTTCAGACGAAAACAATCCAAAGTTAAAGGCTAACCGTCGCTGCGACCGATTGTACAGAGGTCTGTGTTTTTTAATCTCAGCCGATTCAAGTAATAAGGCAACTAGTTCACTGCCTGTTAATTCCCAGGAAACGTCAGCAATCTGGTCGCGCATTTTAATTGCTTTTTTTGTTTGCGAATTGTTGAAGTGAGTCAGTACGCGATGATGAATGTCTTTACTTTTTCCTACATAGATGATTGAGCCCTTGCTATCATAAAAGTAGTAAACTCCAGTCTTTCCCGGAATCGCGGCAATTTTTTCTGAGGGCAGGGGATAGGACTGTTGAACAAACAGAGACGATTCGAGCAGGTTATTCTGTTCAATTAAAATTTCGAAGAGTTTTGCAGTTGCCAGTGCATCGCCAATTGCCCTGTGCCGGTCAGTATTTTGGATTCCTAAATCGGCGCAAATATTTCCGAGGGAGTAGGAACGATGCCCCGGCAGGAGTTTCCGGCCCAGTTTTACGGTACAGATTGTTTTTCGCTTAAAGTCGTAACCCAATCGCTTGAATTCCTCCTTAATAAATGAATAATCGAATGCCGCATTATGCGCGACGAATATTCTTCCTGCGGTCATTTCAACAATCTTTTTCGCTACCTCACAAAATTTTGGGGCATTGGATACCATCTCATTGGTGATTCCCGTCAGTCGGGTAATGTTCCAGGGGATATTACATTCAGGATCGATGAGCGTATTGTAAGTCTCAGTCGCCGACACACCGTTGTGAAGGACTATGGCAATTTCGGTGATTTTTCCGTAAGCAGCGCCGGTACCTGTGGTTTCAACGTCAATAATGGCATACATGGTTTCCAAATCTATCTGTCAGCAGAAGAAGTTTATTGAAAGTAAAGGTACTACAGTACTTAAATCGGAACAAGAAAATAAGGCCTTACTTAGAACTGATTTTCAATATGAATTCTAATCATCCGGTAAATCTCGATCACGCTGTCGTTTTTGGGAAGCGCATCGTAAAGCTGACGAATGTATTGTTTTTGATTCAGGACCTGAAAACTTTTCTTAAAGTTAAGATCGAAAATCCATGACATCTGGAAAATAATGAAGTCGTTAAACGTTAGGAGTTCTCCTTTATTCGGAATTCCACCCTCGATAATTGTTTTACAAACCGAGGGAGTTACGACAGGTTTATCGGTAAGGATCAACTCTGCGGCCATATTGGGTTTACTTCCCTTACGGATAATGAATTCAGATGTTGAGCGCCATGCGTCGAGTTTATCGGCATCGCGCAGCAATTTAATATAAAACAGTATAGCCTCACCCTCCTTTTTAGGGAGATCAGGTTTATTGTGATGTAGAATAACCTGGATTACAATATTTTGAGATATTTCGTCAAGTTTTACAAATATCTCACTTGATTTCAGGTATTCAACACTGGCTTCAGCATGATCGGTAATTTTAGTGTCTGCATTTTCAGGACGCATTAACCAGAGCCGGCCTATATCGTGGAGCAGGGCAGTGATTACAGCGATATGCTTTTCATTTTCGCTAAGATCAAGAGAATCAGCGAGAATCAGTATGTTTTCGACCACTCGTTCGATGTGGAGTATTGTTTTTTCAAAATTCGGATCACTGATGTAAGGCTCAGATTTGAAAGGGGATATATACTCTTTGAAGGCGTTTTGCATTGTTGTAATTAGTTCACCCGGTACCATATTTATAGATTTAGTTATTGTTACAAAAGTAATAATTCCGGCCTAATGGACATTAATTCAATTAAGTATTTAAAGGGAAACTCAAAAACTTAATATTGAAGATTAAAAAGCAGGTATTTTGGATGCAAATATTCCCCGATGGTTTTATGTTACAAGAATATTACTACTTTTGTAACCGCTTTAAGAAATGGCCCCATAGTTAAATGGATAGAATGGAGGATTCCGGTTCCTTTGATCTGGGTTCGAATCCCGGTGGGGTCACAAAAATTTTATAAAGCCTTTAAAGTCACTGATTTTGAAGGCTTTTGTGTGTTTGATAAATTGATTACTAAAGCAGGATAAAACAAAATTGGCTGATTCACAGTCCCTTTATGGTTCGAGTATCAAAGGGGATCAATGAGTAATAAATTAATCATAGTTATTTAATTCATGGGCTCAGTGATCGATGGCTTTCATGAATACAGTTCCAAACGAGTGGGTTATTGGTTGTGAAATGAATATTACTTTTAACAACGGTACTGTATCCTCTGTAGAGATAAGTCACATCATTTTTGCCATTTCAACCACGGCACTGGTCCAGTGATTTGTAATCGCAGAGAAAAATACCAATAAATATAAAAGACGATTACAAATCACCAGACCCGATGTCCGCGCTATCAAGTTGCCAATTCAATCGCGGCAGTGGGACCTGCTTACGCTTTACTCCTGTTGCCACAGCAAATTTGCTACAACTTTAATAAGCAAAGAGTGAATAGATACCTGTACCTTGAACACAATTTATGGGGGCGTTAGTTGGCAAGGAGCCGTAGGTAAATGGTATGTATCTTAATCTGCCTTTGGCTGAATTATAATACAGTGTTGTTGCAGAGGATTTAACTTCAAAAGCCAGCCAGTAGGTGAGGCCAGGAGTAAGATTTTGAGGTGTCCCCAGCGTACCACTGTTCCAACCAGTGGAGAGAGATATTTCATTCGTTTGAGCAAGAAGAGACCCTGGTTCACTGCCATTACTGGAATATATTCCAAGTCTTGCTTTTCCGGATGCATTGTTAACATACAGGTTCATTTTACTAACAGTAATATTCGAAACTGCTGTGAAACTGTTTGCTATCCAATAACCTCGGTTTTCCTTCTCTGCAATGCTTCCAACAGTATTCAAACCTAAGCTGGCTTCCCCGCTGCTGACTGTAATAACAATGGTGGCTGTTTTACCCCCATCCTGTATTGTTGATGTTAGGATAGCACTACCAACTGCAACACCGGTTACAAGACCGGTACTATTGACTGTTGCAACCGATGAATTGCTTGAACTCCAGCTTACATTTTTATTGCTCGCATCCGAAGGAAAAACAGAAGCAGTCAGCTGCTTTGCAGCATTCACAGAAATGTCTGATGAAGCTGGGGTAATGTTTACACCTTTTACCATGATTACTTTCATACCGGTTACCAAAGAAGATCCGTTGCTGTTATCAGCGTATGCTGAATAAATTGCTTCGCCAGTATCACAATTAAGGGGAGCAGCAGATGGAAATATTCCGTAAGTGAATGATTTATATTTTGATCTGCCTCGTACTGAATTGTAATACAATGTTGTTGCCGATGAATTAACTTCAATAGCCAGCCAGTAAGTAGCGCCGGAAATAAGATTTTGTGATGTCCCAAGCAAACTACTATTCCATCCATTTGATAGTGCGAACTCGCTCGTTTGAGCAAGAAGCGTACCGGGTTCTCCACCATTATTTGAATAAATTCCAAGCCTTGCAGTTCCTGATGCTGAAGTGACATACAGGTTCATTCTGGCACTTGATTATGATCAAACAGCGCAAAAAGTTGCTGAAGTTGGTTTTAAACTGCAAAGGTCCTGAATGTTGACATTATTGTTTTAGGCACTCACAGCCGGAAATGGCTGGAAGATATTCTTGTGGGAAGCGTAGCGGAAAGCGTGTTAAACAATTGTACGGAATCGTTTTTTTTAAAACCAAACAAATTGAATGTTTGTTAACTAATTTTGATTGGTTTTAAAATAAATAAATATGGAAATAATCGCATATCTGGATGCACTTGATCTATATTCGAGTGCTCCGTTGAAGAATTTCAGAAGCGTACCT
>JBBRGI010000188.1:0-7189 GCA_038240855.1 Bacteroidales bacterium | reverse complement strand
AGTTGACAATCGGGAAAGTTACACTATTTCCATACAGGTTGGCCTTCAAAACAGCGCACTCGCTATTTTTATTGCATCAACCTTAATGAATATGCCCGAAAGTGCCATAGTGGCTGTGGTTTATGGTTCATTCACCTTTTTCACCACCTGGTTATTTGCCTACCTGGTAAAGCGGTATTTTTAAACCATTTATGATAGCAATGATTCGACCTCCTCCGGATTAACCGGGATCCTGTCACCCAGTATTTTGGCGCCCGTATCAGTGACCAGGATATCGTCTTCAAGCCTTATTCCTCCAAAATTTTGATAATGTTTTAGCTGATCGAAATTGATAAAGGCATGATTGATATTTTCATTTTGCCATTTTTCTATTAAGGCCGGAATAAAATAGATGCCTGGTTCATTGGTAATTACAAAGCCTTTCTGAAGACGTCGGCCTAATCTTAAATAGGCCGTACCAAACTGATCGACCGGACGAATCTCCTCATCATAACCTACGTTAATCTGTCCGTAATTTTCCATATCGTGAACATCCAGTCCCATCATATGGCCCAGTCCATGAGGGAAAAATAGTGCATGAGCGCCGCTAGCCACAGCTTCCTGAACATCTCCTTTCATCAATCCCAAATCCTTCAGACCCGATGCGATCACCGCTGCAACTTTAAGATGAATGCCAAGATAGGTTTCGCCGGGTTTAATCAGGGACACGGCCGTATTATTGGCTTTCAGAACAATATTATAGATGTCAAGCTGTTGTTGGGAGAACTTTCCTGAAACAGGACAGGTTCGGGTAAAATCGGATGCATAATGACCATTCGACTCGGCTCCGGCATCTACAAGCATAAGTCTGCCCTTCTGAAGCGCGAATGAGTGGTCATGATTATGAAGGGTCTGTCCGTTTTGGGTCAGAATGGTCGGGAATGAAGTGCCTCCTCCATGTGCAAGTGCTATTCCTTCTATAGTGCCTGCTATATCCTGCTCCATAACACCTGGTCTTGCCATTTTCATGGCGGTCACATGCATTTGATAGCCTGTTGCGCAAGCCTTTTCTATTTCTGCAATTTCAAATACATCTTTCACCGACCTCATTTCAACAAGCCAGTGAACCAGTTCGTTGGAGGAGTATCCAGCCAGCCTCGAAGATTGTACCCCCAGTAACTCTGTTAGCAACAGTATATTTTCAGCGCGGTAGGGTTTGAGAAAATGAACCGGCTTTCGTTTTGTGATTGCCCCGGAAACCTTTGTGAAAATTTCTTTGTAGGGAGCTGTATCTTCAACACCGACAGATGCAGCCAGATCTTTTACCGACGGCTTGGTTCCCATCCAGATGATATCCTCAATTGCAGTGTCATCCCCGTAAAGTGTATCCTTACCGGTATAGGTGTCGATGATCCCAAATAATCCGGGCATGTCAAGTCCGAAAAGGTACAGAAATGTGCTGTCCTGCCTGAAATGATACGAGTTGTCAGTATAATTCATCGGGGATTCCACATTCCCCGGGATCAGAATAATTCCGCTTCTCATTTTTTCACGAAGACGGTTTCTTCGTTCCGTATAAACATTTTTATCGAACATTTTCTTTGACTTTTGTGGTAATCGTGTAATATAATCAAATTGTTTTACGGAGCATCACCTGGATCGTTCCTCTAAAAGGGTATTACTATCAACCGGTTATCGTGCTTGGTAAGCCTGATTTCATCACTTTTTTGTCGTTTGCCGGTCGTGGGAGAAAGATATCGTCTGCGGTTAATCCTAATTCTTTTATCGCTTGAAGACAGTATTCAAGCCTTCCAAGATCATTGTTGGAGGTATTATTGGTTCCGAATGTGAATTTAACACCCGCATCTTTTGCACGATGGAGAAAAGCGAGGCTTGGAATTTTATAACGAGCATTTATTTCCAGGGCTATATCATTGTATTTTAATACTTTGATTACCCGATCCATTCTTTCCGGCGTCCATAACCGATCGTATTCAGCAGCAATTTTTTCGGGAAGAAAGGTTGGATTAACATAGATATCCACCGGCTCCTTTGACATGATTGATTCAATTTTGCCAACAAACATATCCATAAATTGTTGCTCCTCATCTACAAATGTTTCTGCGGGAATCCACAGGCGCAGGCGACGGCCTTTATTGTCTGTCCAGGTCATTGCATCGGTAAAGATATAATCGAATCGGGCAACAGCCTCAGGGGTAAAGAGTTTTACCCATTCGCGTCCCTCGCATTGCATCACTTTAAATACGGGCTCATCACGGATATCATCAAGATAGGCATTAAGGGTCGAATCGTTTGTTACCGGAAATTTCAATCCGCAATTGGCAGCAATACCATAATTAAATCCATTGTCTCTTGCATGCTGACGTGCCTGTGCCATTGTTAGTCCACCTTTGAGATGACCGTGAAAATCGATCAGCGGAAGTCCCTGTGCATTTAGTTGATCGATTACTCTATGCAGACTATCGGGTTCTGAACCTGCAGAAACTTCGTTTTTGATGTCATCCGCCATGGGAAGAACAGTGATTTCACTGATCAGTAAATCGCCGCTGGCACCCGATTTCTTTAACAGCAGAAAACCTTCCGAAAGTACTCTGCCTGTCAGATCGCCTGAACGCTGAACCTTTTGGGGTTCGGTATATTCACTGATAATTTTATCATTTACACTTACCTTTATATAGTCTCCAACTACGGTAACAGCCAGGTTGAACCATTGGTCGTCGGAAGCTGTGCTTACAAAATTGTTTCTGATCCTGGACAGGCTTCCGGTTTTTTGAGGATTTCCTATGCGGTAATCACTGTTATTGATTGTTACTACATACCCATTATCCGGATTGGAGGCATTGGGTACTGCAAAAATGAGGGATCCTTCTGCACCTTTCGTAGTTTTAAGTTTAGCAGTCAATTCAAAGTTCCGCACTTTCTCTTTCCAGAGTAAAAGCGGTGATGACTGATTTTTAAGTACTAATCCGTCGTTAGTAACTGATAATTCATTCGGAGACCAGAATTTTTCATAATTCGCAGCGTCAATTTTTGTGACTTCCCCTTTTTTGGGACCCGTCTGGCATGAGAATAACACAGATGCCATTACAATAATAGAGGATAATTTGATGAGGCGCATAAATAATTGATTTTAGCTGATTTATTTGATTGACGAAAATACCAAGATTATCGCTTATAACAAGCCGGTTTGCAAACAATTTTAATGCTTGACCACCAACTGCCTCACTCACCCCGCTCTCATCTTCTCCCCTTCTCATCTTCTCCCTCTCCTCTTCATTCCTACTTGGCCGGTACTTTTACATTAGAGATCACCTCATCAATTACTCTGCCTGTAACTGAACCGGGGGGTGCAATTCCAAGAAAAGCAGCAATGGTAGGAACAACATCAGAAGCGTTGGTTTTGCGAAGCGTTGTTCCCTTCGTGATTCCGGCACCATACCACACTAATGGAACCTGGCTGTTATCGGTATAATCAACCTGACTAAACTTGCCTCTTGGCTGCCACCCATCTTCGTATTTAATCAGCACATCACCCGAGCGTTTAATGTGATAATTATTCTGAAACGATTCGAGCGGTCCACCGGGAAAATTGTCCGCTTCAATCTGATAGGCCGCCTTTGCATAGGCAATCCCTTCAAACTGGTTCAAAAATGACGCAATATTTGCCTGTAACTCCTGTAGATTTACCTTTTTCTTTTCGATCAGTTCGTGATCAAGATATAACTGCTGATTTGTAAACAGTTCGATCCAGTTTGCATCGCCATATTTAATATTGAGGTACGATTTCAACAAGGCGACTGCACTCTCAGGATTGAAAATTCCGGCTGTCATACGATAGGTCTCCTTTAAATATTCAGCAGGATACGAAATACTTGTAAGACCGGTTAGATAAACAAGGATATTATCAGTTCCATAGCCGTCTTCAACGTATTTTAATAATTCGGCAATATCCTTGTCAAGTCTCAGGTAGGTATCCTCCATCTCGACTGAAAAAGGTCCGAAGGAATATCTTTCATAGTCCATGGAAGAAAATACTACGGAAAGAAGGTCGGGGATAAGATCATAACCAATCTGCTCCTTGGGAATCATTTGGATGGCAAAGTCTTTTACAATGGTATTTCCCCAGGGGGTTGTTTTCAGAATTTTGTAATTCCCTCCCGATTCTTTTTTTAGTTTACCCATATCGAACGGAAACGTGTTGTATTTCCCAAGATAACCCTCCTCCTTTAGGTGCATATCTGTAATACTCTCGGTATAGGTGATCAACTCCTTAAATGGCGTCCAGCTCATTTTGGAATAGGAATCGGGCATTTTTAACCCATTATAATCGAATGCCCATTGGGGGAAAGTTTCGAGGTAATAGGAACTTGAAATCATTTTCCCCGATGTTTTATCAAACCAGTAAGCGCCATCTGCCGCATGACCTGCAGCTAAAACTGCTGAGATATCATTCAGGGCAATGCTGAAAATCCTCGACTTCCCTTTGGTTATTAGTTTTAACTGATCACCGAGGGTAGGTGTCATCAGTCTCATGGCAGACCGCTCCCCTTCTTCGGAGTCAGATCCTACCGTGATGTAAAAATCATCGTTGATCGCATTCACCTCCTTCTTTTTCAGACGATCGATCCAATTGTCATTGACGATTCCATGCCTTGAGGCAGTGGTCCCTGTTGAAAGCGTGGCCATATTCACTGAAGGACGCTGGATTAAATTATCATAGTGATGATTCGCGCATATAAATCCATTGGAATACAACCGCTTAAAGCCTCCATCGCCAAATTTACTCCAGTAACGCTCAATATAATCCGGATTAAAATCTTCAATTACGATTCCTATTACCATACGCGGAGTATTGGCCGATATTGTGGTATGCCCCTGTGCCATTACCAAAAACGGGATACAACATCCCGCAATGAGCGTCAAAAACTGTTTAAACATTATCTGAAAATTTTGACTAAAAAATTAATTAATTATTTTAAAAGTGAGTCTGCGGGTAAGTTAAGAAGCTTTTCCTTAGTCATCCGATGAATTCGATTTTAGCTGATTACCGAACCATGAATATTTAAGCTCTTTACAAAAATATTCATCGGATGACTTTTCGGAGAGGACTCAAAATTACCAATTCTTTAATGGCTTTCGCGCCAGCCACGAATTAAAATAACGGGGATCACCCGTAACTTCCTCTCCAATCCAAGGTGGGATTGAAAATCTTTCTTCCTGGGATGTTAATTCAATTTCCGCCATGATCAACCCTTTGTTATCGCCTTCAAATTCATCAACTTCCCAGATTTTGCCATCATACAAAATTCTGGTCCTGTGCTTCTCAATTACAGGAGTTGCGCTCAATCCGAGCATTTCGAGTGCGTCATCAACCGGTATCTCATATTCGAATTCCTTTCGGCTAAAGCCCTGCGAAATCCCTTTTACTGTAAGAAATCCCTTAGGGCCTGCAAGCCTTACCCGCACGGTTCGTTCACCATCAGCCACAAGATATCCCTGTGCATACCGGATCGGATCACCTAATATACGCCAATCGCTGTTACGGACTAAAAATTTACGCTCAATCTCCATTCCCATGATACCCTACTCTAATGAGACTTGAAATCAATTTCCAAAAATCGCGTTACCTCTTTCTTCCAGCGGTTTTCGACAAATGCAACATGATCAGGATGCTCATTGTAGGTCGTATAAGCCGCCTGTCCCGCAAAAACCATTGAAAATCCGTAGGTATAATCATTTTTCAAACTCACCTGGTCGAAAACCTGGAAATACTGAACTCCGGGTATTTTACTTAAAATCTGCCGACCATCCTTAAGAAACTTTTCAGCCATTGCTGACCCTTTCTCGTGACTCAAATCAAAGATTACCATGTGCTGAATCTCTCCTGTTTCCAGGGATGCTGAATCAGTCTTAACTGCTGAATTTTCCATACTGTTTGATAATAATGGCAATGCTGTACATATCGCTGTACCGGCACCCATACGTGTCAAAAACTTCCTGCGTTCCATCGAATAAAAAGTTTAAAGTGATAAAACTATTCAAATTTTCAATACGAAGTCAGGTATCAATATAACAAAAAACATGAAAATATTATTATCTCTCTTTAATACAATATTTTAGAAATGATTTGCCGGTCCAAATAATTATCCCGGATCATAAAGACCTGCCAACACATCTCCAAAAATTGAAATTTACTTAATTTTACATCAAAATACTCAAAAAATGGACCTGGTAAAAGAAGTATGTGTCGAATCATTTCGGGAGGCCCTTACTGTACTGACAGCAGGCGCAACCCGTATAGAGCTTTGTGAGCATTTGTCAGTTGGCGGAACCACTCCTTCGTATGGAACAATAAGGCAAACGATCGAAAAATTACAGGTCCCCGCAATAGTTATGATCCGGCCCAGGGGAGGTGACTTTTGTTATTCACCGGATGAATTTGAGATTATGCGGCATGATATAGAAATATGCCGGCAACTCGGCGCATACGGGGTCGTGTTTGGAATACTGAATCCTGATCAGACAGTTGATATTGCCAGGACCAAAGAATTACTTACTCTGGCACGACCAATGCAGGTTACCTTTCACAAGGCAATTGATGACACAACGGATTTGCTTTTGGCAGTCAGCCAGTTAAAAACTATGGGAATTGACAGGATACTCACTTCCGGTGGTCAGCCTACGGCCGCAGATGGGTCTGAAACTCTTCTGAAAATGATTGAAATTGCAGGTGATCAGCTCAAGATTATCGTAGCCGGAAAAGTGACGTGGGAAAATATTGATGAAATCCGGCATTTGATCCCATCCAGTGAATATCACGGCAGAAAATTGGTGAAGTTTTAGGTAAATTTAAAGCCGCTCAGTCAATTTGAAATGTTCGTTTTTATTGATCACTAAATTTCCCATATTGCCAGTTTTTCACAAATTTACAGAAAACCTGACGCAAAATTGAATTTTAATAAATAAAGTTCGAAACACTATTAAAACTGTAAAAATTAAATATTACCTCCTCATTTTTCAAAAGGAAAATTTTGATGAATTCAGACAGAAAATTCCCTTTCCAAGATTGTGAACCATACTCCCGCTTCCGATAATCAACACTCCTTTATACTTCCTTTTTCACCTTCAATTTTCCGATAGTGGTTATTTTCCTGATTATCTCCTGGTGACAATCGGCACAACTCACAAA
>JBBRGI010000187.1:0-7229 GCA_038240855.1 Bacteroidales bacterium | reverse complement strand
GTTAACTTTGCGCGTTCAAAAATTAAACTATGAGCGGATTTTTTGGAAGTATTTCAATAGATGATTGTGTTTCCGATGTTTTCTACGGAACTGATTATCACTCCCATCTTGGAACCAAAAGAGCAGGATTGGCTTTCTACTCTCAAGAAAAAGGATTTCAGCGTGCCATTCACAGTCTTGAAGATGGATCCTTTAGAAATAAATTTGAAGGTGACGTCGCGGGATTTAAAGGCAATATTGGAATTGGGGTAATCAGCGATACTGAAGCACAACCCATTCTTATCACTTCGCATTTGGGCAGATTTGCAGTGGCTACGGTCGGTAAAATCGCAAACATTGCTGAAATCGAGGAGAGCTTCATGAAAAATCGCCGTACATTTGCTGAGACCAGCCAGGGATCAGTAAATCCAACTGAATTGGTAGCCATGCTCATTGCTGAGAGCGAAGACTTTATTTCCGGTATCGAAAACGTGTACAGACTGGTAAAAGGTTCCTGTAGCATGCTCATCCTGACTGAAGACAAAATCATTGCTGCGCGCGACCGGCTGGGCAGAACCCCTGTTATAATTGGCAAAAAAGAGAACGGATATGCTGTAAGCTTCGAAACCTGTGCGTTTCCCAATCTGAACTTTGAGATTGAAAAATTTGTCGGACCTGGTGAAATTGTATCTGTAACAGCCGATGGTTATGAGCAACTACGTAAACCCAACGAAAAAATGCAGATTTGTTCCTTCCTGTGGGTATATTACGGTTACCCGCCATCATTTTACGAAGGGATTAATGTTGATGAATGCCGTTACAAATGTGGCGCTGAACTGGCAAAAAACGACACTATTGAAGCCGATTTTGTAGCGGGTATTCCTGATTCCGGGATTGGTCATGCCATGGGTTATAGCAATGAGACAAAAATTCCGCTGAAGAGACCTTATGCGAAATATACTCCAACCTGGCCGCGAAGTTTTATGCCGCAAAATCAGAATATGCGTGATTTGGTTGCCAAAATGAAATTAATTCCGAACAAAGCAGTCATAAAAAACAAATGCGGCGTTTTTCTCGATGATTCCATCGTTCGTGGAACTCAACTGAAAGATAACGTGCGGGACTTACACGCGGCTGGCATCCGGGAAGTACATATGCGTATCGCCTGTCCTCCGCTCACCTATCCGTGCGAATTTCTGAATTTCAGCAGGTCGCGTTCGAATCTTGATCTGGCAACTTATAAAGCTGTTGAACAGTTGGATGGAATGGAAAACCCGGATATGAGCGAATATTCCGACAGCAACAATCCGAAATACACGGCCATGGTTGAGCAGATTCGTAAGAATCTGGACCTGACGACCCTCAAATTTCAGAAACTCGACGATCTGGTTGAAGCCATTGGTCTGCCGAAAGAGAAACTCTGTACCCATTGCTGGGATGGTTCAAGCTATTTTTAAAGTTTACGAAAATAATAATGCCTGTTCTGTATAAAACAAGCATCATTACCTGAGATTATTATTGGTTTTCTGCAGGGAAGAGGCAGTTAAAGTATTTGATAAATGGAATGAGAAGATGGACAAAATTTCGAATTGGTTAGGATTTCAGTCAATAGTGAAGGCTTGACTCTGAGCCTTAGCCATGCGCTTTAAGGACAACAAAAGTCAAGCCTTCACTTTGACCCAAATATATTGCATTTTTCTAGGTAGGTAGCCAGATCAACTGTGCACTTTTATTTTAAATCCCGTGCTTTTACCCTCACAATTTTACCATTGCGCGAAATCACCAGCTCTCCGTCTTCCTTTTGCTTTGCAAGTAATAACCGGGTATAAGATAATTCAATTCCCTTTAATATTTTTGCGCGCAAATCCTTTATGTCTTCCTTTGTCATTATTTTATGATTTGGTTGTAAGTGACTGTATTGTTTATCTCAGAACTTTCGGTTTTGAATCCTTCGGCAACAATTTCAAAGGGTGGCTCTGAATTATCGATGATCATCCAGTAATCACATATTGGGATATACATTTTCGATAGATTATCAAGTCCTGATTTGTATCTTCGTCGAATTGTTTCAACCGGAATATCATGACCACCTGCGTTCACCCGAGTTTTAACACGATCAATTGCAAGTTCAGGTGAATTTAACCAAAAATAAACCAAAGTTACAAAATATCCTTTTTCCTGAGCCTCACGAATAAATTGCACATAACTTTTTGTTGCCAATGTAGTCTCAAATGCAAAGTCAAGTTTGTGATTTATTAGATCTTTTATCCTTTTTAACATGATCCGACCAGCTTCCATTGCAACTTTATCAGGTTGAAATGGCGAAAGTCCTTTCGCTATTTCATCCGCATTAACAAATTCCTTACAATTTAGCATATCAGGAAGTACTGAGTAGGATGCCGTTGTTTTCCCGGCTCCATTGCAACCTGATATTACGTAAAGATTTGTCATTATTTGTTTTTTCAAAGATACCAATTATAACCTAATTTATAATGCCATTTTTCAACACTGATTTTTCTTCACTATATGACTTGCGCGCCTTAACAGCAGGTTATACTCCATTGTCCGGGTCATTGCCGGATAAATGCTGTTAAGAAAAAACCCCGATCGTTTTGAAAACCATCGGGGTGTATACAAAACCCTCAAGGCCTTGGCGACCTTGAGGGTTTATATTTCCGATTAATCGATGATTCGCGTGAACCGATTAACTATCTTTTGAGCTTAATCACTTCGCTGCCAGCCAGCAGGTAAGCACCCGAACCGTAAACTTCCCAGCTTTCGGCATCAAAATTTTTCTTCGGGTCGGCTCCGATTGGTTGTACCCAACCTACATGGCCATCTTCCCTGACACACTTATTCAATCCGATCCATGCTTTTTCAACCACAGGCAGGTAAGTTGCCTTGTCGAGAATGCCATTGTTGATACCCCAGGCAATGGCATAACAATCAAAACCTGATCCACTTACTTCGCCGCCAGGATAGGAATCGGGATCAAGCAGGCTGGCGCGCCACATTCCGTCGGCCTGTTGAAGTTCTTTCAGACGTGCTGACATTTCTTTCAGCAGGGTCACATAGAATTCACGACCTGCATAATTAGCAGGAAGTTCCTCGAGAACCCTCACAATGCCGCCCATTACCCAGCCATTTCCGCGTGACCAGAAGATTTTTTTGCCGTTTGCTTCGCGAATATCTTTTCCATCATTTTTAATCACGTATTTCAGATCGCGTGCAAACAGGTGCTCTTCCTTATCATATAACAGGTCATAACACTCCTTGAACAGTTTATCGCTGTAATTCATGTAGCTGTCGTTACCCGTTAAAGCGCTTAGTTTAACCATTGCAGGAGGTCCCATAAAGAGTGCATCACACCACCACCATTTGATAACTTCAATACTGCTGCGGGTGGGATAAGGTTTTTCCATAAAAATTGCCATCGTGTCGATAAAAGGCTGGATCATCTCCTGTTTTTTTTCCTTTTTGTAAACATCGACATAGGTCTGACAAATTGCGATATCATCGGCATGATACCAGCGTTTGCCTGGTTTCCAGTTAGTTTTATTGCCCAAATCAAGCATCGCCTGGTAAATAGTTTTCGATTTGGTTGTTTTCCATGCCGCAGTTACGCCGGAATAGAAAGCACCGTTTGTCCAGTCAGTTGGTTGATGTTTAGGGTTGTTAAGTTGCCAGGCTGTTACATTTTTCATCGTTTTTTTGATGTAGCCCGAGGTAAATAGTTTTTTGTTATTATCAGGTTTTGAAAAGCTTGTCGAAGCAACTAAAACAAGAATAAACAGGACAAAAATTCTTCTTATCATATTTGGAGTTTTAAATTAACCGGTGCAAATAT
This sequence comes from Bacteroidales bacterium, assembly GCA_038240855.1. Taxonomy (GTDB): domain Bacteria; phylum Bacteroidota; class Bacteroidia; order Bacteroidales; family Prolixibacteraceae; genus JAAFHB01. The sequence goes on along the minus strand of JBBRGI010000187.1, from coordinate 3,403 downwards.
ATTAAATCATGCAATCGGTTGCAAAGACAATTAATTAAAATTTAACATTCAAATTTGGGATATAGAAGATTAAAGCTGATTTTTGTTTAATATTGCATTATTAAAATAACTATGACAAAGATCAGCATTCATAAAGGACATCATCATCACTTACCATAAGGTGAGCCGGGGTTGGTACGTCCATAATCATATTACCAAAACACAGGCTTACCTTATCAATCAGGTAGGCCTTTTTTAATTTTATTACATGGATTCTATTTTAAGGATTGCTATTCAGACCAAGGGTCGGTTAAATGAAGATTCGATGACCCTGCTCGATGAAACAGGCATTAAGTTAATCGCAAGCAGCCGCCGGTTAATTTCCGCGGCAAAAAATTTTCCGCTCGAAGCCTTATTTCTGCGTGACGACGATATCCCTCAGTGCGTTGCCGATGGTGTTGCAGATATTGGTATTGTCGGGAAAAATGAGGTTGTTGAACAGCATAAGGAAGTTGAAATTGTTAAACATCTGGGTTTCAGTAAATGCCGTCTGTCCCTGGCCATGCCAAAAGATATTGAATACCCTGGTCTTGAATGGTTTTCAGGGAAAAAGATAGCCACGTCATATGCCCGGATTCTTAAAGATTATCTGGTTGAGAACAAGATACAGGCTGATATTCATTTTATCGCCGGTTCTGTTGAGATAGCTCCCGGAATCGGGCTTGCAGACGCTATTTTCGATATTGTAAGTTCGGGAAGTACGCTCGTGAGTAACCGTTTGAAGGAGGTTCACACCATTATGGAGTCGGAGGCAGTCCTGGTGGCTACCCCGACACTGTCGAAGGAGAAGCAAGCCATACTCGATGAATTGATCTTCCGGATCGAGGCAGTCGAAAAAGGAAGAGGAAAGAAGTATATCCTGCTCAATGCGCCGAATGACAAACTGGATCAGATAATCAAAGTGCTTCCGGGAATGACATCTCCGACAATTATGCCGCTCGCTAAGAGTGGATGGAGTTCACTTCACTCGGTAATTAATGAACGTGAGTTTTGGGAAGTGATAGGTAACCTTAAAAGAAATGGTGCGGAGGGTATTCTTGTCGTACCGATTGAAAAAATGATTTTATAAATTTTACCTGATGCAAATTTACCGCTACCCGCTGTTAAAATCTTGGCCGGAAATTGCACGACGACCATCAACCGATAATTCAGACAAAAGTGAAACTGTCCGTAAGATATTGTTGAAAATCCGCGAAGGCGGAGATGTAGCAGTGCGTGAATACACCAAACAATTTGACAAGGTGGATATTGATGACTTCAAAGTTACAACTGAAGAAATCGAAAATGCTGTTTTCAACATTGATCCGGCGTTGAAGAATGCAATTGCTGTTGCTGCACAAAATATTGAAAAGTTTCATGTTGCACAAAAGGTGCCTCATCGGGTAACCGAAACCATGCCGGGGGTAAAATGCTGGCAGAAATCGGTTCCCATTGATCGTGTCGGGTTGTACATTCCCGGAGGATCGGCTCCGTTGTTCTCAACAGCATTGATGTTGGGAATCCCGGCTCAGATTGCAGGCTGTCCCGAAGTTGTTCTTTGTTCTCCACCCGACCAGGAGGGGAAAATCCATCCTGCTATCCTGTATGCTGCTTCAATTTGTCACATCACCGAAATTTATAAAATTGGCGGCATTCAGGCGATTGGTGCAATGGCTTATGGTACTGAATCGATTCAAAGGGTGGATAAAATATTCGGTCCAGGAAATTCATGGGTCACAGCAGCCAAGCAGTTTGTTGCAATGGCCGATTGTGCCATTGATATGCCGGCAGGCCCGTCGGAAGTTGCAGTGATGGCCGATGATTCCGCAAACCCGGCCTTTGTTGCCGCCGATCTCCTGTCCCAGGCCGAGCATGGACCCGATAGCCAGGTTATTCTGATAACAACAGTAGAAAAACTGATAAGCCAGGTTATCAAAGAAATGGGAAAGCAGTTGAAAGAGCTTCCCCGTTCAGCCACGGCTGCCAAAGCTCTCGAAAACAGCAGGGCTATACTTGTAAAGGATATTGACGAGATGCTTGGATTGATTAATTTATATGCCCCTGAGCACCTGATTATTGCGACACATGAGGCCGCAGAGCTGGCTGAACGAATCACGAATGCAGGTTCAGTATTTATCGGCAATTTCTCCCCGGAGAGTGCCGGTGATTATGCTTCGGGAACAAATCATACCCTACCCACCAATGGCTGGGCAAAATCGTTCAGCGGGATAGGATTAGACAGTTTCTGCAAGAAAATTACATTCCAGGAGATTACCCATGAAGGGATAAGAATTTTAGGTCCGGTCATCGAAGAGATGGCACAAGCCGAGCAATTGTTTGCACACAGGAATGCGGCCACACTCAGAATGAAATAATTACGAATTACGAATTACGAAAACATTGATAATGAATAATGCTATATGAGTTTAGATATCAATAAATTACTTCGGAACAATATCCGAACCATGAAGCCCTATTCGAGTGCAAGGGATGAGTTTTCGGGCGATGCTGCCGTTTTTCTTGATGCCAACGAAAATCCATACAATTCACCATGGAATCGTTATCCCGACCCCAGGCAGATAAAATTAAAAACGAGGGTGGGTGAAATTAAGAAATTGCCGGTTCAGAATATATTCCTGGGAAACGGGAGCGACGAACCGATCGACCTGCTGTTACGTGCATTTTGTGAACCAGGAAAGGACAATATCGTTTCAATCAACCCCACTTACGGTATGTATCGGGTTGCCGCCGATACAAATGATATAGCCGTAAACCTGGTTCCGTTAAGTGATGATTTTGAATTGGATGCAGATGCAGTACTGGCAGCCGTGACTCCCAAAACCAAAATTATCTTCCTGTGTTCGCCTAATAATCCTTCAGGTAATGCGCTGGATAATTCGGCAATGTTGAAAATTATCAAAGGTTTCGACCGGCTCGTTGTCGTAGATGAGGCTTATATTGACTTTTGTCCCGAAAAATCGTTTCTTCCCACACTGAGTCAGTATCCCAACCTGGTGATTCTTCATACATTTTCCAAAGCCTGGGGAATGGCCGGCCTGCGTCTGGGTATGGCCTTTGCAGATGTACAGATCATCGAAGTGCTGAGCCGGATAAAATATCCCTATAATCTGAACATCCTGACCCAGGAGAAAGGGCTTGAACTTCTTGCCGACGAGAATCAAAAAATAAACTGGGTCGATGTAATCCTCAAAGAACGCGTGAAAATGCTGGGATATTTAAAGATGTATCCCTTCGTCGTGAAGGTATTTCCTACGGATGCCAACTTTGTACTGGTTAAAACTCACGATCCCCGCGGAATCTACGAATACCTGGTTGAGCAGAAAATTATTGTCCGCGACCGCTCTTCCATTGCACTGTGCGAAGG
>JBBRGI010000186.1:0-7351 GCA_038240855.1 Bacteroidales bacterium | reverse complement strand
AGCTCTTTACCGGCGTTGCCGGTGATTATGGTAGCAGATTTGAGAAAAGGACAGGCGGATATGCAGGGATCAGCTACCAGTTTTAATTCACAAAAATCAGATGGATCAATTTCATAATATTTCCGTTCAGGATTACACTTACGTCCTTCCCGAGGAGCATATTGCCACCTATGCCCTCCCCGATCGTGACCAATCACGTTTGCTGGTCTGGAAGAATGGTGTAATTTCCGATGAACAATTTGCTAATCTCAGTGATCATCTTCCTGCTGATGCGATGCTGGTATTTAATAATACACGAGTAATCAGGGCAAGGTTATTTTTCAAAAAAATGACAGGTGCCCGGATTGAAATTTTCTGTCTTGAGCCCCTTGACCCTGTTGAATATATTCAATCTTTCTCTCAGACTGCACATTGTCGCTGGAAATGCATTATCGGAAACCTGAAAAAATGGAAGGATGAGATACTGACTCAGGCCCTTGAGATCGGCGGGAAACGGGTAAATTTTCACGCTGAAATGGTCAGAAAACTGAGCAACAACGCATGTGAAATCGAATTTAGCTGGGATAATCCCGAATTTACTTTCGCTGATCTTCTCGAACTATCGGGCAATATCCCCATTCCCCCTTACCTTAACCGGGAATCGGAAGATATCGATCTGACAAGTTACCAAACCATTTATTCAAAGATAAAAGGCTCTGTCGCTGCTCCAACCGCGGGGTTACATTTTTCAGAAACGGTTTTTGAAACTCTTAAGAAAAAAAACATACGGTGCGAAGAGGTAACGCTTCATGTCGGTGCCGGGACTTTTCAACCCGTGAAATCCGAAACCATCGGTGGTCACGATATGCATACCGAGCATTTTATCGTTCTTCGGGATCTTATTGATCGCCTGGTATCCTTTTCGGGCAAAATAATCGCTGTGGGAACAACTTCAGTCCGAACACTGGAAAGTCTCTATTACATTGGCTGTAAAATCATAGCTAATCCCCAGCTCGCTCCGGAACAACTTGCTGTAAATCAATGGGAACCTTACCATAAACCGGGCAACCTTCCTTCGCGTGCCGAAGCATTTGAAGCGTTATTAGCATGGTTGCACCGGCATCACCTTACCGAACTAAACAGTTCAACTCAGATAATCATTTTGCCGGGATACAATTTCAATGTGATCAGTGGAATGGTAACCAATTTTCACCAGCCGCAAAGTACACTTTTACTGTTGATTGCCGCCTTTCTTGGAGATGATTGGAAACGGATTTATGAACATGCACTCTCGCAGAAATACCGCTTCCTAAGTTATGGGGATTCGAATCTTTACCTGAAATAAGCGACAGAAGGGGTGAAGACGAGATAATGAGAACGATGAAACGAAACCAGGCATTTCCTTTATTCAGATAGTCTGCCCTGCCAGGTATCGCGTTCAAGGAGCCGCTTTTCAACTTTTGCCACAAATTCATAGTTTTTGAGTCCCCAGCGGGGGGCTATAACCATTGCATCGGGGGCAGAGCTTACAAACCGCTCGACAATAATTTTAGGATTCAGGTTTTCGAGATAATCGACAACCAGTTCGGCATACTCTTCCACAGTAAAGGGATGATATTGCTCCGGAAAACGGGAATATTCATAAGCCATCGCTGTTCCTGTATGTATTTGCAACTGGTGAAGTTTAATGTTTTCAACGGGCAATGCCGAGATGATCCGGGCCTGTCCGATAAAATCATGATAATTTTCCCCGGGAAGACCAAGTATCAGGTGTGCACAACTGTGAATCGACCTGCCTGAAAGCTCCCATAGTGCCCTTTCCGATTCTTCCCAGGTATGACCTCTGTTAATTCTTTCCAACGTGCTGTTCTTTATGGTTTCAATTCCCAGTTCAACCATCACGTAACACTTTTGTGAAAACTCCTGCAGCAAATCAAGCACCTCGTCATTCAGACAGTCGGGGCGTGTCGCGATAACCAATCCAATAACTCCGGGATAATGCAACGCCCGGTCGTATAGTTCACGCAATACAGCGATAGGCGCGTAGGTATTTGAATAAGATTGGAAATAAGCCAGGTAGCGCATCGAAGGATACTTCCTGGAAAAAAAAGCGATTCCTTCGTCAAGTTGTATCTTCAACGTATTATTTAAATCGCAATACGAAGGCTGAAATGTTTTATTGTTACAATAGGTACAACCACCATTTCCGCGGGTGCCGTCACGGTTTGGACATGTAAAACCCGCATTGACAGAAATTTTCTGTACACGCCCCTCAAACAGTGATCTGAAATATGTTGAAAAATCGTTGTATCTTTTCGGATGACCCCACGTATAATTTGATGTTACCGACATTAAAATAATTTTATAAATGCAAATTTAGTTTTTATTCATCGCGGTCCAAGCAGGCTTTACCTGTTGATAAATGTGTTGAAAAATGGTTGTCTGAAATTTTAAACGAAGTGCAGATTTTTCAACATTTTCTTAACTTAGCACATCAAGAAATTAAAAAAATGTTTACAAACAAAGATATCGGACAAATTGAAAAAAGAGGCAGTTTCCTTCCGGAGATTGAAAAGCAGATTTCCCATTTCAGAAAAAGTTTTCCTTTTTTAAAGTTGGTCAGACCTGCCACGATCGGAGACGGAATCATCCGGATGGAGCAGGAAAGTGTCTCCTCAGCCGTGAAACAATTTGTTCAAAAACTTCACGAAGGATTAAAGCCCGTAAAATTTGTTCCCGCATCGGGAGCTGCCAGCAGGATGTTTCAATCCTTGTTTGCATTTGCCGAAGCCGCCGATACAAACGAAAAGGCATTTGAATTGCTGAGTGAAGACCGGTTTAAAAGTGTCAGGCAATTTTTCGACCGGCTAACCGATTTTGCCTTTTACACTAAACTGGACTCCGGTCTTGGCGGAATAAAAACCGTTGAAGGCGAGCTGAAATACCGTGAAATAATTGATTTTGTATTGTCGGACAACGGCATTAATTACGGTTTTTTGCCAAAAGGATTGCTTGATTTTCATCTATATGGTGAAGACTCACGTACGCCCGTTGAAGAGCATATGATCGAAGGAGCATTATATGGCGCCGATAACAGGGGAAATGTAAACCTTCATTTTACAGTTTCACCCGAACATCTCTCGTTGTTTGTAATAAAGACAACGGAGGCCGCCCGTGACTTTGAGTCGAAATACGGCGTAAAATTCAACATCACCTTTTCAGAACAAAAGCCGTCAACAGATACCATTGCTGTTGATCCCGTTAATAATCCTTTCCGGCTAAATGATGGCTCACTTTTTTTCAGACCTGCCGGTCATGGGGCATTGCTTGAGAATCTGAATGAACTTAACGGGGATATAATCTTTGTCAAGAATATTGACAATGTTGTTCCCGACAGGTTAAAAAGTGAAACGGTGAGGTATAAAATGGCTTTGGCGCTTTTGCTTACAGAATACCAGGAAAAGATTTTCAGTTATCTGCAAATACTCGAAAAAAGGGCCGATTATATCTCCGATCAGCAAATTGCCGGGATAGTCGATTTCTGTGAAAATAAACTATGTATTGAACCCGATGAAAATCAATATTATACAGAGAAACCAACGTTGGCTCATTACCTTTTCAGAAAACTTAACCGTCCGATAAGAGTCTGCGGAATGGTAAAGAATGAAGGGGAGCCCGGAGGCGGTCCTTTCTGGGCCAGGAATGCAGACGGAACTGTCTCGCTCCAGGTGGTAGAGAGCAGCCAGATTGACACTACTGATCCGGAACAAACGGAAATCGCGCTTCGGTCGTCCCATTTTAATCCTGTCGACCTTGTCTGTGGCGTACGTAATTATAAGGGTGAAAAATTTGATCTGTTGAAATACAGGGACCCTGAAACAGGATTTATATCCACGAAATCGAAGGATGGCAAAACGCTCAAAGCACAGGAATTACCTGGCTTATGGAATGGTGCAATGTCCGACTGGATCACTTTATTTGTTGAGGTTCCGATCATTACATTTAATCCCGTAAAAACGGTAAACGATCTTTTACGCAGCGAACATCAGCCGTTATAGCTCAAAATGTTATCTTTGCAAATTAATTAATAAAAGAAGCATGGCAATGTGGGAAGGGGCAAGAGAAAATTCCGAAAGTAAGGAATTTGCCGGAGTAGTGAAACGTTATAAAAAAATGCTGTCTGATGATCAGATGGGATTCTTTGACGTGTCAGACTTCGAACACATTGCCGACCACTACATTGATAAAAACCAATTAACAAATGCCTTGCAGGCCTGCGAAATTGCTATTTCACAACATCCTCATTCACTTACTGTTAAAATTAAAAAGGCACAGGTATTGCTGGGACAGCTCAAAACCGATAAGGCTCTTGCCCTGCTCCTTCTGCTATCGAAAGTGGAGAGTACAAATCCTGAAGTACTATTAATGCTTGGAAATTGTTACAGTTTCCAGGGCAACGAGCATAAAGCTTACGAATACTATCAGAAAGCCGATAAATTCTCCTTCGATGACCGGGATGAGTTACTTTACAACATTGGTGCAGGCTATGTACAGAATGGTGATTATCAAAGGGCAGTTTTCTTCCTTGAGAAGGCCTACGACGAGAATCCCAAAAACGACAGCGTTGTATACGATCTGGCCTTTAGCTACGACAAGTTGGGCAATGACGATAAAAGCATCCATTTTTATAACGAATACCTTGATATTGATCCATTTGCAGAATCAGCCTGGTATAATCTGGGCATCATTTATACAAGGCGTGAAGCCTACGATAAGGCCCTTGAGGCGTATGATTTCGCATTGGCGATTGACGAAAATTACGCATCAGCCTTATTTAATAAGGCAAACACACTGTCAACAGCCGAAAGGTATCACGAAGCACTTACTTGTTATCTTGATTACCTGCATTTTGACAAGAGTTCGTCTGATGCGCATGTCTATATTGCAGAATGTTATTTTCAGCTCGAAGAGTTTACAAAATCCTACTCGTACTATAAAGATGCAATACAACTCGATGCGAAAAATGCTGATGGCTGGTATGGTGCAGGAATTGTGCTCATGGTCGAAGAAAACATCACGGAAAGTCTCATATTTTTAAAAAAAGCGATCAAACTTGATGACAGTTGTGCTGATTTCTGGAATGCATTCGGAAAAGTTAATGCTGCCCTCGATAACTATGAAGAGGCGCATGTTGCCTTTGCAAGATCGGTCGAAATAGAAGCTTCCAACACTGATTTCTGGATTGCCTTTGCCGATTTTTATTACCACTACGATCAAATCGGTCTCGCGATACAAACCTTGTTTCGGGCAGAAAAATCGGTTGAGGACAATGCTCCTTTAACGTATAAACTTACAGGATACCTAACAGAAAATGGGAATGCACAACTGGCCAAAATCTATCTCGAAAAAGCGCTCATACTTGACTTCTCGCTGCATCCCGATTTCTTACTCGATTTTCCGGGACTGCAATCGAAGCGCTGGATAAAAAAAATGATCGGCAAGTTTGACCTGAATAATAACGACTGGTAAATGAAACGTGTATACGGCTTGATCGGGTATCCACTTTCACACTCTTTTTCGCGAAAATTTTTTACCGAAAAATTCTCGAACGAAGGTATTGATGCGGAATATCTCAATTTTGAAATTGAAAATATCTCCCTGCTGTCGCAAGTAATTGTGGCACACCCTGATCTTGTTGGACTCAATGTGACTATTCCCTACAAAGAACAGGTTATCAAATTAATTGATTTTATTGATCCGGCTGCAGCCGAAATTCATGCAGTTAATACCATTCGTATTCAACGGTCGGGCAAGAATTTTACACTATACGGCTATAACACTGACATACAGGGATTTCAGGATTCAATCCGACCATTGATTAAAACATACCACCACAAAGCAGTGGTACTCGGAACCGGAGGGGCATCCAAAGCAGTAATCAAAGCCTTAACAAATCTCGGAATTGATTCAATTTTAGTTTCCAGAAATCCTGAAGAGAAAGGGGAATTATCCTACAGCGATCTGGATGAAGACGTTATGGATAATTATAAAATAATTGTAAACACAACCCCCATTGGGGCGTATCCGGCTGTTGAAGGTTGTCCGGCCATCCCTTTTGAATTTGTTACCCCAAAACATTTATTATACGATCTGGTTTATAATCCTGAGACCACAGAGTTTTTGAAAACAGGAAAACAGCAGGGGGCAACAATTAAAAACGGCCTGGAGATGCTTCATATACAAGCGATTGCCTCCTGGGAGATATGGAACCGGAAATAATAAATTTCAAACTAAAAGTTTAACCGAAGTCGGACCCATTCGGATCATTTACCAGCCTGATCAATCCTTGTGAAAGATTTTCGGAATACCCGATGTCTGTTAAAAACAATCCTTTTGCATCTGCACTGGCTCCTGCGCCGCAACGATCATGTGCCTCAATAATTTTGCAGAAATCATCAACAGACATTTTGCGAAAACCAACTTCCAGTAAGGTACCCACAATGGCCCTTACCATATTTCGTAAAAACCGATTGGCACGGATGGTAAAAACAATCCTGTTGCCCTCATCTTTCCATTGAGCCAGGCTTACTTTACAATTATTGGTTTTTACATCTGTGCCTAGTTTGCTAAAACTCGTGAAATCTTGGTAATCAAATAATTTACTAGCAGCTTCATTCATTATCTCAATTTCAGGACTCCTGGCTTCCTTTGCCGCATATCGTCTTGAAAACGGATTTTTCTTTTTACCTATGTAATAGTTATAAGTCCGGCTGAATGCATCAAACCGGGCATGAGCATCTGAATGAACTTTAAAAACAGACTGGATAGCAATATCGGAAGGTAAAAGACAATTAATACTGTGAAGAATCTTTTCAGTATCAAGCCGGTGATCTTCTGCGTCAAAGTGAGCCACATAAAACGAGGCATGCACTCCGGCATCGGTACGCCCTGCACCTGTTACCAAAATTTTCTCTCGGGCCACCACGGACATCGCTTTTTCAACCGTTTCCTGTACTGATATACCATTGGGTTGAATCTGCCACCCGTGGTAGTCGGTGCCATCGTATGAAAGTTGAATAAAATATCGTTGCATAATTTAATGCTTAATTGATTAATTCTTGCCCCTGGTTTCATTCTTTGTCGGCTGACGGATCATTTACCTTGGGTTATTGAAATTCCACCCCATCAGGGTGATGAGCAATTACTGTTTTATCTTTGATTGAGTACTTCGTCTTGAGCTCTTGCTGGCTCACATCTGTACTCAAATACTCCAAAACAACCTTTAACTTTAATTCATCCGGAAAACAGTTTACTTTTGTCTTCATAATCCTGATTTTAGTTTACTTTTTCTGTAAACCTATTTCAGGACAAG
>JBBRGI010000185.1:0-7353 GCA_038240855.1 Bacteroidales bacterium | reverse complement strand
TTTGCAGTATACAATTTATCTGCTGTCAAATCTGCCCATGTCATCAAATCCAGGTTGCCGGCATTTGCTTCAGCCAAAACGATACAGGCTTTAGCTGCATCTGCTGCTTTCTGCCATTTGGCTGTTTCGCCCGTGCTATTCCAAAGAGGACTTGCGGCCAGTAATAACACGCGCGATTTCAATGCCAGTGCACTGGATTGTGCAACACGACCCCGCTCCTTATTTTCATTGGCATCCATCCAGTTGCGCATGGTCTTGGGTAACGATATCATCGCTTTATCACAATCCTTTACAACCTGATTGACCACCTCATCAAATGAATTTCTTGGCAAATTCAAATCATCAGAGGGACTCAACACTTGAGGCACAATAGGAACTCCCCCATATCTCTTTAGCAATTCAGAGTAGAAGTAGGCACGCAGGAAGTAGTTTTCCGCCTTGTAACGAACAATAGTGGAATCGACGTTTACGTATGTTGCATTGATGGGCAAAATAAACGCCTTCCCCTTGTCCAGGTTCTCAAAGGTATAGTTGCAAAACCGAATTCCGCGATACATATTACTATAGACATCGTCCATCGTACGGGTTGGGCTCCAGACTCCATTGGTGAAATTTTGAACAGACGAGTTTGTATTGGAGTTGACTGCTTCATCACTTGCCTGCGACATCATGGCACCATTCCCGTCAATGGGGTTAAACATATCCCTGTTTAAAACTGTATAGGCAATGCTCGATACCCCTTTTATCCGGTCTCTCTGTGTCCAGATATTATCTTCAGAAATGGTTTCATTCCGGAAAGGATTGTCCAGGTAGTCACATCCGGTGAGTCCAAGTCCCAGCAAAACAAAGGAAAGTAATCCCAGTTTTATATTTGTTTTCATTATCTGTATTTTAGTATGAGTTAGAATTTAATATTTACACCCATTGAATAGGATTGCATCCAGGGTAATCCGCCTATTCCTGAACCGTAAAGACCTTCACAATGGTCAAAGCGCAGGAGGTCCATCCCACTTACATAAATCCTGCAACTGTTAAGGAAGATCGCCCGGGCTGCTGTTTTTGAGAGGGAATAGCCCAACTCTGCATTTTTCAGGCGCAACTCATCGCCGGAGCGATTCCAAAAGGTGGATCCCTGCGTGTTATTTGCACGTTCGCCGATTGACAACCGGGGAAACTTAGCGTTTGTATTGGTTGAAGTCCAGGCCTCACTACTGTACTGTGTAATATAGCCGTTGTTGTTATTGCCACGGTTAATGATGCCTGAAAAGCTCCCTGTACTTCCCATATTACCATAGAAATGAAAAGAAAAATCAAAACCGGCATATTTGATCATCCCTCCAAAGCCAAAGAAGGAGGTAGGAAAATTAACCAGATCATCAGAACGAACAGCATCTAAATTGTTGATAATATTGTCATTGTTGATATCCCTGTATTTGATATCGCCTGGAAACACTTTACGTCCAAACTGTTGGACCGGACTATTATTGATTTCCTCCTGGCTTTGGAACAGACCCAGCGCCTGGTATTGGTAAACGGCATTTAACGACCGCCCCACCTGCTTTTGATATTCAGGTGTTCCGGCATCTTCGTTCATGGCGATTAATTTGTTTTCCGAAAAGGTATAGTTGCCGTAAACTGAGAAGCTGATATCACCAACCTTTTTCGAAAAATTGACAGATCCTTCACCCCCCTTAAATTGGGCAGCGCCATCGTTCATCGGAAAGGTACCGCGACCAAGCACTGATGGAATCAAAGATGTGGTCAGGATTTGGGTACGATCTTCCTGAAATACATCGGCGGTTATCGCTAGCGAACGGTTGAAAAACTGCATGTCGATGCCCACATTTTTCTTTAATACCTTCTCCCAGGTGATATTTTCGTTCGGGTAGTTGAGAGGTGAGGTTTGCGGACCTCCGGAAAAACCGGTTCCAAAAGGGAAACCACCACCCCAGGGCATGTAACGATCTTCGTATGGAAATAGCCGATCGTAAGTTAAAAATTCATCCATCCCCTTGTAACCCACTGAGCCAACCGAGCCCCTGATTTTCAGGTAATTGATTAATGACGATTCTTTCAGAAAATCCTCTTCAGTGAGCACCCATCCGGCAGAGACGGCAGGAAAAAACCCGAAGCGTTTACCCTTCATAAAAGCCTCCGTTCCGTTGTAACTGCTTACAACTTCAGCCAGATATTTATTTTTATATCCGTAGGAAGCCCTGGCAGAAATACCCTGAAATTTACGCGGATAAATATAAGCTACGGAAAGCATTCCCTGCTGGTATTTGGTCGAGAGATTTACCTGATGGTCACCTAATGTGCGGTCAAAATCAAATCCGCCCCAGAACTCGACATTACGGTTATAATTACTCCAACCGGTTGACCTATAAACCAAACGGGATTCAACACCATATCGTGTATATTGTATTGCTTCCGGCTGGGTGGGGTCATAGGCATACACCTGGAAACCCTCTGTTTTGCCTGAAGTATAATCCTGGTAAATATCGTATGAAGTAAATGCGTTGGCCGACAAACCTGGTAACAGGGCATCCATTTTATACTTTACCGATAGGTTCATCAATAACCTGCGGGTAACACTGGATTGAAAACCGGTTTTTTGCAACTGCGCCAATGGGTTCTGCTGGAAAGTACTGGTACCGCCATATGAGCCGTTTGGATTGACCAACGGATAAGCAAAGGCAGGCGTCTCCATAATGTTGTTATATACTGTTGGCCATCCTGCCCCAGGCTGACGAAGGTCTTCGTGGCGACCACTAAAGTCCATGCTTACCGCCAGATCTTTGGTTACCGCCACATCCACATTACCACGGAAATTATAACGTTTATAATCCATATTGGAGTCATACTCTTTCTGTTTAGTTCCCGCAAATAATCCGCCCTGGTTATAGTAGCTGCCCAAAGCATAATATTTGGCAATTTTATTTCCCCCCGATGCGGTCAGCACAAAACGTTGGCTGAGTGCAGCGCTTTTCAGAAGCTGAGCAGGCAAGTTGTTGTTGGGGTAAAGATACATATCTGAACCCGACTGAAAACCGTCTAATTGTGTCTGATTAAATCGTGGTGCTGCACCTTCATTGGCCAATGCCTGGTTGATCAGGGTAGCAGCCGAATAAGAGTCAGTTATTTTTGGTGCAAGTTCGGGGACCTGCCAGATATTGGAGGCATCGAAAGTAATTTGCGATTTATTGGCATTTCCGCGTTTGGTCGTGACAAGAACCACACCATTGCCCCCACGAACACCGTACCAGGAAGTTGCCGCTGCATCTTTCAACACAGTGATTGATTCTATTTCCTGCGCATCCAACTCCGAAAAAGGACGTTCAGCGCCGTCTAACAGCAACATCGGAGACACTGAACGACTACCTCCGTATATTGAGTAGGCATCCAATCCCCTAGTTAACAGGTAACTATCGTTATTCCCAGGTACATTACCTGCATCTGAAACATACAAACCCGGCAGTCGGCCCATCAGGTAGTTTGAAAGAGAACCTGTAAGGTTATGTGGCAATTTGTCCATATCCAACGTACCAATAGCACCGGTGATAACGCGTTTCTTGCGTATACCGAACGGAATATGAACATCATCTTCAATACCCATTTCCACGGATGTACGCTCAAGGATGATACTGGATTTTGCCTCCTCAGCAATCATTTCCAAATGGGCAAAACCCATTTTCTCAAATACCAGCAAATCTTTTCGTTTGTCGTTGCAAACAATGGTAAATTTTCCGTCTCTGCCGGTGACTACCTCGCTTCTCTCCTCCTGTATACTGACTATCACGTCAGCAACAGGACGATTGTCACTATCCACTACAACACCCGTTATTGTGCTCGTGGAAGCCTCTCCCTGTGCATTTAGAGTCAATGATGGAATCATCACTCCTGCAAGCAGCAAAATGGAATATATATATAGCTTTACATTCATCTTATTCTGTTTTAATATTGATTACTTATCAGCCGATAGAATTAGTTAATCTCCCAACCCGGATTTTGCTTCAAAATGTTATTACTTTTTTGAATTTCACCGAGTGGAATCGGATAATAGTTTTGCTTTTCAACAAAGGTATGATCGAATCCCAGTGGCATATCAAATTCTGAATAGCTGAAGGTGCCATCCGTTTTTTTGATTATTTTCATTTGTCTGGCAGGACCATTCAGGATGTCTTTACCAATTCCCCAACGCATAATATCGAACCAACGGCCGTTTTCGAAGGCCAGCTCAACAGCACGCTCGTTGCGGATACGCTCCCGCATCTGAACTTGTGTAAGTCCGGCAGGCAGATCGGGCATTGCAACCCCGGACGCATTTTTAGCCCGGCGACGAATTTGGTTAACGGCATCATAGACAGATGCATCTGGTCCGACTGCTTCGTTATGTGCCTCTGCATAGTTTAGAAGAATTTCTGTCATTCGGAAAACAGGAAAATGCACAAACTGGCTGCTTCCACCCACCTGACTCTCAACCGGCCACAATTTTCTGATAAAATAGGAACCCGGAAACGCAACTCCGATCATCATATCAGCGCCAGTGCTGCTGCCATCTTCTGATTGCCAGGTTTGAATGGGTCTGCTTCCCCATTGAGCTCCGTTATAGAGAATGTTTTCATAAAAGCGGGGATCTCTTCCAACATAAGGATTCAGAGGATCATAACCCGATGTGGGATCTGTGATGGGCTTTCCGTTGGCCATCTCATACTTGTTTACATGCGTTTGGGTTGGGATAGCATTACCAAACAGACCTCCCCTATTGTTGACGCTGGGAGCTACCACAAACAATAAATCATCATATAACCTGCGCTGGGCCTTGGGCATACATAAAACATACTCACTTTTTAACGCATATTTCAATATATTGGAATAGTTAGGCTCTAACGGATAACGATCTTTCATATTGTCAATCATATCCTTTGCCGCTGTGGCTGCAGTAGCCCATTTGGTTTTGTCACTCGCAGGATTATCCCGGTAACTTGCAGCGTAGAGTAACAGGCGCGAGCGCAAAGCCTTCACTGCGCCCTTGGTGGCGCGGCCATAAGCGTTGGCATCATGCTCAAACGGCAACAATGGTTCTGCCTTGATTAAATCGGCCAGGATATAATCCACACATTGCTGGTAGGTATTACGTGGCAGATCGGCATTGTCGGTTGTATTTAAAACTTTTTCAATAATTGGAACGCCTCCGTACCGTTTAATCAACTCAAAATACATAAAAGCGCGGATAAAGTGTTGCTCTCCTTTGATGCGTTCAGGGGATTGCTCCGGCGTCCATGGCACCTTATCCATCTCTTCGAGCATCCGCGATGTATTGCGGATACCCTGGTAGGCACGTTGCCAGCTACCGGAAATTTCAGAATACTTTTCACTCGTGGTTAAAGCCAATGTGTTATCTTCCAAATAGATTCCTCTCATTATATACAGCGCCTGCAACGAGTTATTTCTTGATTCTATACATTCGTCCGAGAAGTACCAGTTGACCCGTGTCGTACCCGATCCTACAGAATTATTTGCCGGGTTGACGCCAATAGAAACAAAATCAGTCCAGAGATAATTGTAAGATTCATCCCCGAACTTAGCGGCTAAGACAGGATCAGAAAAAACCTTTTGCAGGTCAATGGCAACACCTGCATCGCGCTGCAAAAAATCTTTTTCACACGAGGTATAACAGATCAAAGAGGTTATAACCCCTAAAAATAGAATTATATTTTTCATATTCATTTTAATTTCAATGGTTAAAACTGAACATTCACACCGAAGTTGATGGTTCTTGCCAATGGATAGGCATACTCCCGCTTGGTAGTTTGGGAACCTCCGGTAGCACCAATATAAACCTCAGGATCAACATCATAAAAATCTTTAAAACTACTCCATGTGGCTAAATTCTGTCCCGAAATATAGAGCCGGATAGCGTTCATGGATAGTCTCTTTGCAAATGCAACCGGTACCTGGTACGAAAATTCCAGGTTCCGAAGTTTGAGATAATCATTGGACTTAATCACAAAGTCATTGCTGTAAGCAGGTGCGATACTCGGGCCATTCCAGTCGTCGCGAAGAGCTGGCCATACAATTGTCTTGCCGGCAGCTACGTTTTCGGGTGTCCAGGAATCCTGCATAAAACTGAAGTAATTGTAAGTCATCAGGTAATCGCTCATCGACTTCATGGTTCCCTGGAACATTACCAGAAGGGTGAAATTTTTATACGAAATCGTGGGTGTAAAGCTGTAGTTATACTCGGGCAGGTTACTGGTCAGGATTGGATGTTTATCCATCGAGTTGATTATACCATCTTTGTTATAATCGATGAACTTGAGATCACCCGGAACTACTTTCGCCATCATATTTTTTGGCCAGGCACCTACGACCTGGTTATTACTGTCATCCACCTCTTGTTGTGTATTGTAGAAACCTGCTGTCTCGAAACCAAAAAACTGGCCAACCCTTTTACCGGCTAACTTTTGATAATCCGGAATCCCGGCTGGATCATCAGCTTCAAGCACCTTGTTTGCACTGTGCGAAACAGAGGCCATCAAACCTATGGTAAATTCACCAAATTTGTTTTGCATATCCAATTCAAGTTCATACCCCTGGTTTTGAACAATCCCTTTGTTTAATTTGGGATAGTCTTCGCCGTAAGAAGTCAAACGACCTCGTGGATCCATCAAAATATCACTCCGTTTTTCGTAGAAGTAATCCGCTGTCAATTTGATTCTGTCTTTAAAAAATCCGGTCTCGATACCAATATCGGCCTTCAATCCGGTCTCCCAGGTAATATCAGGGTTACCGATCCTGTTATGGGCCATTACTTCGTATTTGGAAGGAGCATTCGGTTGTCCGAAATAATAGGCATTTCCTGGTTTTGAATGGGTCATTTTATCCCAGTTCAGCGTTGCTGCGGAAACAGAATATTCATCCAGATAAAGGTAACGTGCCGTTCCGCCAGGAAATTTGTCATTACCAACCAGACCCACAGATCCTCTGACTTTTAAAAAGTTCATAAAGGAGATATTCTCCTTAAAGAAGGTTTCGTTGGAGAGGATATACCCGATTGATCCGGATGGGAATAACCCGTAACGTTTCCCTTTGGGGAAATTTTCAGAACCGTTATAGGCAACACTTCCTTCGAGTAAATATTTGTTGTCGTAATTATAGGTAAGCCGGGAAACCACACCCTGGTAACAAAAAGGAGCATCGGCAGCGTTATTAATTTCAGTCTGCCTGCGGGTAAAACGAACCAACCCCGTAATGTTGTTTTTACCAAAATCGCGCGCATAATCAAATCCGGTTTGCAGGTTATACGACAATTCACCACTAGGGCCCCAGGTGCTATTTACCTGGTAAGCA